>JAFSEB010000029.1 GCA_017435905.1 Clostridia bacterium | reverse complement strand
GAGTCTAAAAAGGCAAGACCGGTTCTATCGGCAGGCGTGTGGTCGAAGGAATAGTGGTGCTATTTCAAGACCGCACAACACACCGATAGGGCCGGTATTGCCTTTCTTAGACCGATGTTTTCTTATCGGAATACCCCGTTGCGTGCGCTCCGTTAGAAAAACGACGCTTGTTGACAGGCTATGGTATCCTATTTATAATATTGAACTGTGCATTTTGTCATGATACGCACGGTAAAAGGGAGTCGTTTGCAAGGCTTTTTTCCGGCCCTGCTGCGCAGTTTCGTCATCCCGATCGCACCGATCCGGACTGCGTGGGGAGCATTGCTTCGAAACAAGACTTTTATCACGGCTTCGGAAGACCCTGATAAAGGTCTTTCTTTCTGCCCGAACAACAAAAAGGAGAAACTCACCGCCATGAAGCTGTTCGCACTCATCCTTTTTCTTCTAACTTATGTGCTGATGATCGCCCTGCCGAAGTACCGCCCCTATGTGGCCATCGCCAGCGCCCTCATTTTCCTCATCGCCGGCATCGTGCCCGTTGTGTCTTTGGTGGAGGCCATCGACTTCAACGTGCTGTTGATGCTTGCCGGTACCATGGGCACGGTATCTTTGTTCATTCAAAGCCAGATGCCCAACCGCATGGCGGAGCTGCTCCTCAAAAAGACCCCCAACGTGATGTGGGTGGCGGTGGCCATGTCCCTGTTTGCGGGCGTTGTTTCCGCCTTCGTTGACAACGTGGCAACGGTGCTCATGATCGCCCCGGTGGGCCTTGCCATTGCGAAAAAGCTGAACGTTTCCCCGGTGGCGCTGCTTATCTCCATTGCCGTGTCCTCCAACCTGCAGGGTGCAGCCACCCTTGTGGGCGACACCACCTCCATCATGCTGGGCGGCTATGCCGGCATGGACTTCCTTGACTTCTTCTTTATGGACGGCAAAGCCAGCATCTTCTTTGCGGTGGAGCTTGGCGCCCTGATGACGGTGCCCGTGATCATGTTCATCTTCCGTGCCTATCGCCAGAAGGTGGATTCCGATCTTCACACCGAGGTAACGGACATGTTCCCCTCCTACCTGCTGATTGCCACGGTGGTGCTGCTCATTGCCGCTTCCTTCATCCCCGGCAAGCCTGCCATCACCAACGGCATCATCTGCGTGACGCTGTTCCTGATCGGCTTTGTGCGCTGCTGTATCCTCAAACGCAGGGAGGAAGGCATCACCGCCATCAAGGAGATCGATTTTCAGACCCTTGGCCTTCTTGCCGGCCTTTTCGTGGTCATCGCCGGCATCACCAATGCAGGCATCATCGATGACATCAGCGGCTTCTTCGTGAAGGTGGGCGGCAGCAACCTGTTCCTGCTTTACACCCTCATCGTATGGGGCAGCGTGCTCATCAGCGCCTTTGTGGATAACATCCCCTACGTTGCCACCATGCTGCCCGTTGTGAGCGGCATCGCTGCCGGCATGGGCATTGACCCCACGGTGCTGTATTTCGGTTTGCTGGTGGGCGCCACCCTCGGCGGCAACCTGACTCCTATCGGGGCCAGCGCCAATATCGCCGCCATCGGCATTCTCCGCAAGGAAGGCTACGAGGTCAAAATGGGCGACTTCATGCGCATCGGTCTGCCCTTCACCCTTTGTGCGGTGATGACCGGCTACCTGTTCTGCTGGCTGGTCTGGCATTAAGAAACAGCAGAATAAAAGCTCCGAAGCATCGGCTTCGGAGCTTTTTTGCTGTGCATTGTGTTATTTCCTGAGCGCTCTCGGCTTGCCGAGGATCTCCGCATAAAGAAGACCCTGCACGGCGGCATTGCGGTCAAAGGCAAGGGAGAACTGCGGCGCTGCGGTGCCCTCACTGATGCGGTAGGCGTCCTCCTCCTCAAGGATGGGGTCATCCGGCGTGTGGCAGGATGCATCCACACCGGAAATGCTGGATTCCACATGGCCGTGGGCGGATTCCGTCAGGGGCTTCACCACATGCCTTGCGGCTTTTGCCATGCCCGGCACGGTAACGGTGGGGGCTGTTATCTCCCTGCGCTTTTCGCCCGGCATGTATGCGCCGGCGGCGCTCATACCCTCGCCGGAAACGGCAGCGCCTTCAAAGGAGGCGGCACGCCCTTCCAAAGTGGAAACGTTCATGCTGCCGCTTTGAACGGCGGCGGTGCTGTGCATACGGGGATTGCCGCAGGCAATGCAGAAATTGGCGGCGGCATCGTTATCCCTGCCGCAGCGGCAGCGCCAGCGCTGGGGCCTTGCGGCTTTCGGGGCGTCCTGCTGCTGCCGGTAAGCGGCTGCCCTTGCATTGGCACGGGCTTCCTGTGCGGCCATGTTTTCCCGTGAACGGGCCTTGGCTTCCTCGGCGGCACGGGCACGTGCCTGCTGCTGCCGGCGGCGTTCCTGCGGATCCTCTTCGTCAAACTCCGCTTCCATAACGGCGGCACGGCGCTTTGCAGCCGCTTCCGCTTCCTTGTTTTTCTTGTTGACGCTTTTGACGATGGCAATGATGATGCCGATCAGAAAGATCAGAAATTCCATATTCCCTCCTTTCTCCCGACAAGGTCGGGGGATGTGCCGCCGCCCTCAGGGGCGGAAGCGGATAAAGGGGTCATTACTTGCGTTCTTTTTCGGCACCGCCGGCGATGGAGTCACGCATTTTGGTGTCGGAGATCACGTTCTGCATGTTGTAGTAATCCATTACGCCAAGCTTGCCTTCCCGGAATGCGGCGGCGATGGCACGGGGCACCTCTGCCTCCGCCTCGATCACACGGGCACGCATGCCCTGCACTTCCGCCTTGTTTTCCTGCTCCTGGGCAACGGCCAT
>JAFSEB010000004.1 GCA_017435905.1 Clostridia bacterium | reverse complement strand
TGAATATCTGGATTATTATAACAACCGTCGCATTAAGGCAAAACTCAAGGGCTTGCCGCCTGCGATTCACAGACAGCAAGCCCTTTCGGCTGCTTAAACATTTTTTGATAATATTGTCTAACTTTTTGGGGTCACTTCAGGCCGCCCGGGCGTTTTGTGTGATTTGATGAAAAACCGGGTGTTACGGCTTAGATCTCGCCGTTCTCCCACTTCTTCATGTTCTCGTTGAACTGCTCCATGGATACGTAGTCATCCTGGAGGTGGATGCCCTTATACATACCGACGGAGTAACCGCAGGCAGCGTAGGGGCCTTCGAAGATGTTCAGCTTGGTGGCCTGATACTTCGCAGCACGGCAGTAGAAGGGAACCAGCATGGCGTTGTTGATGAGCACAGCTTCCGCCTCGGCGAACTTCTCAAAGCGCTTCTGGATGTCGATACCTTCGGCAATGCCTTCGGCAACGAGGGCGTAGTACTGCTCAAGGATGCTGCGGACTTCGGCGAAGTCGGGATCGTTCAGGAACTCTTCGGTGTACTGGGACATGCTGTTGTCGGTGATCTTGGCGAGAGCAGCAGTGAAGGCTTCGTCGTCACGGATGATATCCCAGCGGTTGTAGGTGTTGCCTGCCATCAGACCGGTCTCGGTATCAACACTGCCGGAGAAGGGATCGGTCCAGGTCTGAGGATCGATGTAGTCGGCACCCCAGTTGGTACGCATGAAGGAGTACTTGCCGGCGGAGCGGGTCTCGGAGAGGAAGTTCTCGGAGGGGCCTGCCCAGAGGACGCACTCGATGTAATCGGTGCCGAGGACCTTTTCAAGCTGCTGCTTCACGATCACGCACTCGTTCTCCATGTTCTTGTCGCCGCTCTGGTAGGAGAGGAGGACCTGGATGGGGAAGGTAACGCCCTTGGCCTTGAGCTCTTCCATCGCCTTGGCCTTGTAGTCGAGAGCCTTTTCCTCGTTGTAGAGGTTGTCTTCTACACCGTCAAACTGGGGCATATCCGCAAAGTCGGTACCGTCGGGAGTGAAGCAGGTGCCGGCAGGGGTGATGCTGGTCTGGAGGAGGGAGAGGCCGCTCTCCTGGTCAACGGCGCTCAGGATGACGAATTCACGGTCGAAAGCGCTCATGATGGAGTGACGGAAGTTGCTGTTGAGGACGGCACGCATCCAGTCTTCGGGCTTGTACTCATCGGGATAAGCGGGCCTGAAGTCGAAGGAATAGAAGTAATGCCACATGGCATCCTGACGGGTCTTGGAGAGAACATCGAGGTGGTTGGCTTTCCAGTCGTCAAGGATATCGTTGGAAATGTCGCAGGAGTCGATCTCGCCGCGGAGCACCATGGTGGGAGCGAGGGTAGCGGCTTCAGCGTTGTAGGTCTTTTCGATGCGGTCGATGTAAACACGGTCGGCATCCCAGTTGTTCTCGTTCTTCACGAGGGTCTGCTTCACCTGGGGTTCCCACTCGGTGAGGATGTAGGCGCCGCAGCTGAGGAGCTTGTCGATGGAGGTACCGAAACCAACGGCATCTTCACTCATGTTTTCCTCGATCATGGGGCCGTAGGCAGGCATCCAGCAAACGTAGGCAAGACCCTGGAGGAAGTAAGGAGTGGGACGGTTGAGGGTGTACTGCAGGGTGTACTTGTCGATGGCCTTAACGCCCACATCGGCGAAATCGGGGGTCTCGCCGGCAACGATGGCATCAAAGTATTCTTCAGCGCCCTTAACGATCTTGACCTGGTCGAAGGTACCGGAGTCGTTGAGGGGGGTGCAGACGAGCTTCAGAGCGGATACCCAGTCTTCAGCGGTCACTTCTGCGACCTGCTCACCGGCAGCGTTGTACCAATACTGACCTTCGCGGATCTTGAAGGTCCAGGTGAGGCCGTCGGGGGTGGATTCCCAGCTTTCAGCCATGCCGGGAACGATGTTGGAGTGGTTGTCGAACTCCACGAGACCGTCAACGAAGTTGCAGGCTACGTAGTGCTCAAGCACCTTACCGGAGGAAAGGTAGTTCATCGTGGTGTTTTCCACGTCATAGAGGAGGCGGAGAACTTTTTCTTCGCCGTCATCTGCACTGCCGGCTTCATTGCCTGCGGTCTCGCCGCCCTTGCAGCCTGCGAAAGCTGCGAGGACCATGATGGCCGCAAGGAGGAGTGCCAAAAACTTCTTCATACTGTTTCTCTCCTTCGTTTTTTATTTCTGTCCCGTAAACGGGGCGAAAACAATTTGAAAGGCGTTTTTGAAAAAACGCACAGCGGCAAGCAAGACTTTCCGTCCGCCTGCGGGGAGTACTTATGGTGGTTATGCAGTAGTTCGAATGCTGAAAGCGCTGTGATCAATGAGAAAATGGAAAGCATGGGAACTGTTTAACGCATTATAACACACGGTGTTGCTTTTTTTCAATACGGGAATTTATTTTTATGTCCTTTCGTCAAAATAACAGGAATATGTACAAAAAAGCGGCAGCAGGTCTCCCTGCTGCCGCACTTTGCCGTTTCCGGATCAGTCCACCTTCACGAATTTGCCGGCGGAATTGATCTTTGCCTCACGCTCCGTCAGCTCAAACACCACGTATTCCGTGCTGCCGGCGCTGCCGTAGAGCTTTTTCAGAGTGGGCAGCGCTTCCAGCATATCCTTGCGCACCGCCTTATCCGCACATTCCGCCGCCACGGCGTCAAGGCGGATCCAGTTGCCGTTCATGGGGTTGTAGCCCACGATCTCCACATGGGGATCGGCCTTCAGCTGGCAGTAAACATCCTTGGAGCGGCCGGTGGTGATGTAGATCCTGTCGTCCTTCTCATACAGCGCACCGAAGGGGCGGCCTGCCGGGCGGCCCTCATTCACGGTGATCACATAAAAGATGCCGCATTCCTTCAAAAACGAATAAGCCCTTGTCATAAAAAAGAGTACCTCACATGCATGATCGGCGCTTTTGCGCCCTTTTTTTCATTATAGCATGGGGACTTCTTCCCTTCAAGCGCCGCCCATCAGCGTTCCCATATCGGTGATGGCAACGCCGGTATAGTAGTGCTGCAGGATATCACGGTAATCCGCCCCGGCGGCCGCCATGGCATCGGCGCCGTACTGGCTCATGCCCACGCCGTGCCCGTAGCCCAGCGTATCGATGCGCACCGCACCGGAAGAAAAGGCGATCTGCAGGTTTGCGCTTGAAAGGTCAAGGGCGCTGCGAAGCTGCCGCCCCGTGACCTCCCGTTCCCCAAGGCGCACCGATTCCACCCGTCCGCTTTCATACCGGGACAGGATGCGTACCTGCTCCTCCAGCCTGTCTGCACGAAGCTCCGCCCCGGGGAAGGCGTCGTTCAGCCGGTTTGCAAAGCGCTCACGGGAAAAGGAAACGCTGTCACGGAAGTGGGCGCTCTCCGTTCCCTCCGGGCTTGAGACGGAAAGAAGGTAGGGCGCTCCGCCGGAAAACACGTTGGCGGCATCTTCCGTCTGCCCGCCGGAATTGGAATGGTACAGCGCCTCGATGGGCTTGCCGCCGTAGGTAATGACCTCGCCGGCGGTCGCCTCCACCGCCGCCTTGATGCGGCTGCCGTAGTAGGCGGCATCCTCCCCCCAGCGCTTGCGGAGCGCCGCCTCGCTGCGGTATGCCTGACAGCAGCCGCTGTCCGTGCACACATCCGCACCGCCCCTGCCGCAGGGCTCGCCCCCTGCCGCTTTCAGCCGCCGCAGCGTAAAGGTGCGTGCCGCCACCGCCTGCGCCTTCAATGCCTCCGCATGAAAGGAGGCCGGCATCTCCGCCGCCACCACCCCCGTCAGGTACGTTTCAAGGGGCAGCAGGGATACCTCCCCCGTTTCATCGTCAAAAAGGGAGATCACCGCCCGGGCTGCCTCCGGGGAGGGGATCTCATCCGCCCCATTCTCCGAAAGGGGCTTTGCGTCCTTGCCGCCCCTTGCCATGGCGCAGCCCCGAAGCAGCAGCACCGCAAAGCCCACGCAAAGCGCCGCCGCCAGCAAAGAGGGCGGCGGAAAGGCGGGCAGGCCGGGGCGCCTGCGGCGCCTTCGCATCAAAACACGTTTCAGTTCCATATCTTAATCGATATGCTGCCCCATCGTCATTAATTCGATTGCATGTTGCCGCCGCTTCCATGTATAATAAAGGATAACGATGACGAATTTTGTCAAAGGAGTGGAAGCCATATGCAGGATCGGCCCGTTTCCGGCGCAGAGCATGACCGCAAGGAAATGATCGCACTGCTCAACAGCGGCGACAAGCGTGAGCTGCGTGCATTCATGCAGCTGTATTCCAAAAAGATCTACGAGCGTGCCCTCGATATCACCGATGATGAGGGCGCTGCAAAGGATGCCGTCCGAAAGGTGCTTTCCCGGGTGGCAGCCCTTGCGCAGGAAGGCGCCCTGAAGGAAAACATCGATGTGCAGCTTATGTCCCTGACCGATGAGATCTGCAGCGCACCGGTGTTTGCGGAGCCCCTTGCGGCGCCGGAAGCCCCGGCAAGTGCGCCTGCCCCTGCGGCGCCCGTGCAGGAAGTGCCCGTTCCTGCGGAAAAGCCTGCAGCACCTGCGCCCGTACAGGCAGCACCGGCGGAAAAGCCTGCGCCCGTGCAGAAGATCGTTGTCAAGAAGCCTGCGCCCGTGCAGGCAGCACCGGCGCCCGTAAACAACACGGCGGTGCCGCTGCTGTTTGACGAGGAGGATCTGCCCCGTTCCCGTGCGCCCCTTGCGGAGGAGGAAGAGCGAGGCGCAAGCCCCCTGCTTGTGATCGGCATCATCCTGCTTTCCCTTGTGGTGGTATTCCTTGTGTGGGTGCTGGTGGTAAAAATGATGACCACCGGCCTCATTCCCAATTATGATTTCGGCTTTGCCCGCTGGTTCGACAGCCACATTTTTGAGTTTTATTATTAAGGATTCACAAATTGTTTGCAAAAGCATAGTTGACGGTCACGTGACCATATGTTAATATAATAACGATACAGGATGTTCCCGTATCGTTATCGCATTATTTGAATATGGGTATCATGATGACAAAAGGAGGTTTTCCCACATGGATGGTTTTATGCAGTATCTGATGGGCTGGAGCCTGCCGGCGGTGATGTGCCTGATCGTGGGCCTTGGGCTGATGATCGCTGAAATGTTCACCCCGGGCATGGGCGTGCCGGGTCTTCTCGGCTTCGTTGCCCTTGCGGCGGCGGTGGTGCTGCGGGCGGATTCCCTTGCAAGCGCCCTTATCACCCTTGCGCTCATCCTCGTCATCCTTGGCATCGCCGGTTTTTTCGTGTACCGCTCCTTCCAGAAGGGCGCCCTCTCCCGTTCCTCCATCGTCCTCAAGGAGAGCATCGACAAAAAGTCCACCTCCCTTTCCGATGCCGGTGCGGAAGCGCTCATCGGCCTTGAAGGCGAATGCCTGACCGCCCTTCGCCCCTCCGGCAATGCGGACTTTGACGGCAAAAAGCTGGATGTGGTCAGCGACGGCGCCTTCATTGAAAAAGGCAGCCGTGTGCGCATCGTACAGGTGGAGGGTCTTCGCATCCTCGTCAAAAAAGTCTGACACGGAAAAAGAACATGAAATTTTGCATGAAATGCGGCGCATTCTATGAGGTGAAGGAAGGCGTGGAGGGCTGCCCGAAGTGCGCCGAAGCCGCCGCACTGCTCAAGGCTGCCGAGGAGGCGGAGATCGCCCACACCATGGATGAAAAAACCGCCAAACGCCTGCGCAAACGGGCATGGCTGGAGCTTCTTATCGGCGTGCCTGCCTTCATCGGCTTCATTTACGGTTTGCTGTTCCTGTTCCGCCGCCTGCGCGGATAGGATCCCGATAACACAACAACACAAAAAAGAATCTTTTAACAGGGGGTAACTACAATGCCTGAACTCATCATCGCTGTTTTCATCATCGTTGCGGCGATCATCTTCCTCGCCATCTTCTTCAGCTTCGTGCCCGTGGGCCTTTACATTTCCGCCCGTGCCAGCGGCGTGAAGGTGGGCATCGGTCAGCTCGTGGCCATGCGCATCCGTAAGGTCGTGCCTTCCCGTATCGTGAACCCCATGATCAAGGCCACCAAAGCCGGTCTTGTGATCCCGCTCAACAAGCTGGAAGCCCATTACCTTGCAGGCGGCAACGTGGACAGGGTCGTCAACGCCCTCATCGCTGCCCAGCGTGCCGGCATCCCCCTCGATTTCGAGCGTGCCTGCGCCATCGACCTTGCCGGCCGTGACGTGCTCAACGCCGTGCAGATGAGCGTTAACCCCAAGGTCATCGAGACCCCCGTTATCGCCGCCATCGCCAAGGACGGTATCGAGCTGCGTGCCAAGGCCCGTGTCACCGTGCGTGCCAACATCGACCGCCTCGTGGGCGGCTCCGGTGAGGAGACCATCATCGCCCGTATCGGCGAGGGTATCGTCACCACCGTGGGCTCCTCCAAGACCCACAAGGATGTGCTTGAAAACCCGGACCTCATCTCCCAGACCGTTCTTAACAAGGGTCTTGATGCCGGTACCGCCTTTGAGATCCTTTCCATCGACATCGCAGACGTGGACGTGGGCCGCAACGTGGGCGCCCAGCTGCAGATTGACCAGGCGGAGGCGGATAAGCGCATCGCCCAGGCGAAGGCGGAAGAGCGCCGTGCCATGGCCGTTGCCCAGGAGCAGGAAAACAAGGCGGAAGTGCAGGGCATGCGTGCCCGTGTGATCGAGGCGGAGGCAGAGGTGCCCCGTGCCATCGCCGCCGCATTCCGGGAAGGCAAGCTTGGCGTGATGGATTACTACAACATGCAGAACGTGATCTCCGACACCAAAATGCGTGACTCCATCGCCGGCGGTGCCGAAAAAGAACGCAAGTAATGACCCCTTTATCCGCTGCCGCCCCTGAGGGCGGCGGCACATCCCCCGACCTTGTCGGGAGAAAGGAGGGAATATGGAATTTCTGATCTTTCTGATCGGCATCATTATTGCCATCGTCAACTCCTCCAACAAGAAGAAAAAGGAGGCGCAAGCCGCCGCCAGGCGGCGCGCCGCTGCGTTTGAAGCGGAGCTTGACGAAGAAGCCGCCGAGGAACGCCGCCGGCAGCAACAGGAGCGTGCCCGTGCCGCCGAGGAAGCCAAGGCCCGTTCACGGGAAAACATGGCCGCACAGGAAGCCCGTGCCGATGCAAGGGCAGCCGCTTACCGGCAGCAGAAGGACGCCCCGAAAGCCGCAAGGCCCCAGCGCTGGCGCTGCCGCTGCGGCAGGGATAACGATGCCGCCGCCATTTTCTGCGTTGCCTGCGGCAATCCCCGTATGCAAAGCACCGCCGCCGTTCAAAGCGGCAGCATGAACGTTTCCACTTTGGAAGGGCGTGCCGCCTCCTTTGAAGGCGCTGCCGTTACCGGCGAAGGTATGAGCGCCGCCGGCGTGTACTTGCCGGGCGAAAAGCGCAGGGAGATAACAGCCCCCACCGTTACCGTGCCGGGCATGGCAAAAGCCGCAAGGCATGTGGTGAAGCCCCTGACGGAATCCGCCCACGGCCATGTGGAATCCAGCATTTCCG
>JAFSEB010000028.1 GCA_017435905.1 Clostridia bacterium | reverse complement strand
GGTGGCGGTGAAGCTGAAGCAAAGCACAATTACAGCGAAAATGGCGAATATGCGATAGGCCCGGTTATTGGTCATATGATTCTTTTTCAAGATGGTTTTCCTCCTTCTGTTGAATTGTAGATGTGGCGGGTTGTTGGATAAGGAACGGATTGCCGGTATAGAGCTGCCTGCGGTGGACATACTGCGGCCCGCCGCCGTCCGGGGAGAAGCGGATATTGGGGTGGCGCATGAGATCGTACTTTAAGTCCATGACGGGCGGAGCGCCTCGGATGAACAGGATGCAGTACCGGTTGTCCAGCATTCTGACTTCGTCTGGGGCAAGCAATTCGCGGCCACTGGATTGCGTGTTTGTGGAATAGCTGCCGCTTTTGCCGTGGGACTCGCCGTGGGAACGGGTCAGGATGGATGACTTGCCCAGCATCTCGGATATGAGCTTGTGGGTGCTTGATTCGTTGCCGCCAAGGTACAGGATGGTATCCGAATTGCCGAGGATAGTTTCCCAAGAGTCCTTATACAGTTCCTTGATCTGGGCGATGTTCTGGATGATAGTGCTGGAGGAGATATTGCGGCTTCGCATGGTTGCCAATTCCCTTGTGTATCCGGGAAGAGGCATGGCGGCGAATTCATCGAGGATAAAATGGACATGGTTGGGCAGCGGCCCGTGGTGGATTTGGTCTGCGGAATAGTACAATGCTTGAAATGCCTGAGCGTATAGCAATGAGACGAGAAAATCGAAAGAGCCATCGTTATCCGGGATCACGGCATACAGGGCGCATTTCTTCTCGCCCAGGGAGTACAAATCCATATCATCATGGTCGGTAATGGCCTTGACCTGGGGCAACGAGAATGCGTTGATCCGCACCGCCGCCGCCACAAGTATCGATTTCGCAGTTTTGCCTGCCGCCATCTTGAAAATATGGTATTGTTTTACGGCGATGTGATCGGGCTGTTCCTGCTCCAAGGAATTGAATAGGAGATCGAGGGGCGAGACGTGATCCTCATCTTCTTCCTTTACCTCGGCATATTCCAGCACCTTCAGCACCATGGAGAAGTTCTGCTCATACGCCGGGGCCTCATGGAACAGCATGAGGATAATGGCCATGAACAGGGCCGTTTCTGCCTTCGTCCAGAATGGGTCACTTTCGTGGCTGCCCTTGGGTGTGGTGGCCTGAATGAGATTGGTGACCAATTTGAGAACGTCCTTGTCATCCCGGAGATACACGAAGGGATTGTATCCATCGCTCTGGGCAAGGTTCACAAGGTTCAGCACCCGGATGTCGTACCCTTGGCTTTTGAGGAAGCTGCCCGTGGCGTTCAGCACTTCCATTTTGGGGTCGGTTATGACCATGCTGCATCCGTTGCCCTCCAATATGTTGGGCTTTACGAATCCTCTCGTCTTGGCAGCGCCGCTGCCGCCGATGACCAACACATTCAGGTTTCTTTTGTGCTTGTAGGCGTCCAGCCCCAGCTTCACATGGCGGGTCAGGGGCTTGTTGAGCTTCTGGGCGAACATGGCGTTGACCTGTTTCGGGGAGCCCCATGTGGCGCTGCCGTGTTCCTCACCGTCACGCCGCCTGGCCTGATCGGTAAAATACAGCCCGATGCAGAGGACATATAGCCCGGTGCCGAAGAGCAGCGCAACGAGGCTTTTGTCCGTCCAGTTAACGGCCAAGGGATTATTGAGCGCCACGGTCAGGTTCTCGATGAGCATGGGCAGGCCGCCCTTCCCGAAGCATTGGGCCAGCACCAGCGCAAGCCACGCCACGGGGACATACAAAAATACGCACAGGAGGATATCTCCCGTGCGCGATTGCTTATGGGGCATACAGGACGCCCCCTTTCAGAATGAGCGGACTGTGGAACATCACTTGGCACGCCCCCTGGATTTTGTCCTCGTCCTGGCCGGAACCTGCTCACTGCGTTTTTTCTCCAGCGCCGCTTTGTTCTCCTTGAGCTTTTGCTCTATGGAGGGGCGCTCATGCATCGTCCTCCCGCGGTCTTTGCCTTTCCATGTAGAGGAGTTGCCCCTTGTATCTTGTGAGTCGGGTCCCGACCGAGACTCTTTTTTTGGCTGGTGTTCCTCCTTGGGGGTATTCTCCGGGGCTTGCCGCTCCGATCCCGAAGGGACATACTGCATCCGCTCGAAGATCATGTTTACCCGCTCGATCTCAGTCGTAGGGATAAGGACATCCACCATAGCCTGGGGATTATCTTTATCCTGAATGGCGGAGAAGAGAATCTTCAGGCGTTTGGCGTGTGTGGCAAACTGCCGGTATTCCTCCGGCTGCATGGGAAAGGTGCGGATATCCCGCGTTTCATTGAGCATCCTTCTAAGGCTTACTTTTCCGTACACCTTCTTATGGTTCTTGGACAGCGCCAGCAGCAGGGCGGCGCCGTTCTTCAGGGCGGAGCCGGAGAGCCGTATGGCCACTTCTCCGCCTGAGAGCATCATGCGGACAACCTGTTCGGCTGCATCAGAACTCTCTGACATCTCGATTCACCTCCTTGGTCTTTGTGCGTTCCACGCTATGGACGTCTTTTTCTATCTGGGGAATGTTCTTTGTGATCTCATCGCACAGAGCGATCTGCTTTCGTACCGCCCGGATATCCCTATTGACTTCCGCCACGGCCTCATATGCCGCAGCCTTTTCCGCTTTGAGCTGCTCCAGCGGGACGCCCGATTTCTCCAGAACATCCACAGCATCCATGTACCTTGCGGCCTCATCCTCCATGCCGGTCATGCCTTGGGCATATAAATCCATGGCTGGGCGAAGGGCCTCCGCATCCGCAAGGGCGTCATATAGGGGCTTGCGCTTTTTCTTTTGCGCATTGAGGATGGTGCGGTGCTTGGTGAGGGCGGCGAGGCGTTCTTCACAGGCAACTTTGTGCGCCGCCAGCTGCTCCGGGCCGGAGATGTTGTTCTCATGTAGGAAGCGGAATTGGGCCTTATATTTCTCGAACTTCATGATCTCTGCTTTCAGGTGCGGGGTCATTCGGGGAGGATATTCCCGCTTTTTGATCTTTCCGAGCAGATAAAGATAGTGGACATACAGGGCCATAAAGCCGGTGTATTTCGGGTGCTTCTTGTACGGCTCATATGGCCGCCTTGCTATCAGCACAGGCCGGAGCCTCGCTTCAATGGCTTCCAGATTCCCCTGTATGGCATTTCGGATACCGTCCTCCGTGAACAGCGGGTCGCGCCTGCCGGGAACCATCCATTGCTCCTGCCCCCGGAGCCGGAAGGAGAGGCGGTTCCCGTGTTTCACTTCATACCCCATATGCTCCATGAGCATGAGGAAGTGTCCATAGTCGTTGGCGTCCTCTATGGCCCGTTTTAAATCCATCGCCAGCATCCCCCGGAAGGTGGGCTGTCCGCTCTGTTCCCGGAGCCATTCAGCATAGCTGAGAGATTGGCTGCGTTCTCCGGCCATGATGATCTTGAGGCCATGCTCTTTGCACACCCTGTCGGATATGGCCCGTATCTGCTGGTAATAGCTCTGGGCGTTGCTGTGGTATTTTTGCCCGGTGATGAAGTTGACGGAATTGAATATGATGTGTGCGTGGATATGCCCGGTGTTGGTATGGACGCCGATCACGGCCTGGTATTCGGGGAGGCATTCCTCCGTAAACTGCCGGGCGATCTCGAGGGCCAGTTCGGGCGTGACCTCCCCGTCTGCAAAGCTCTGTATAATGTGATACCCCTGGACGCCGTCCAGCTTACCCATCTCCCGCTTGGTTTCCATCATCTGCCCATACGGGTTTTTCGGCCAGCAGTTGTGATAGGCGGTGAGCACTTGTTCCTGCGTTTTGTCCCCGTCAATGGCGTATCGGAGCATGACGTCCAGCCGGGTGCGCTTGGCGAGTATTTTGGTTACCGCCATTTTCTGACCGCCTCATCCAGCTTTTCATATACCCTGTCCAGCAGGAACAGGCTCTGCGCTGCGGTATCCGGTGAGGCGATCCCGGCGTTGACGCTCCGGGCAATCTGATTCACATTCGAGCCGATCTTATTGATCTCCCCGATGAGCTTCTGGATATCCTTCGTAGGCCGGGCCTTTACGGGCTTATTCATAATGAGCCGTCTGAGATATGCGCTGCGGGTCAGGCCGCACTTCTTTGCATTCTGGCAAAGTGCCTGATATTCGTTTTCAACCAGTACGATGTGCAGATGCCGCACAGGTTGTTCATTGGGCATGGCGCCTCCTTTCTGCGGCCAGCGCCGCAAAGTATCCGCCCGTAGGCGGCATATGGGGACCGGGGCCTCCCGGCAGGCAGTGCCGATGTACATCGGCGCTATGCCTGCGGAGTCAGCGCCGGTGGCGCTGACCTCCGGCCCGCTGGTGGCGGGCTGCGTTTTTAAGCGGAATGTTGATTGGAAGCCTTGAGAAAACGGGCTTTGAAAGAAAAAGAGAGGGTCAGCGTTCCGGCTGTTTCGACTTGCGGCTCCGGCTCCGTTGTTTCCGGGCGTAATCCTCCGTGGGGATGTTTTCGTGGGAAAGTTCCCGTGTGTTCTCCACATATGCGGAATATCTGGCGTAATGGTATGGTGATGGTACAGCATGATGGTATGGTGATGGTATTAGGGATTGAAACCATCATGAAACCATTACGGGGCCAACTCTTTTTCGATCCGTTCCACAGCGCGGGCAGTATATTCCTCCGACATCTCGAACCCGGTGGCGGAGTATCCCTCCTGCACAGCGGCCAGCACCGTGGTGCCGGAACCGGCGAAGGGATCGAGGATGCGGCCTCCCGGCTCAGTAATCCTCACGATATCCCGCATAAGCTGCAGGGGCTTTTCTGTGAGGTGGATGCGGTTCTGGGGGTTGCCGTATTTGAACACGCCGGGCAGACAGGGAACGGGCCGGGAGATGGGCATGTCCCCGTTGGAGCCCCAGGCGATATACTCGGCCTGGGCGCGGAAGCGGCCCTTCTGGGGCCGGGAGTTCCCCTTGTCCCATACGGCGGTGCCACGCCAGATCCAGCCTGCCCACTGGATGGCGTCCGTGAGGCTGGGGAGCTGCCGCCAGTCTATAAATACGCACAGGGGCGCGCCGGGCTTGGCAATACGCCTGCACTCGGATAGCCATTCAGCGCACCAGCTGGTAAAACTGCGCTGATCCTTGGCGTCCCCGTCAAAGGCAGGAGGGGCGTTCTCGCCCATGCTGGAATACTTCTGTGCGGTAGACTTGTTCTTTTCGGCCTGGGTGCGCCCACCGGACGCATAGGGCGGGTCGGTGATGATGGCGTCAAAAGAGCCTGCCGGATAGGACCGGAGCAGGCTCAGTGCGTCCCCGTGAATGATCTCCCACTTGGGGAGGGTGAGGTTATCGCTCATGTTGATGTTTTTTCTCCTTTTTCTTGTTGTGGGTCTGCTTTTTGCCCTGTTCCGATTTCCATGCTGTGTATAGTTCCTTCAGGCTGGTATGCTGTTGTTCTGCGCATTGCTCCATCTCCCGCAGGATCATGCTCCGCTCGGAGGGAAGAAGCTGCACAGGCCGGGTTTCGGTGGATTCGGGATGCTCCCGCCTGATATGGATGGCAGCGGAGAATTGCTCTGTTTCCGGGTGGTAGGTGGCATACAGGTCGATGGAATCATCAGAGCCGAAAAGCACGCCAAAGCGTTCTGCTGTATTGAACCATGTTTCCACATACGCCGTCACTCCGTCCGGGGCGAGGAAAAATTCGGGATCAATGCCGATATCCTCCGGTTCGAGAATGCCGGGGTCAGGGCGGGATATCTCCGTCTGGACATATTCGCTTATGATCCCCAGAGCTTTATAATAGTTGCCGGATTGCTTGACGCGCTCATGCATCTCCTTTGATTCCTCGGCCAGACCGTTGCGCTTTAGTACATCAGAAGCTCTTGCAAGTATGAAAAATATGTTGCCGTCATATCCGATCAAATCCATAGAGGGGTGGTCTTTCACAGGGTCACCTCCTTAAAAATATGAAGCCCGGCGCAATGACCGGGCATGGAATTGTGTTGTTTGTTCATCGGCAGGGTTCGCTTCTGCGCCGGGTTTGCGGGACTTCCTTCTGATCCGTCAGGATGGGTATCTTCAGTTTCTCCGCATATTGGATTTCTTCCCACATCCCTTCGCTCCACACAGGGCCATACACCCGCATCTCGCTGCACCGCTCGATCAGCTTCAGGCACATCCTCATGGCGGCCTTGTCCTCCACGGGATTGCGGGGATCGGCAATGGGCGGGAACAGAAGGTGTGGGCAAACCGGGATATTCCCTTCCAGGAACACCTCACGGGCCTTTTCCTTTGCGAAGGCGATGTTCTTTTCCACATCCCCACGCAGCGGTGCGCATATATAGACCAGCTTGGGGCCGGTTTCATGCTTGCGCAGGAATGCGCCAAGATTCAGTTCATCTTCCGGCTCGTTGTCTGGGTCGAGGGTTTCTTCGCAAAGGGAAAAAGATGTGACGGTATCCTGGTAGTTGTAGCCGGTTTCATCGTAGAAGCGTTGGACATAGTCGGTCTTGACGCGGCAGAGCTGGCTGACCGCTTCTGCATTCGGTCCGCCTATTTCCATATTCCACTCCAGCAGGGTCAGGGCCTTGAGGGTCTGGATATCCGTCTTGTATGACCTTGCGGAGTTGCACTGCATTTTATAGAAGAATATCTCCGGCTCCACGGGCTGCAGGGCCATGCCGCCTTTATTGCAAAGGCTGATATTGGCGAGATAACATCCGTACAGCATATCGCTGGTACTCCGCTTCCCGCCGCCGTCCTGCACCAGCGTTTGATAGAGCCGGGCAAAGCCGTACAGGTTTGTCAGGTCGAGGGTTCTTTCTTCTTCCATGCATCCTCCCTTCAGCGGGCCCGATCCCGCGATTTTGTGGTTTTCTTCTGTTTGGGCGGGGTTTTCGGTATCTCAGGCAGGAGCTGGCGGAGGGCGTCCATCCATTCAAAGGCCGCTTTGCGCACAGCCTCATATTCGGCAGGCGAGGTTTTGCGGGGATACCACCATGCCTTGCCGTCCTCCTTTTCGGGCGAGAACGACTGGATGCTGTCATCCGTCAACCTGGGGAATGTGATTGAGGCAGCGTCAATCGTGTCCATGCGCCTGCTTACGGCCTCGATATGTATGCCCTGCATACTGGGATCATCCGGCTGGTACAGGGAGAGCTTTACGCTTATATCCTCCGAGATATACCCATAACAGGCCCCGTCTTGAAACTCTACGTTTTCCATCTGCCCATGGGGGGTGCTAAACAGCAGCCATAACACGGTTTCGTTTTTGTCCATATTGCCTCCTTTATCTGGCCTGATCCCGCGATTTTGTGGTTTTTTTCTGTTTGGGTGGGGCTTTCGGTATCTCAGGCAGGGGCTGGCGGAACACATCCAGATAGCTGGCTACAGCCTCCCGGATGATCTTGTAATCGGCGGGGGTGGGCTGATAGGCGTACCATTCCACTGCATTCCGATCCTTCCAGATATATGGATACACCCCTTCGGGGAAATTTGCGGTGCGCTTTTTCCCAAGGAGATCGGATAACCGCATGGTGATGGCGTCTACTTTTCCTTCCGTGCGGTTGAGCATTGTAATCCGCAGCGCCTCATAATAATCCGCCCTGCCCATGGTAACAAATTGTATTTTTGCTTTCAGATCAGGTGCTACATCGCCGTAACAGGCGCTGCCCACGAAGGTGGGGTTATCGATGCTCTTGCAATCGGTGAATACTTTGGAGAGTTCCCTTTCGAACGTGTTCATGCGCACCTCCTTCACCGAACCATGCCGTGGGTGCGGTCTTTCTTTTTCTCTTTGGGAGCTGCCTGTCTTGAGCGGCTTTGCTGCAGATTATCCATGCCCAGGCTGCGCTCTACATACCGCAGCCCATTGGATATGACGATCCGGTCATCCCGCTGGTTATAGAGCTTTTCCCCCTCCAGTATGACCGTCTGGCCGTCCAGATGGAAGTTGCCGCAGACAAGGCCATACACCGATACATCCCCAGATATTGTGGGCCGATAACCGCCCCGGCTGGAGAGGGCCATGCCCGTGCCGGAGATCCGCGCATTGCCGTACAGGGAGGCGCCCTGGATCATGGCGTCATCCTCCACGATGCTGCTGCCGCTCATGCTGGAGCCTTTGGAGATATACGCTTTGTCCTTTGCCATGGATTTTTTGTAGAGGCAGCTGTCCTGACACACATACGCTGTATTGCAGGCGATGGAATCATCGTAGAGCCAGGCGTTGTCCTTCGGCTCAAAGGAGAGATTGCTTTCGCTCTCCACATATCCGCCCAGATCGCCCTTTTTCACATCCTTGCCAACGTCCTGCAATGCCCGGATGCGGTGCAGCCAGGGGTATTCGGGGTGTGCGATGTCGGTGATCTCATATTTATCGTTGGTCATGCGTTTTCTCGCTTTCTATGGCGTTGCACACGATCCGCAGCTCATGGGCCCGGTTTATCTGCTCCCAGGGGAAAGTGTCATCCGTAAAGTGCCCATAGCAAGCGGTGGGCGCAAAGATGGGCTTGGTCAACCCCAGGGCGCGGATGATCCCGGATGGGGTCAGGTCGAAGATGGACGTCACCGCTTCCTTAATGATTTCGTCTTGGTATATCCCCGTATCATGGGTATCTACATTCACAGCCACAGGCTCGGCTTTCCCTATGGCATACGCCAGAGAGACCGTGCATTCCTCGGCCAGCCTTGCACCCACGATGTTCTTGGCGATGTAGCGGGCCATGTACGCGCCGCTGCGGTCTACCTTGGTGGCGTCCTTGCCGGAGAGGGCACCACCGCCGTGGGGGATGATCCCGCCGTAGGTATCCACCATGAGCTTGCGCCCGGTGAGGCCGGTATCCGCTTCAAAGCCGCCAAACACAAAGCGCCCGGAGGGGTTGATGTATACGGCATCCTTGTCGAAGGGCAGCTTGCCAAGGGAGGGCAAAATGACCTGCTCCATGATCCCGGTGCGGAGTGCGTCTATGTCGGTATCTTCGGTATGCTGGGCGGATACCACGATGGACGCCACCCTCCGGGGTGCGCCGTCCACATATTCCACGGACGCCTGGGCCTTGCCGTCCGGCATGAGGCCGGGGATAGTACCCAAACGCCGGGCGGCGGTGAGCAGGCGGGTCATGCGATGGGCCAGCACCACTGGCATGGGCAGCATCTCTTTGGTTTCGGTGGTGGCGTAGCCATACATAATGCCCTGATCCCCAGCGCCAAGGGAGCAGCTTTCGTCCACCAACTGTCCATCTTCGCTGTCGATATAAATACCGCTGTCCTGCCTGTCCACGGCCTGGGCGATATCCCCGCTCTGATCGTGGATGAGGCATTCGATTTCATATTCGAGGCCGTCATACCCGATATGCTTGATGGTTCTGCTGACGATATACGGGATGTCAGGCATTTCCTCCGTGGTGATTTCGCCAGCCACGATCACTTTGCCAGCGGTGGCCAGCACTTCGCAGGCTACTCGGGAGGCAGGATCGGTTTCCAGACACGCATCCAGAACGCTGTCCGCAATGATATCGCAGAGCTTATCGGGATGGCCTTCGGTCACGGACTCCGCCGTGAGGATTTTATATTCGCTCATATACTTTCTCCTTTTTTCTTTCAAAGATGAAGGGCGGCCAGCGCCGCCCCTGATCACTTCCGCTTATTGCGGATGTGCAGAAATACGAGCCCGCCCAGAATGAACAGGACGAGGCAAATGCTTATGATCGTCTTAAGTTCCATGTTTACCTCCATATTTTTATAGCTGGCCGCGGTGTACGGCCAGAAGGACAAAGCGCCCGTTACCCCGGTAGAGGGAACGGTCACAGGTCGACAGAGTCAGGACTGAGTCCGTTTCGCAAACAGCGGCGCCGGTATCGTAGAGGGATAGTTCCTTTGCTTTCTCCAGCCATGCGGCAAACGCCTCCTGATCGGGAAAGGACTGGCGGAGGTAATTGAAGCCGTCATCCCGAAGATCGAGATGCAGCACGGCGAACACCTCCCACCAGCCATGGAGTTCGATATGAGTGTCGAATTGGATATAGGGATGGGCCACATAATATTCTTTTTCTTTGTAGAGCAACAGCGGCGCGAACATCTCATCTTCCCGGCCTTCGCCCATGTTGTGGGCGTAGAGGATGGTGTTTTGATCCAAGGGAGAAAGGCTGTTTCCCGCGTCCATGAAAACAGCCCCGGCGCTGGATTTTTTGCCGGAGCTGTCGCGCTTCAGGTATTTGCTGTTGTCGGTGTATTGCATGACGGGATATGAAATAGGGGTATCGGGAATGGCGATCCAGCCGATGGTATCTTCGTTCAGTTCCCGGAGCCCTGTATAGTCCGCCGCAATATAGGGAAGCTGTATGGACGGTTCGGTATCCTGTTGCTCCAGAGGCTTTTCAGGATTGGGCGGATCGTATTCCAGAACAGCGGAATATGTCTGCTGGATGTCGATATAGCTCTCTGCTTCCTCCTGCGCAGCATGACTGGAAATGAGGAAATAGAGCAGTAGAGAACCTGCAACCGCAAACAGCCCCAGGCTCAAAATCATGGTTTTTCGTATTCGGATCACCTCGCTTATATGAGGAAAGGGGGAGCGTTTCCACTCCCCTCTGGGTCAATGGCTTAGTTCATTTTTCTCTTTCGAAGATACAGGACGCCAACGCCTGCGGCAAGCGCCAGCAGGCCGATCCCGCTATACAGCGCCCACATGGGCAGGCCGTCACGCCCGGTCTTGGCGCCAGAGCCCTCCTTGTGGCCTTCGGGAGAATTGTAGACGGTGACCGGGAAGGGGTCTTTCTCCGTATCCCGCGCTTCCATCTCAAAGGGGATGGGCTCGGTGTAGCCTACATATCCCTTGGGGACGGTCACCTCACGAAGGGTATACTTCTGATCGGTCAGATCTTTAATGATGGCCACGCCGTCCACCGTGGAGATGATGGCGCTGCCCTTTTCGTCCGGGATGTAGGCCCCATCCTTATCCTTTGTGAGCTTGATCTCCTTGCCGTCCTCCCCGTAGAGGGTAAACTCTGCGCCGTCCAAGGGCTTGTTGGTGGCCCTGTCAATCTTGGTGAGCTTCATGGCATAAGCGGTGAAGCTGACGGTCTGATTCTTGTCCTCGATGTCTGTATGAGCCGCGATCTCATTCTCACCGATATACAGGCGCTCGAACACCACCACTTCCTTGCCTTTCAGAGAGGAAGCATCGAAGGTGAAGGTCACTTCCACGGAACCATCTGCCTTTTCAGGGGTGAATGTGGTTTCCGCTGTGACCTCCTTGCCGTCAACGAGGAGCGCCTTGCCGGTGGCCTTGTCCATGAGAGTGCCCTTGAGGGTGTACTTCTCGCCAACGGTCAGCCCCTCATATTTCACCTTGTCGATGATGACAGCCGTCCTGGAGATGGCGAGCTGCTTCTCACCATCCTTGCCGGAGGCGCTGGTCCCGATCTTCGGCTCAGTGAAGCTGACGGTCTGATCCTTATCCTCAATATCCGCGTGAGCCGCGATCTCCGCATCGCCAAGATACAGGCGCTCGAAGACCACCACCTCTTTTGCTTTCAAAGAGGAAGCATCTAAGGTGAAGGCCACTTCTACGGTACCGTTCGCCTGCTCCGGCTTAAAAGTGGTGTGGGCAGTTACTTCTTTTTCGTCCACAAGCACAGGCTTGCCGGTGGCCTTATCCATGAGGGTGCCCTTGAGGGTGTACTCCTGGCCTACGGCGAGGTTTTCATATTTCACCGTATCCACGATGGTTGCGGCTGCGGAGAGGGAGAGTTCCTTCTCGCCATTCTTGCCTGCTGCCATTGTGCCGATCTTGGGCTCGGCAAAGGAAACGGTCTGGCCTTCGTCCTCGATATCCGTATGGGCTGCGATCTCCGCATCGCCCAGATACAGGCGCTCGAATACCACAACCTCTTTTGCTTTCAAAGCGGAAGCATCAAAGGTGAAGGTCACATCTACGGTTCCATTGGGCTGCTCCGGCTTGAAGATGGTCTGTGCGGTGACTTCTTTTTCGCCTACCAGCACAGGCTTGCCGGTGGATTTGTCCATGAGGGTTCCTTTGAGGGTGTACTCCTGACCTACGGCGAGGTTTTCATATTTCACCGTATCCACGATGATTGCGGCTGCGGAGAGTGGCAATTCCCTTTCACCATTCTTGCCTGTTGCCTTAGTCCCGATCTTGGGCTCGGCAAAGGAAACGGTCTGGCCTTCGTCCTCGATATCCGCATGGCTGGCGATCTCCCTGCCGTTGTGCAGCAGGCTTTCGAAAACCACCACGCTCTTGGCTTTCAGGGAAATGGCGTTGAAGGTGAAGGTCACCGTAACGGAGCCCTCCGCAGCTTCCGGGGTGAAGGTGATTTCGGCTGTAACGGGCTGGCCATCAACCTGAACCGCTTCGCCGGTAGCCTTGTCCATGAGCTGCCCCTTCAGGGTGTACTCCTGGCCGGGCTGCAGGCCCGTGTACGCTACGGTATCCACGATCACGGTTTCAGCGGTGGCGTCCAGCGTCTTTTCGCCATTTGCTCCGGTTGCCGTGGTCCCGATTTCAGGGTTCAGGAAGGTGATGGTCTGATCCGCATCCTCGATGTTCGCGTGGACGGCGATCTCTTTATCCTCCAGATAGAGGTTTTCAAAGACCACCACAGCTTTTCCCTTGAGTGCGGAGGCGTCAAAGGTGAATTCCATGGTGGTGCTGCCGGACTCCCCGGTGGCACGGAAGGTCTTTTCCGCTGTCACCTGGTTTTCGCCCACCATGAGGGGTTCCCCGGTGGCCTTGTCCATGAGGACTCCCTTAAGGGTATACTCGGTTCCGACCTTCAGCCCGCTGTAATAAACAGTGTCCACGATGGTGATGGACTCCGCGGCATACGCCGTATTGCCCATGCTTTCCTTTTCCAGCGCGGTGGTGAAGATTTCGGGTACGGGGATATAATCGTCCGTCAGGGTTCCCAGGTCGATCACAGTGTTATGGCGATATACGGATACTTCAAAGGAGAGCAGCTCAAAGCCCTCGTTGGCCTCGCAGGGCAGTTCCTCAATGATGTAGTCATCGTAGAGGAGCGCGCCCTTGCTGTCATCCAGCACATCCGGTTCCCCAAACCATACGCCATCCCTGTCGGTCTGACCGGCATTGGTGTTCTGGCTGTGGGGGTTCCATTCGGATGCGGTGGAAAACTCACCGTTTACATCCGTTACGACAATATGGGATTCACCCGTGGTCTTGGAGGTAATGCTGAACGGTACACCAGCCAGCCGCTGTGCCGTACCATCTGCGATCTTGATCCCCTTGAGGTCGCCGCGGAGAGGATCGTTTCGGATAGCGGTTTCCGCCGTGTTGAGTTCTACGGTTTTTCCATGCTCCCTGATCTCAAAGAAGCGGGAAAGAACGCCTGTGGAGAGGTAGCCTTCAAAGGGCGGGGCGATCTCCCGTACCTCGTAGGTACCGTAGGGCAACAGGTATTCAGGCGTATATGCGGTTCCGGTTTCATCGGTTACCGTGGTATAGACCACCTCGCCGGGTGCGTAGAGGGTATCCTGCACCAGCACGCTGTCGGCGCTCCTGTTCACGATCTCGAAGGTAGCCCCTTCCAGCGTTCCGCCGCCCTGGGCCCGGTGCTCACCGATCTCGTTGTCCCACTTTTCAATCAATACATTGCCCCGGATAATATCGTTCTTGATTACGGTATCGCCGGTGGTCATGCTTACAATCACGCCATGCTCCCGGATGCGGAAGCCCTGGCGGATCACGCCGGAGTTGAGATAGCCGACAGGAGCGGTACGCTCTACGATCTCGTAGGAACCGTAGGGCAAAGCATCCGCCGCCGTGGAAGCGTACCCGCTCTCATCCGTGGTCAGGGTCAGGACGATCTCGCCGGGGGCGTATTCTACTCCCTCCACCAGTATGAGATACTTGCTGGTGTTGTAGATATCGAAAACAGCGCCGGAGAGGGTTGCATCTCCCTGCTTCAGCGCAGCTTCATTGTGCTCGGTATCCCATTTTTCGATCTCCATGCCGCCGCGGATCACATCGTTCTTGATTGCGGTATCCGATGCGTTCATCTCCACAACCTTGCCATCCTCGCGGATGGTAAAGGTGCGGCGGATGATGCCGGTGTTCAGATACCCCGTGGGGGCGGTATTTTCCACGATCTCATATGTCCCGTAGGGCAGGAGATTATCCTCCGTAGAGGCCGAGCCATCCTCACCCGTGGTCATGGTATGCACCACAGTACCGGGAGCGTACTCCGTGCCGCCGACCACTACGCTGTTCTGGCTGCGGTTATAGATCTCAAACACGGCGCCAGAGAGGGTTGCATCTCCCTGGGGATCGTTGCGGTCCAGTTCCATATCCCACTTTTCAACGAGAACGCCGCCACGGATTACATCGTTTTTAATGGCGGTATTCTCTGCATTCATCTCTACCATTTTCCCGTTTTCACGGATGGTGAAGGTTCTCTGCACTGCGCCGGTGTTGAGGTAGCCCGTGGGAGCAGCCTTTTCCACGATCTCATATGTCCCATAGGGCAGGAGGTCATTCTCCGTGGAGGCCGAGCCGTCCTCGCCCGTGGTCAGGGTATGCACCACAGCGCCGGGCGCGTATTCCTTGCTGCCGACTACCACGACAGCTTTGCTGCGGTTATAGATTTCAAACACAGCCCCGGAAAGGGTTGCATCTCCCTGGGGATCGTTGCGGTCAAGTTCGAAATCCCACTTTTCTACGGAAACGCCGCCGCGGATGACGTCGTTCTTGATGGCAGTATCCGCTGCGTTCATCTCCACAACCTTGCCATTCTCGCGGATGGTGAAGGTGCGGCGCACTGCTCCGGTGTTCAGGTAGCCCGTGGGCGCAGCCTTTTCCACGATCTCATATGTGCCGTAGGGCAGGAGATTGTTGGCGGTGGAGGCCGAACCATCTTCGCCCGTGGTCAGGGTATGCACCACTGCGCCCGGAGCATATTCCTTGCCGCTTACCACCACGCTGTTCTGGCTGCGGTTGATGATCTCCAGCACAGCGCCGGCAAGGGTTGCGTCGCCCTGGGGATCGTTGCGGTCAAGCTCCATATCCCACTTTTCAACAGAAACGCCGCCCCGGATCACATCGTTTTTAATCGCGGAATCCACTGTGGTCAGATTGACAACCACGCCATTGGTGCGGATTTCAAAGCTGCGGCTCACAGCGCCGGTGTTGAGATAGCCCGTAGGCGGGGTCTTTTCCTTGATCTCATATTCCCCGTAAGGAAGGAGATTATTGGCGGTGGAAGCAGCGCCACTCTCGTCTGTGGTCATGGTATGCACCACAGCGCCGGGGCCATAGGTCTTTCCGCCTACCACCACGTCCTTGCCTGTCCGGTTGATGATCTCCAGCACAGCGCCAGCAAGGGTGGCGTCACCCTGGGCAGCGCCCTTCCTGTTGAGCTGGGCGTCCCATTTTTCAACGGAAACGCCGCCCCGGATCACGCTTTCCGGGATGATGGGCTCGTTGTAGGTTTCAACGGACTCCATGCTGCCGGATGCTGTGATCTGTCGGATGAACAGTTCGCTGTTAATGAGATACCCCTCCGGGGCCTTGGATTCCTGGATGGTCACCGTGCCCAGGGGCAGAGTCACGATGGTTCCCGCGCTGTTGTAGTAGAAAGGATCGCCAGACACCAGGTAATCGGGGTGCAGCATGGCAAAACCATCTTCATCTGTTTCAATGACCCAGGTACGGGCAGGGGTTGCGCCGCTCAATGCGCTGGCGCTGGAATAGCTGCCCTTATAATACTTCACGGTGAACTGTGCGCCACCAAGCCCGGCGCCGCCCTGGGGTTCTGCTTTGCCGGTGTCGGCGTCCTGTTTGCGCACCATGATGGTGGTGGGGTCGTTCTGAGGGATGTTGGATACCGTCACCGTGGTGGTATCGTCCTCGTAGATGGTGAAGCTATACTCCTGATTGGTCCCGGCGAAGCCTGTGGGCGGGGTGCGCTCCACGATGGAATACCCGGAGCCTACGGGCAATCCCGACAGGCTGCCATATCCATTGGCGTTGGTGGTGATGCTCCCCACACGGGAAGAACCGCTGTAAACATCGAAAACGGCCCCAGCCAGAGAATAGCAGGGGTTCCCGTCCGTCAGATTGGTATCTGCGGATACCTTCCTGACCGCCACGCTGCCCGTGGGATCGGGTTCCGGTTCGGGCTCAGGCTCCCAAGGATCGGGATCATCGGGGTCGGAGCCGGGATTGTACTGCCAGCCGATGAGGGGCTGCGTGGAGCTGCTGCTGTTGTAGACGAAGGCTTCAAAGCCTTCCGGCACAGCGGGCAAACCGGCCACAGCGTTGGCGATCATGGTGAGCTGGCCGGTCAATTCGTCATCCAATCCTTTGAAAGCGTCCATGCTGCCCATGTAGGCATATGAAGCCATGGCATGGCACATACCATAGGCCCACAGAGCATCCGGCTCGGCAAAAACGTGCTTTACCGAAGCATAGCTGGGGCCGCCGTACAGGTAATAACAGCACTTGAGCAACAGATCGTTGCGGTCGGTGATCCAGTAATCGATCTCGTAGGTACCGCTGTTCAGACCGCTGACCGTGGGGTCTAAGCAGAACGCGGTGTTGCCATTGGCGGTGTAATACGATGTGTAATATCCGTACCAAATCTGATCGGAGCTGCGGGTATGCTGCACCTGGGTGGGACGGGTGCTGCGGGTGGCAAACAGCCGCATCCGGGGCGCTTCGGCGTAAGCGGTGACGGTAATATCGCCCCCCAGCGGGGAAGCCTGCACGAACAACACGCCATCCTCGATGGTATATGCGCTCTCCGGCAGGTCAATGCCGCACTGGGAGACTACAGCGTTCCCGCCTTCGGGCAGAGGGATTTCGATTACATCCGCATTGGAGGGGAGCGTCAGGGTATGGGTTTCTTTCTGAAATTCACCGCCCATATTGACGCCGATGTGTACGGATATGGTGATATTCGTTACATCTTCATACGAGCAGTACCAATCCAGATCCACTTTATGGCCCCAATACCTTGCAGGCAGGTACAGCGTACCGCTGGCGGCGTCATACTCGGCTTGGGCGGTGATATCCAGTTCCCCGTCCAGGGTGACTTTGAGCGCATTCGTGTCCACCTGGATTTCGCCGGGGAACAGGTTGGCGGGAATAACCATGCTCTCATCCGATAGCTTGGTCAAGGGATGGTAGGAGTGGGCCGAAATGGACGATGTGGGCAGGTTGGTGGGAGTAGCCACTTGTGCGTCCGTATAGTGGAAGGTTACCGTCACCAGCGGTTCGTCCACTACCGCATATGAGATGGGCTCGATATCCAGACCGATGGATACCGGCTGGGGTTCCTCTGTGGGGAGGAGTTCCGGCAAATCGGGGTTTTCCTCAACGGGGAGGAGTTCCTCTGTTTCTTCCACAGGGGGCAGTTCTTCCTCCGGCTCTACGGGAGCAGGCGTGTCCTGCGCATCCGGGGCTTCCGATTCTACGGGCGTTTCCTCCGTGCCTTCAGAGTCAGGCGCAGGCGTGGGTTCCGGTGTAGGCTCCGGGTCAGGCGTAGGCTCCGGCGTGGGTGTAGATTCCACCGCAGGGCTTTCCGTATCCTCCGGGGCGCCGCTGTTTGTTTCCTGCTGCAATTCTTCCGTCTGCTGCGGTTCCTCCGTAGGCGTTTCTCCCGCTGTTGCCAGTGCAGGCACGGGCAGCACAGAGAAGCACAAAAGGATGACAAGGAGGAAACTGATCATTTGCTTCGACATCGTTTTCATGCAGAATTTCCTTTCTTTTTGTAGTTGAATTGTGGTAAAAGGCAAAGAGAAAGGGCCCGCGGATTGCAGGCCCTTGAGGGTTTGATGTTAGTAGGCTGTGTAGCTGTGGTTCTCGCCGTTCATGGCATGGGCTTTCATGTGGGGTACCAGTTCCTTCGGCATGAGCGTTGCCCCGCAGGAGCAGACGGCATATCCGCCTGCCGGGGTGGGCGTTGGCTCCGGTATGGCCGGGGGCGTTTCCACAGGCCCCGGTTCCGGGGTCGGCGCCGGTGCTGGGTCTGGCTCTGCAGGCTTCGGTGTGGGGGCCGGCGTTGGTTCAGGCTCCGATGGTACGGTTGATTCCGGCCATTCCGGTTGGGGCATGGGGGTCGGCTCCGGCGGACAGGTGATGGCGGGATAAGGCCAGTCGATCCTTGGAGCCGGTGTTGGTTCGGGTGGGCAAGTGATTTGGGGGTATGGCCAGTCGATCTTTGGGATTGGGGTTGGTTCAGCCGGGGCCGGTATGTTTTCCGTCTTTGCCGCAGGCGTTGGGCTTGGCTCATATGCCGCTTTGCTGCTGGCTATCTCCATGACCGGCAGCGGTTCCTGCGGTTCAGCTTCCCTTGGTTCTGCTTCCTTCGGCTCCACCTCCTGTGGGTTTATTTCCGCCTGTTCCCGTGTAGATACAGGAGCAGGCGCGGAGGATGGCCCGGTCAGTTCTTTGATCTGGAGTTCCTCGATCTCAGGTTTATCCCGTTCTTCCCGCCATGAGGCCCTTTGCTGCACAGCCATGGTCTGGGCCGTATAGCGTTCCACCGTCCATGCGGACAGGGCTTCCGTTTCCTCCCGGCTCATGCAGCCCGTCAGCAGCATTGCCGCGCTTGCGGCGATCAGGATGATTTTTGTTTTTTTCATGTATTGTCACCTTTCCTTTCAAGGCAACAATACTCCAACGGTTCTCACAAGGGAACCCCTGATTCACAGACAGTCAGGGGCTTTTCGCACACAACGCTTGCAATCCGTACTCCGAAGAGTGATGAATGGTACATCACATATTCGGGAGGTATTCGATATGAAAATCAGGTTCGTGCTGGAAAACGGAAAGCGCAGGCCGCTGGCCAATGCGCTGGGCGAAGCGATGAATGCGGAGGTGCGCTATCTGGGCGCCCCCACATTCTGCTTTGAGGTTGGCGGATGTCTGCTGGACAGGGACGGGTTGGTAGATATCCCGGTGGAAGCAAAGCCTATTGAGGTGCTGAGCAAATTGGCTGCGGCTGGCTTCCATGCAGAGGGGATTGGGCCAGGGCCGAAAGCTCCGGTGCGGGAGAAGCCCATGCAGGAGGAGATGGAGAAATCGGAACCCGCTGGGGAGGGATTCATTATCCCCATTCCCGCACAGGATTTCAATGCCCGTATCAGGGATAACTTGGACAAACTGCTTGCCGCCAAGGGCAGCCTGATCATGGCAGCCCTCGGTGTGGATCGGCTCACTTATACCGAAGGGGAGCGGTACCTCAACTTTGATATTTACGATGAGGAACCCGAGAAAAAGGAGCTTTTAGCTTGTACCAATCTCCTGTATGCACTCTATAGAACGGCCAGGGAACAGGTGCGGGTCACGGCAAAGGCACAGGCCGACATTGATAATCCCAAGTACGCCATGCGCTGCTTCCTTCTGAAGCTGGGATTCATCGGCCCGGAGTACAAAGAGACAAGGTCGGTGCTGTTGTCCCGGCTTCCCGGCAACGGCAGCTTCAAAAGCAAGAAATAAGGCTTACCGCCTGCATCACCGTTCCCGGCCCCAGAGCTTTTTCCGGGGCCGGTTGTGTTTTGGGGGTTTCTCCTGGGCGATGGTGGGCTCGAATACTATCAGTATATCCTTTGCGGAAAAATTGGACAGGGGATAATACTCCCGATCCATCTCCCCAAGACCATGGGCGCGCAGATAATCTTCGTTGCTGGCGTTTATGCCAAGGTCATCTTCGCCATATGAATTGACCGTTGCGTATACTTTTTCATATGTCCCGTCCGAAAACAGGAGCATCATGCCCTCACGGATCGGGTTGCCGTTTTGATCTTTATATCCCATACCCATCTTTAACGCTCCCTTTCATTGCGCTTATGCTTTTTCTGGCCGGATCGGTAAGACGATTTTCCCTGTGCAAAATAGGATTCCCGCAGCTTTTTTTCATACAGCTCGTCCACCTGGCGCTCCGTTTTATATAGGGCGTCATATAGCAGACGGGTATCCATGCCGTTCTGCCGGTAGCCCTCCGCAATGCCGCCGAAGTAGGAAAAGGAGGGCAAGGCGGGATCACGGTACCGTTCGTCCATCTCATACATCATGGGATAGTAGATTTTTCCCGTTTCGGGATCGGCCACCGCTATATCTGCCTTGTGGTAGTAGTTAGGATACCCTTCATACCGGTCCAGACTCTTTTCACACTCCGGCGTGATCGACCACAGGAGGCCGGGGACAACCGCATCTTTGTTGGGGATCACCGTTGCCACGCCGCCACCCCGGAAGGTCAACTCATATCCATGGAGCATTACCGGCATGAGGGGCGTGGCGTCCGGGCATCTGTACTCCATTTGGGTCAGGTTGATGTTACTCCCATAGGCAAAATACAGGCGTTTGTCACTCATCTTGGAGTACCTCCAGCGCATCGATCTCCGCAAGGGCCGCAAGGAGCGCCCTTGCCTGGGCATGGATATCCCGCTCGTATTGGCAGGGGATGTCCGTCATGCGGGTGAAGTTCCTGCACTGATAGCGGATATATGATTCGATATTGGGGAACTGCTCCTGATCGAAGGAACCCTCAAAGAGCTGCTCCATGATTTCCATGGGCGTCCCTTCATACACATCATTTTCTATGCGTATGCGCACATTCTCACCTCTCCATCTCTCGTTTTTTCTTCTTCTTTTTGTTAACTTCATAGCTGTCCTTATCGTGCCGCCAGGCTTTGTCCCCCTCAAGGTGCTTCAGAAGGTGGTCGCGGGTATTCTTGAATTCCTCACCGTTGAGCCCCATCCGCACCAGCCAGACCCGGAAGGTGAACAGTTCGTTATCCGATATGGTTCTTCGCATGACCGTGCTGCGCTGGGCGATGGCCTGGGCGGACATGGCGAGGCACAGGTGCACATACGCCTTTACGATCCCGGCGTGGAGGGTGGCGTTGAAACAGCGGAATTCCACCGTACCACGATAGAATACGGAATGCAGATTGAGGGCGTAATACCGCGTCCAGTTGTAATGCTCATATGATCCGTTGCTGCCTTCGTACCAGATGCTCTCCAGCCTGGTCAAATCCTTCGTTTCATCCGCCGACAGCTTCCTTGCCTTTTCCAGCATGGGTTGGCGCACTTTCTGACAATAATCACGAGCCCTGCCCTCGTTGACTTGCAGGGCTTTGAAGAGGATATCTTCCTTGGAGAACATAATGGACATGAGGTTTTTGAGGCTCTGGCGGTTGTGGTTGGCTGCGTCGATGTGGATATGGATGCCGCAGCTGTCGTTCACTCTGGCGCCCGCATTCCACAGGGCGCGGATCACGTCCTGCAGCTTGGGGATTTCCTCATATGTGAGCTTGGGGGTGACCATCTCCACCTGGTAGGCTGAATCATCGACGCGGATGCGCCGACCATTTACCCTTTTCTCGGTACGGATGCTGGAATCGCTCATGAGGGTCCAGGTTTTACCCTCCTGGTCTTTCACCGTCCATTTGCCATACCCGCCGCCTGCATATCTTGCCTGCGTACCAAAATGTTCGGCAAGTGCCGTTGCCGCTTCCTCGCGGGTGATCCCGGTCATCTCGTCCTCCAGCCCGAAGCATTGGTTTTTGATGCCGATCTCACTCATGGGCAGCGCCTGCTTTCAGTTCCTCATCCACAGCCCGGAGCCGCCTGCCGATAGCTTCCACCACATACACGGTGACGGAGTTCCCAGCTTGCTTATACGCCTGGGCGTCCGAGGTGACGGCCAGCATCCGGTCGATCATATCCTCCGGGAAGCCCTGCAAACGAAAACACTCCCGCGGCATGAGGCGGCGGATACGGCCTTTTAATACCACGCCCTGGGAGCTGCCCGTGTCCAGGGTATGGGCGAAGGCGGTTCCCACGCGGGCCCGGCGCTTGTTGGTGGTGGGGTAACCCAGATACACGCTGTCCCCGTCATATGCTTCCTTGAAGCCCCGCTTGGTCGCTTCCTTTATGAGCAGGGGATCATCCTGACCGGGGTCTGCCTCAAACACCCCTGAAAGCTCACCTTTTCGGTTGGACATCTGTGCCTTGCCGTAATCGGCGGTGACGCAGCGGGCCTGCTCCGTCACCTGGGGGTTCCCGGCACAAAGATCAACAAAAACGGCATTCTGAGTCTGGTTGCGGTTTAGCCCCCGGAAATCTCCGGCCTGCAGGGTATGCGCTTCGGTGAGTTCCCCGGTGACGCCGTCCTTGCGGTTGAAGCCTACAAGGTACAGGCCGCAGCCTTTCCCAAGGCCCCCGGTGTTTGCCGTCTGGGTGCAGGCTAAGCCTCTGGAGTCGTAGACGGTGTATCCCTGCTTATGGCCTGCGACCCGTACAAGAGCCGCTGGGTTTGCTTCTCGTTCAGGTAGTATTTTTCCGGCGCATCCGGGATCAAGATATCCGACAATGAACACCCTGCGCCGGGACTGCGGGACTCCGTAATCCTTGCTGTTAAGCACAGACCATTCCACGCCGTACCCCAATTCGCAAAGCGTATCGAGGATGACGGAGAAGGTTTTCCCTTGATCATGCGATAGCAGGCCGGGTACGTTTTCAAGCAGCAGATATGGAGGCTTTTTGCATCGAAGGATTCGGGCAATTTCAAAGAACAAAGTGCCTCTTGTATCGTCAAAGCCCTGTCGCTTACCAGCGATTGAAAAACTCTGGCAGGGGAAGCCTGCGCAGAGGAGCTCAAAGTCCGGCATTTCGCCGGGGTCGATGGTTCGTGCATCCTGGTAGTACACCTCGCTTTCATGTGGTGCGTGAGCTGCCATGTAGCTTGAATTGGCGTACTTGTCTATCTCGCAATGCCCGATACAGGTGAATCCGCCCGCTTTGGTGAGCCCGGCCCGAAAGCCGCCCACGCCTGCGAACATATCAAAATAGCGTATCAATCATCATCCTCTCCTTCGTCCTGCTGCAGGGCAGCTAAAAAGCCGAGGAAGTTTCGTTTTGCTTCCCCGGCTTCATCCGCCTGCTGTAATGGTTCTGATATTTCATTCGCCGCCTGCTGCGGCTGCAGAGGCCCCTGCTCCCGGAACGCCCGCTTGACGCTTTCGTAGATGGCCTCCCGGATGCCGGGGCTGAGAGCGTCTTTGTTGCCATCATCCGTGATCCTCCGGCAAACGAAGAGCGCGCGCTTTCCCTTGGGGATTTTTTGTAATGCGGCATACGCTTCGGCGTGCAGGGGGATATCCATCTTGAGGGTCAATGTGAATTTCCTGATCCGGTTATCCGCCATGCTTCAAATCCCCCGGAACCGCCCCGCAAAGCTGCTCATATCCTTTGGCGTTCAAGGATACGTCATTGAGGACAATGGGGCGCGACAGGGCGAAACGGGGGGCCACGCGGCCTTTCATGAGTCCGGCCCCGCCGCCCATGAAGATGATGGGCATGGCGCCGGGGTCAAACCCGCTCTCCGTGATGGCAGAAATGAGCCTTGCGGCATACGCTTCACCCTCCCGCTCGATCACCATCTTGGCCTTCCCGTCCAGGGTGCAGGGCTTGCCCCTGAGTACCGTTTCGATCTGCGCCGGGGTCACCGACAGGCCCACCGAGCGGCGCACCTGCTCCGCGATCTCGTCCATGCAGCGGATCATACCCAGCTCCAGGCTCCGGCAGCTTTCCGCATCCGGGGCGCCGGTATCCAGCCGCATGACGTCCACCGTCCAGCCCCCGATATCCGCCACGATCACCGAAGGCTCGTTTTCGAACAGTTCCGTGTGCATGAAGATGGCGGCATATGCCTGGGGATAGAGGGACGCATCCCGGATGTGAATTTCATATTGCCTGCCCTCATATTTGAAACGCACTGGGTCGGGGCCTGAAAGAAGGTATTTCCTGAACTTTTTCTTGTCCCTGCCATAGCTGGTCAAAGGGAGCCCTGCCGCAATGCGGACGTCCACGGGAGAGGAGATACCCCTCTGCTCCAGTTCCCTGGCGATGGCCGCCAGGGTCAGAAGATAATACCGCTGGTTTACAGTCTTGTCCCGGAGATAGGGCTGCCTGCCGGTGCCGCAGACATAGTACCTCCCCTCGTATTCCAGGACGTCCTTTTTCGTGTACGGCTCATGCTCATATTCCACTACCCCGGAGGGGAAGCGGAAGCTCCTGGTTTTTACAGCCGCATTCCCATGGTCGATGCCGATGGTCACAGTTTCCATATCGTGTTTTTCCATATACGTTCCTCCATTTTCATTGCACTGCTGGCCTGCAATCTGATTACAGATATACTTTGTGCGTTTGCCTCTGGGGATTTTCTCCATGGCCTCCAGTGTTGCCATATGCAGCGGATTGTCCATGGAAAGGGTAAGGCATACATACTTATTGCGGTCTGTTCTCTGCTCCGAATTGATATTTTCCACCGGCATTCCTCCTTCACCGGGCGTCCCTGCTGAGATGCCTGGCCTTTGATTTTGTGCTTTTTTGCGCCCGCTCGATCTGCGGCCCCTTGAGTTCCTGCTCGGTGAGGATGGAATAATCATCTCCGCTATGCCAGAAGTGGACATACAGTTCCCCGTATTCCGTTTTCCGCTCCCGCTGCTCGAAGCCCTCTCCATACCCGTCCGAGTATTGGCCTGTTGCATATTCTTTGAGCGCAGCGATTTCCTCTTTTGTGAGAGGCTCTTTTAATGTGCATTTCAATACGCCCCAGAGCTCATTGTTATACACCTCCGCATCTACAAAAGCGGAGACTACCTTTTCGTTCACAGAGGCCGGTTCGCCCCAATAGTATTCCATGAGGCCCCGCTCCGCTTCTTCGGGCATTTTTTCATCTTCGATGGCCTTGTGGACAACATCCTCAAAAGCAGTCATTTCGTAGGGAGAAAGAGGCGTCCCTTCGTAATCGTAAAATGAGACGTCAAAATCGTCCTCATCCCAATTGTCCTCCATGAGATGCCCGGTGATGGGGCTGTAGAGCTTCAGTTCAAAAGTGTCGTTGCCCATGCGTCAATCCTCCGGGGTAAACATTCTGCTGTCGATGTGGCTCAGGAGGCTCTGGATAAAAGCCTTCTGGCTCTGGATCACCCGCTCGGATTCCTGCAATCCCGCGATGCTTCCCGCCAGCCGGTACTGGATTATGGTCAGTTCCTGCGGGTCTGTGCAGGCGCCCACCAGTATGTACTCAGACCGTTTGTTTATGGATTTATGCCTGGGGATATTAAACACCATGCGGCGGCCTTCCGTATCCCGGATGCTGGCCATGAGTTGCTGGCATTTGTCCAGCCAGTATGCCCGCTGCTGCCTGTCGTTAAGATCAAACGGGACATGGTGGGCTATGATCTTGAGCATGGTTTCAGTGGGTATCCGGTAATCCTCCCGCAGGATGCTCAGTATCCTCCACTTCGCCTGCTTCGGGATTTTGCTGCTGTGCATCTTCTTTATACCTCCAATCGCGTGGTTTTATTGTGTTGATGAGGATATCTGCAATGGACGAAAAGGTGTTTGCGATATCCCGCGCATCCTCGGCGGTGCTGTCGAGCTGGTCATATAAAATGCCTGAATTTTCTACCCAAAGCTGCACATTCTCAACCGTGGGCCTGATGGCTGCGGCGTGTTCAAAGGCGGAGCAGAAAGCTTTGGCGATACGGGCTTCCTCGCTGATCTTGCGGCGCTTCGCCTCGTTTTTCCGGGCGATTTCCCGTTCTACAGCTTCCATGGCCGCCTGCTCCTTTTCCTCGTCAGGCAGATCCAGATCATCCAGTTCTTTTGTCAGGGTATATCCTTGGTGAATCGTGATATCTCCGCTATCTACGGCGTCCTTGACAGGCTGGGGAGCATCATCCTCGATTTTCATGGCCTTGCCCATGGTCACCTCACCAACGCCGACCGCTTGGGCGAGTTCTTTTCGGGTTGCCATTGGGCTGATCGGGTTAGACAACGTTGTCTTACCCGATTTTGCATCCTCACTCTTTTGGTCACCACCGCCAGCTACCATATTTGCTTTTGCCCTGGCCTCCACCTCGGGCCGGAGCTTCAAGGCAATTTTGCAGAGCTCGTTGATGCTCAGATTCCTGCGGGATTTCTGGGTATCCAGCGCCCACTGCTTGGCTTCCAGATCATCTTCAAAAGAAAACACGGTCATCCGGTAGGGGACGCCGTGCTTATCACAGATGCTGGCCCGGTTGTGGCCGTCCACGATCACCAATTCTTCGTTGACGATGACCGGGGTGTAACAGCCATTCTTCAGGATATCCGCTTCCAAAAGGGAGAGCTGCTCGTCACTCAGCGGCGGGAGCAGCTCTGCAAAATCTGGCCGCACCGTGGGGGTGCGCTCCGTACTCATGTATTCGGTTCCGGTATTTTTCATGTGCTGGGCGTTCCTTTCATATTATATTGATTTATACAGCGGCTTCTTCGGTTTCCGCTTCGGGCTTGGGGGACAGGAATTGGACGTCGCTCGCTTTGATGAGAAATCCCGTCTGGCGCATGACGCCGTTCTCGTCAGGGGCGGAGATGGTTTCAAAATCCCCGGTGGCGGCGATCTTATCGCCCTTCTTGAGATGCTCCACGCACAGTTCGGCCAGGTTGCCGCGCACCTTCACCGATACGAAATCGGTCAGCTTGTTGCCCTCCCGGTCACGGTAGCGTCGGTCAGAGGCGATGCGGATGATGGCGTAAGGGGTATCGTCGCCGGGCTTGCTGCGAAGCTCGAAGTCAGAGGTGATGTTTCCAATCACGGTAATTTTCAACATGGGTTTTGATCTCCTTTTTGTGTTTTGAATAGATTTGTTGTATGAATTGGCTTGGATTGTGGTTTCTTGGCCCGTATTGATTTACCCTGATATGGAAGTCGTGAGGTGGCGGAGAGTCATTCCTTTTTTAGCGGGCATCACCCCTTTCTCTGGATTTTTGCTTTTTTAGGCACAGATATTCGTTCCAGTCCTTTCCCTCCGGAGGGGTAAAGTCACGGACTTCGTACCCGCGTTCTTCAAACTTTTTCTTCATCCGCTCTGCGGCTTTCCGGCCCCATTTATCTGCGTCCAGGCACAGGTCGATGGCCTTGATATGGGGATGGTCCTTGAGATAGCTTTCCAGAGCGCCATCTCCGAGGCAGCACAGGGCAACACAGTTGCTTCTGATATACCGGCGCATGGTCATGTCGCTCATGAGGTCGACAGGGCTCTCATATACCCGGAGCATATCTAACTCCGGGTCGCAGGGCAGGCGGAAAGCGATATCCTTGTTGCCGCCGTCCACATCCGATTTGAAGCCAACGCCGTCCTTGTCGTAGGTGCCGCGTTTATATGCGAACACAGCGTCCCCGGCGGAATCCTTGCCCACAAAAATACAGTTGTGGTGTTCCTTTTCTTCATATAACAGGCCAGATTTTATAAAGGCGTCTATGACCTGATAGGCGATCCCGCGTTTGCGCAGATAAGAAAACACCCGACCGTTATCCTCATTGGGTTCCGGGAGGGCGAAGGGTACGGGTGGCTTTTCTTCTTTCTTTGGCAGCCTGATTTCAGGCTTTTGTGCAGGGACGTCACGGGAGCATCCGTTATAGTTGAGAAGGAAATCCATGGCTTCCCGGAAGGACATATCCGCAAAGTCCTGGAGGAAGGTGATGGCGTCCCCCCATTGCTGTTTGTAATTGTCGTAGTACCGGGTACGGTTCTTTATGACGATATGCTGGGCTTCCTTGAGGAAGTGCCAGCGGCCTCTGGCCTGTACTTCATGCCCGAAGGACTCAGCAAGGGTGGGAAGGTCGGTAAAGCGGGCGATCTCCATTTCTTCGTAGGTGTATCTGCTATCGCTCATGGCTGTGCTTTCCTTTTGCTTTTGTCTTTTTTCTCTTGCTGACAGAGCGGTTTGTTCCGATATGCTCCTTCAAACCTTTTATGAGAGCAGCATCACTCATATCTGTTATTTCATGCCCAACTGCCAAACAGAAATCATCGCAGTATGCTCCGTCATGTAAATCCTTTTCGGTTTTATAAATTCGGCAATAGTATCCTTCACATATCTCTGCTTTTCCCCAAGCATTTGTCCGTTCAATTCCGTTATCTGCGCAGGCGTCCACATAATATCCGTTAATCATCAGATTGCCTTTGTCCAGGTATGGGTTAAGATCGAGGGGTTCCGTAATAATCTCCCGGAAAGAATCCACGCCGGGGATTATCGCCAGGGGGCCGCCCTTTTGCCAGGCCAGATGTATCTGGCCAGCATCGTCAATCGAAATAACTTTTCCGATATCTCCAGCCCGAAAGCGTTCGCCCTGCATATCTGCTGTGAGCTGGATCATTGTGCCGGGGGGATACTGTTTGCGCAGGCATTCCACCTGCTCTCTGCTGGGGAATTGGTTCATGTTGTTATCCTCCTGATTATTTGGTGAAGAGAGAAAGGGCTGCCATGAAGCAGTATGGGTTGCTTCATGCGCCCTGATATGAGTCGTTTCAGACAAGGGGACGCAGTTCGCCGTCATCCTCACTGAGGGCTGCCAGGGTCAGCTTTGTGCCCAGCCGGAAGCCGTCAATGAAGCATTGCAGGTTGGTGATCTCGTTGATTTTCCCATCGGCGGCCTGATATTCGTCCAGCGCCGCCTTTCCTTCTGCATTTAATGCTTCTCTGAGGAGAGCTTCATTCTTTTCAAGGTTTTTCACGGCCTTTGCGAAATCGGTATTTTTCGAAAATGTCTTTTCATTCGGCTGAATGTTCCCAAAGTATAAATCTTTCAATATTTGCCGCATGGGGATACCTCCTGTTCTTTGCTGACAACGAAGAATACCAGCAGGCCGGAAGAATAGCCATCCCCAATTCCCAGACAGCCCATCTCCGCTTTTCCCGCACAGGATTTGCAATGCGGCGGGGTGTAAGCTATCCTACGAAAAACCTGATGATTGGAGGGAGAAAGATGTACTTCATAACAGGCGATACGCACAGGGATTTCTGCCGTGTGGAAGCCTTCTGCGCCAGCGTGGGGACGAGCAAAGAGGACGTCCTCATTATTCTGGGTGACGCCGGGATCAACTACTTCGGTGGGGGCCGGGACAGGCATTTGAAGAAAAGACTTTCAAAGCTGCCCATTACCCTGTTCTGTATCCATGGGAACCACGAGCGGCGGCCATACACAGTTTCATCTTACCGGGAGGCTGAATGGAGCGGCGGCGCTGTCTACAGGGAGAACGCCTTTCCCAACCTTCTCTTTGCGAAGGATGGGGAGATATACGATCTGGATGGGAAGAAATGCATTGCCATTGGCGGGGCTTACAGCGTGGACAAGGAGCTGCGGCTGGCCAATGGCTGGGGCTGGTGGGAGGATGAACAGCCCAGCGAGGAGATAAAGGGGTATGTAGAGGGACGGCTTTCGTCCCGCAATAACCGGGTGGACTATATTCTTTCCCACACCTGTCCGTTGCGGTATGAGCCACAGGAGGCGTTCATACGGGGCGTGGATGAATCAAAGGTGGATAAAAGCACGGGACTCTGGCTGGACGAAATCGAAGGTCGCTTGGATTACACGAAATGGTACTGTGGCCATTACCACATTGAGAAGTCCATCGACAAGATGCGGTTCCTTTACAAAGGGGTACTGATCCTTGGGGATTGAGAGCTGCTGGGAATGTGCCGGTATCCGTCAGCGCCTTTGGTGAGATCGCAGCCTGCCTTGATGCGTTCCTCCAGGCAGCAGCAGATAGGGATGAGGCAGCCTTTCTTTTTCCCGCCGTAGTGGAGGCAGTATTTGCAGTCGCAGTCCCTGACGGTGTAGCCTTTGAAGCGGTTGTATCTGTGCGTGTTGGAGCCCATGGGGAGTTCCTCCTTGAAAAGAGTTTTGATGTGAAATGCGTGAAGAGACGGAAAAAGGCCCGGCCACTCAGTTATTTGAGTGGCCGGGCCATGCACGAGGAAAAATTGCTTATTTTATTGGTCGGGGGTTCGAGTCATCTGATTTTCAAAAATAGCCGCTCGACATCTATGGTACCTCGAAAAATGAAAAGGGCTGCCGAAGCAGCGAAAAAGCCCGAAACTTCGGGCTTTTTCGTGACAAGATCTATCCTGTCAAAGATAGTTGGTGGAGCATAGGGGATTCGAACCCCTGACCTCAACATTGCGAACGTTGCGCGCTACCAACTGTGCTAATGCCCCATAGCACTAATTAATATACAACAGCGACGCAAAAAAATCAACCGAAAATTAAAAAATATCCATATTTCCCTTGACAAAGTGCATCCTATGCGCTAAAATACATAATGCGCGTTGAAACAACGCATGTGCCTTTAGCTCAGCTGGATAGAGCGTTTGGCTACGGACCAAAAGGTCGGGGGTTCGAATCCCTCAAGGCACGCCAACAAAAGACGGACATCCTGTGATGTCCGTTTTTTGTTTGTGTAATCAATGCGTTG
>JAFSEB010000027.1 GCA_017435905.1 Clostridia bacterium | reverse complement strand
GCCTTTTTAGACTCTTCGACCGCAAAATGGATCGCTTTCGGGTAAATGCAAGGAAGAGGAGGAAGGCATATCCGTCGATATTCCGACCGACGATGACGATGCAGTTGCCCGGAATGGATTCGTTTTGCGGCGATGTTTTTCTTATTGGAACACCCCGAAGGGGGGATATCTTTTGATTGTCTCTGATTTCTGTCAGATGCTCATTTCGAAGATTTTGATAAAAAAGTCAGCACCAGTTCCGGTTGTGCTTCCGGCCACCCCATTTCATCGGGATATGATTTACATCTGATTTTCATTGAATCGGCACGCAGAAAAGCTTTCAACATCTCTGAAAACGGTAAGGTAATATGGGATTCCCACCACAGAGGAAATATGGTTCATATGACGGATGTGGAGATCGTATCACAAGTAAATGCCGAGATCAGAGGAATGTACAATTACTATTCTATAGCAGAGAATGCAACGGTCATTAAGAACTTTGCGTTTATACTGGAATACAGCATGTACAAAACCTTTGGGCTCAAATACCAGAAAAGTGTTTACAAGATACAGAGAAAATACCGTAAGAATGGCGTTTTTATGGTGCCCTACAATACGAAGAAGGGTCTGAAATATTGTGAGTTCTATCACGACGGGTTCAAAAAGAAGCGCTATGCGTGTGGTTTTGAACCAGACCTCTTACCGCAGTATGTAAAGTACGACAATCCAAATTATCTGAGAACAAGGATTAAGCAGGGAGTATGTGAGTTGTGCGGAGAAAACACAGAAGACATACGCATGCACCATGTAAAGTCTTTGAAATCATTGCTGTTTGCGTGTATTCCTCCGGTAGTGCGACGAACAGGGAGAAAGAAAAGCATCCAAATAAGCGCAATATGGAGTTTATGGAGTGCAGCTCCGATCGCCAAAATGGATCCGAAGATAAAGATGCTGTTTAAAAGCCCTTCAATTGCGTAGGTGTATATTTCCTTTTCAGAAGCATCCAAGCCCAGACCGATAAGATAATCGGATATTCTGTTTGCTAAACGGTTCATAAAACCTCCTTGTCCACATATTGAATAAACTTCTCCTTTACAGAATCAAAAAAGGTTTTGCTGATGGGAATCATTTCTTTGCTTACGGTGGTGATCCACATGGGCGTTATGGAGTATACGGATCGCATGTTTACGATATAAGATCTGTGACAGCGAACAAATTGCGCAGGCAGCAGTGCCTCTATGTTTTTAAGCCGTTCCAACTGGCGCTCAACACCGGAATGGGTATGGATATCGGTGTACTGCAAGGCACTGACGAAATACATAATGTCGTTATAGGGAATCCGGACCATCGTATTCTTTCCTTTTTGAAAGTGATAGTATGACTGCTCACGATTCTGCATTCGCTTTACGACCTTATTCATACAAACCTGTAAATCAGCATAACTTGCAGGCTTGAGCAGGTATTGCAATGCAGAAACTCGATACCCTTCCGACATTTTTTCAGCCACGCTGGTAACAAAAACAAGCGGGACATCTTCATTGTGCTTTCGAATTTCTTTTGCGATGGCAACTCCATCCATAGAGCCGGGAAGCATAATGTCGATGAAAACAACATCGAACACATCAGCTTCATTCCAATTGAGAAAAAACTGATCCGCAGAGGGATACTTTTTCATATTGATCAGGCTGCCGTTTTCCCGTTCCCACTGTTGGAGGAGGGCACACAACTGTTCAACAAAACAGGGTTCATCCTCGATGATTGCAATATTGATTTGCACAGCGAGCTCCTTTCAACATCTTTAATAAGGGAGGAGAACAGATACGGTAAATTTGTCTTTTGCAGGGTTGAGCGTGCAAATTCCGTTTGCCGCCTCAACGATTTCGTAAACTCGTTCAAGCCCGAAGCCATGTCCATCCTCGGTTTTTGTTGAAATAAGCTGATTATCGTTATAGCGGTAATCTCCAACTGTGGTGTTTTCAACAAAAATGGAAAGCATTCCACGGTGTGTTCCAATGCGTATGTTGATTCTTCGTTTCTGTGGGTCATCGATTTTCATACACGCATCCAAGGCATTATCGATTATATTTCCTAACAATACGCACATTTTTGTTTCGCCGATCGGAAGACCGGAAAGCCTTTGCGCAGAAAGCTTCATATCGGTACTTTGGCTGTGTGCGATCAGCTGCTTACTTGACAGGATTGCATCAATTGCCGAATTGCCTGTTGCGATAAGCGAAATCGTTTCGCGGTAATCCTTTTGCATTTCTCCTATATATTTTTGCAGTCCAGCATGGTTGCCTGTTTCCGAATAAAACTTCAGCACTTCAAGGTAATTGTGAAAGTCATGACGCCATGCTTTCACTATTTTTTCTACTCGCTGGTTATTGCTTTCTTCGATTCGGAGCTGTTTCAGACGTTCCTCTGCGGAAATCGTTTTCGAAATAGAGCTTCCTATCTTTTCGAATAAAACAATCACGGAAATCGTCATTGCAAGAATGGATGCACTGACTGTTGTTAACAAGAACTGTTCTTTTAATGTTCTGCCTGATTGTATGGCGAAGGCGATTGCTGCTACGATAGCAAACAGACCGATGATCAGAACAAGGATCATCGCAAAATGATAGCGCTTTGGAAGCTTCAGGTCGTCATGGATGCGAACCCGGGACAGTCCCCAAAAGAGAACGATAACGATCATGCAATAAAGAACCTGAACGCCAAAGCGTGCAGAACCGGGAACCAGAGTTTGAGCCATATCGATTTGTGGGATCCAGGTCATGATAACAGAAAGCAGGCTGTTGCCAACATAAAAGACAAATGAAGCAATGCATCCCCAGAAAATGCGTTTTGTTATGCTTGACTTAAAAAGCAGTGCGAAGCATATATCGGCGATCAGAATGGCCGCCATTGTAATGAGGTAATGCGCATTACATTCGTTCAGTATGCTCGTCAGCGTAATAAGACCGAGTACAGACAGATAATAGATTTTTCTCTTGGCCGGAAATGTACCTAACTGTTTTGAGAGCAGATAAAAAAGAAATACAAATTCTATGCAGTTAACGAATCTTTCCCAAACAAACCATATGAATCGCATATATACCTCACATTACAATCAAGCAAAAGATGTGCAGCCTTTTCTTATTTTAGTATAGCGAATTTGCCTTCATATGACAAAGTTTTTCATTCATGAAAACCGCCTTTTCGTTCATAGTTCAGCACAAAGCCGACAAATTATGATAGTGTGCAAATACAAGCAATTCCAACAAAAGAAAAAAGTTGGCAAACAATTTCAGGACTAAGGTTTTCGTCTGAAAGCTCAGTAGGTACTGACTATGTACAACTCCAACTTTATGGTACATGGAGAAACTTAGCTAACGCTTGATTAGTTTATTGAAAGGAGGGGGTGCCCTCCTCCTTTCACCAGCATTAAATCAATCCAATGAAAAAAATAAAAATGCTAACACTGTATGCTTCCGTTTTTTTGTGTTTTTTCTCTGCTTGTCAGGTCACGCCGAAGGAAGAAGTTATTATTAAACAAGGCCCGGAAGAAATGGAAATACAGTCTATGGACTCAAATTTTTGCCTGAATGATTACCTTGCGAGCATTCCTCCACAGTGGGAGGAAGAGATAATTCTTTCAAACGGAAAAGTAACGATTGATATTGATGCAAAAGTTGATTATCCGCAAATCAGTAAGATACCGATCGTGGAAGTTCTGCCGGCCTCTTTCGAGCCGGAGCTCATTCACAAAATCGTATCCTTCTTTGGTGGAGACGGAGCATATCTGTCACTTCCACCCCAGGATGCAGAGGGATATGCTCTTCCCACGGCAAAAGATTATGAACTGTGGATTTCGGGAATTACGAAAACCATTCAAAAAGTAACTGCCGATTACGCGGGAACGGGATCTGAAGAAGTTATGTTGTATCTTGCCGAACTTGAAGAAGAACGAAAGGTGCTGACAGAAAAGCTGGCAGCCTGTTCAGGTGATGATGCGGCAATCGTAACAGATTATGAAACTCTCGTGGATACGTTTCAGTTTGAAGCAGACTTATGCGATCGGGCAGGGAATCGCGCTGCCAAAGTACAGATCGGACTACGCGGGAAGCCGGGAAATGACAGACGGGAGTGTTTTATTTTTGCTTCTGCGATCGATATTTCCGGTCATTCATCAGTCATAAACTCTCTCGATGATGCAGTGAAATTCAGCGATGCATTTCTTCAGCAACTGGAGATATACGAATCGTATGAACTTGTCAGCATAATCGGGGATCAGGATGCCGTTGAATTATGTTATGGGGCAAGGTACAAGGGACTATCTTATTCGCCGCTTGTTAATCGGAATATCGTTTTTGAAAACCAATACAGTCCTGCGTGGGTTGATGAAAGAATCACAATAGGATTTGAATTTGGCCATAGCTCACCATCTTTTTTTCACTGGTGGGGACACGGTATATATGGTGAAGCGGTGACAGACAACGCACAGCTTTGCGACTTTTCTGTAATTCAGAATGCATGCAGAACCCAACTGGCCGCCTCCTATTCATGGCGTACAGAAGATATCAAGGCTACAAACGTGACGGTAGATAGAATTTCCCTTGGATATATGCGTGTGAAAATGCAAAACAATGCAAACCGGTATATGCTTATTCCCGTATGGACATTTCAAGGTGAAATCACCAATACACTTTCTTTGGAAAATGGGTTTGATCAGCGGGCAATGTCCGAGCCTTTGCCGGATAAAACAGTTCTAGTTCTATCTGCTATCGACGGCAGAACAATCTACAGCGGAACGACAGGCGGCGAATTCGAGAAATGAGAAGATGGGTATGAGAAAAGAGTTCTCTTTCTTCTTTATGATGCATCAAATCAATAAAAAAGATAATCCTTCAGAAGAATCTTGCCAGAGTTGCCAATGCCTTTGCCGTTTATCTCTATGTGGGTCCCTGGTATGAGTCGAAAATACCAGAGAAGTTTAAAAAGTAAGAGGTTTTATAAAACCTTCGGCGGTAGCATCACAGGATATTGGCGCTTTTAATAAGCGAACAGATGAGGACGTAAGTCTTTACGCCCTCGTTATTGTATTTGCTGCTCCGGTAGCGATCGGATGAAATACGCCCGTCTAACATTGTATTGACCGCTGTGCTGATCATAAAGCTGAGAGCTGAGGTGTTTACATTGAAGAAATGTTTCGTAATTTATTTTGCACTGATATTTTTTATCATCGGATGTCAAAAAACGCCTGCAGAAGAGGCTGTACGTTCACGGGAAGATTTTCTCGCAGATTTGAAAGAGGTGTCCTCTTATAGCTACGATGCCCCTGCCCGATTTTCAGAACTGGATAAGCAAAACAGACTTTCTATTACATTCAATGCCGACATTGTCGTTCCGGAAGCGAAATGTTACAGCATTACAGAAGTAAAACAGATATCTTACACCGAAGAACAGTATCGCGATATGATGAACTTCTTTTGTCCGGATGCAGAATGGATAGAAGAACCGCCAAAGATAAAGGAAGAATTGATCGAGCAGTATTACAGGATTCAAATGTCCGATCGGTTTACGCAGAAAGAGAAAAACGAATATGCTTATCTGCTTGAAATGGCAGAAACTGCACCGGAAACAGCAGAGAAGAAGCCTTTTGACGTAAAAAAGGCAGTGGAAGAAGGCAGCGGTTCCGCATGGTCGTTACATCCCGACGGGACTTATGTCTCGTTTTTCCTGCGGCCACGAACCGGCGCGTGGCAATACACGAAAAATGCGGCGGTATCTGTTCTGCAAAAGGATTTTTTGCAGCCTGAATATACGGAATCCGACGCTTTTTTGATCGACGATTTTGAAAAAGAACCTTCTGTCTCAAAGAAAGAAGCCATCGAGACGGCTGTGGAAGCTCTTGAAAGGATGGGGCTTACGGATGAATTTGCCCTCCATGATATGGAAAAAGCCGTCGCCTATGACGGACGGGATCCGGTTTCATGGGGATGGCAAATGGTTTTCACAAGAGCGCATGGGGGCTTGCAGGTCTTTTTTGATTTTGATGGGTGGACGACCTGGCAGAACAGTCCGCCACCGGCTTATTCCGCTCCCTGGGATCGGGAGATGATCGCCATTTTTGTGGATGACAGTGGTCTCTACAAAATAGATGTTCGTGGCCTCGGTGAAGAGACGAAAACGCTGTATGAAAATGTGGAACTGCTGCCTTTCGATAAGTTGATTGAACGCATCAAGCGGCAGCTCATTTATCAACATGCATTTCATGAGGACAATATCACAGAACAAGCAGTGCTCATTGAAACAATCAATCTTGGTCTCTCTGTTATAAACATAAAGAATAAGCCGGGTTACGGTATGCTGATCCCTTCATGGACTGTATACTATCTTTTTACCTATAACGAGAGTGGGGTTGAATACAGCTTTCGTTGCTCTACCGTTTTCAATGCAATCGACGGAAGCTATATCGAACCCCGCACGACGGCGGATAATCTAATGTTTACACGGGACAGTACTCTTCTATCCCAGTAGAATCGTCTGCATATGCACAGACATTTAAAGTTGCTGTACTGGGGTCGGGAACATCGCAGAAGAGCTTTGGCAAAGCTATTTCTTGGAATAATAAAACTGCAGAAGTAGGCAGTCTGAACACCAACACCTCATATTATTGTCAATTTGGCAATTATGAAGAGCAGTATTATATTCGTGGGTCAGTTACTATTGCACATGGTTAAATAAAGCGCAATTCGGGGGTTATGAGTCGGTCATAACCCTCGAAGTCAAATAATAGGAGGGTCTATTTTTATGGTGCAAAAAGGTTGGATTGCGCTTATATGCTTATTGATGATAATGATTTCTGCCTGCCAGCCAACACCGGGAGAACCCTTCGTGGTGCGGAAGGATTATGACGCTATGCTGGAGCAGGCCGGAATCCATGCAGCAGAAAAAGAAGCTGAAGCACCTCAGCCTCAGAGCCCGAAAAAACCGTCTTTGGCAGAGCAGCTTGGCGTGCCGAAGGAAAACTATGTCTTTTTCTCGGAGGAACTTTCTGGGCGGCTGACGATCCGCGCAGATGCCCCGGCAGAGTGCCCCGATGTGGTGGAAGTTCCCGTCGTTCAGGTCGTAAAGAGCGGCTTTTCGCAGGAACAGGTGTATCGGCTTTTTGATCACCTGTATCCGGATACCCTGCCTTTCGATCTTCTGAATGGTTCACAAAGCAAGGAAGATGTTGAAAGGACGATCCTCCAATATAAAATGATACTTGCGGATGGCAGCTATGCGCAGCAGGGGTTAACGGAAGCAATGTGCAGCGAAATCATTGCACATTGGGAAAAAACACTTACTGAAATGCCGGAAAATACTTCAGGATATGGGCACTCCGATGGGTCATTTTCTCAAAGAAAGGATGGCGATGGCGCTGTATTTAACAGTCTGGAGGTGAGCACTTCTTCAAATCACAGTGCCGACTTTGGCAAAAAAACGATCCGAAACTTATCCGTTATGACGCCAAACGATGAATCCCCGGCATCGCAGAAAAAAGACAGATGTTATGTTCGGTATCTTTATTATGATGCACAAGGCAGGCTTGCGGAACGGTATAAAATGGAAAACGCCGTTCGGATCACAGCAGAGCATGCGGTGCCCGAAGAATGCCTCTCCGTTTCTTTATCGGAGGCAGAAGCCTTCTGCACAGCCTTCCTGCAGGATGTGGGAGGAGGCAGTTTCTCACTTGGCGTAGCATTTCTATCGGAGGATGCGGAAAGTGGAAAGCATGCGTATCGGCTGTATTATTCGCGCAACCTCAACAATGTTCCCGTTTTCCCGAATATGCGTCTTGGGACGGGTGACAGCGAATTCGCGGAACCATGGAGCCATGAATATATCTGCTTTGTTGTGGATGAAAGCGGAATCATCTATATAAACTGGCAAAACCCAATCGCCGTAAGGCAAACCATAGCAGAAAATGCCGAATTGCTGCCCTTTGATGAAATCAAAGCCGTTTTCGAAAAGATGATATGCACGGAATATACTGCTTTTGTACAGCATTGGTATGGCGAAGACGGAAGGGCAGATATTTGGATTGACCGGATATACCTTTGCCTTGTGCGGGTGCGTATTCCAAATGAGGATGCAGGGCTGCTTGTTCCGGCATGGGTTTTTGAAGGAAACAGCATTGCTGAGAGCAGTGACGGGCTTGTTTACTACGATGTAAAACCGGGTACAGCCTATTCCGAACCGGGAGAACCGTTCCCGCTATTGATCGTCAATGCCGTGGATGGCAGCATCATTGATCTTTACAAGGGATTTTGAACATGAATCCGTGAAACGATGAAAAAAGGAGAACCGATGCGAACAGTGTTGTCGAGCATACGCCAGGCGCTCATGGGACGCAGCTTTGCTGCGGCCCTTGCCGCCGCTGTGCTTGTGCTGCTGCTTACGTCGGCGGAAGGTGTGATAGAGGCATACCGTGCGCCTTGGCTCCTGCAGTACGGTTATCACAGTGAACTGACCGAACACGCTTTAACAGGCGAGATGATGACGCTTGCATTGCCAATCATTGCAGCATTACCTTTCACCGCTGCAATCGTGGATGATGTGAAAAGCGGATTTATAAAGCTTTATCTTTCCCGTACAAGCCGCAGTGCATATCTCGCGGGGAGGATCATCGCCTGCGGGCTTTCCGGCGCCCTCGTGCTGCTGCTTGGGACGGCATTCAGCTGGGGCATCCTTGCGCTTCTTCTTTTGCCAAAAGAATCGCTGCCTGCACTTTTTGATGCGGCAGGCAATTCAATAACATATGTTTCCCCTATATGGGGAACGCTTTTTCGCATTTTTGCTTCCGGTGCATTCTGGGCCATGCTTGGTATGCTGATCGGAACGGCTTCCATGAGCCGCTATATGGCATATGCATCGCCGTTTGTTGTTTATTATGTGCTGATCATCCTCTGTGAACGATATTTTGACAGCCTTTTCGTGCTTTATCCAAAGGAGTGGCTCGCTCCCTCATCACGGTGGATATTTGGTGAAACCGGGGCTTTGCTGATCATCAGTGAGCTCGCTGTTATTGCCGGAATACTTGCGGCAGTCGTGGGAAGGAGGCGCATCAGCGATGATTAGGCGTGTGTTTGCTGTTGCACGGTATAACTTTCGGAGCTGGAGGAAAAATCCTCGGATCGTCCTTGCCTTTTTGCTTGCATTTATCCTTTCTTTCCTGCTTTCGGATAAAGCGGTACGTTTTGCTCGGGAATATGAGACCACCATGCAGTTGGTGGAAGCTTTTGTCTGGACATTCGGGGATAGCGGCTCCATCCTTCTTTCATCTCTTCTGCTGCTTCTTCTTTTTGCGGATATGCCTTTTATTACGGCCGGAACGCCGTTTTATCTTGTTCGTATCGACCGCAAAACATGGATCGCAGGGCAGGCGCTGTACATGATAGCGGCGACGTTTCTTTATCTTCTTTTTGTCCTCTTTTCCACATGTCTTGTTTGTATGCGGCAAAGCTTTATCGGCAATATGTGGTCTGAAACAGCTGCTATACTTGGTTATTCCGGGGCGGGACAAAAGGTTGCCTTGCCTGCCCTTGTCAAAACACTTGAAATGAGCAGACCTTATGAATGCATGGCGGTCATATTTCTTCTTATGCTGCTTTATGCGCTGCTGCTTGCATTTTTGATGTTGCTCTGCAATCTGAAAAAAGGATCTCTTGGCGGTGTTGTAGGTGCATTCGCATTCAGCCTGTACGGCTTTTTGCTGGATCCCGAAACAATCAAAATGCTTTTTCAGCTGCCGGATGAACTGATGTATAAAGCCAACGTGGCGGTGGGGTGGTTGTCTCCGCTCAACCATGCAACATACCATATGCACAACTTTGGCTATGATCTGCTGCCACGGCTGTGGCAGACATACCTGCTGCTTGGCGGAGCGATCCTTCTTTGCTTCTTTTCTGCTTTGCGTGCGGCAAAGGGATACAATTTCAACTTCGGTGGAACGGAGGGCGAATAGAATGGATGCGATCATATCCGTGCAGGATGTTTCAAAGAATTTCGGAAAAGAACGGGTGCTGCATCATATCAGCCGGGATTTTGAAAAAGGGAAGATCCATGGGATCATCGGCAATAACGGCAGCGGAAAGACGGTGCTGATGAAATGCATCTGCGGCTTTCTGACACCTACCGAAGGAGAGATATTTGTGCAGGGAAAACAAGTGGGGCGAGACATGGATTTTCCGCCGGATATGGGGATCATTATTGAAACACCGGGGTTTCTTCCGGGGATTAGCGGAACAAAAAACCTCGAACTTCTTGCCGCGCTCAACAAAAGGATAGCCCTGAAGGAAATTGCAGAGGCGATCCGCAGGGTAGGGCTTGATCCGGAACTGAAAAAGCCGGTTGGAAAGTATTCCCTCGGCATGCGGCAGCGGCTGGGCATTGCACAGGCCATTATGGAAGATCCCGGGCTGCTGATCCTTGATGAGCCGCTTAACGGCCTTGACAAGCACGGCGTAAAGGAGATGCGAAACCTGATACGCTGCCTAAAAGATGAAGGAAAGACTATCCTGCTTGCAAGCCATAACCAAAGAGATATCGATGAACTATGTAATACCGTATGCGAAATGGATGCGGGAAAGATGACGATGATCAGGGAGGGGTAAAATGAAAAGGATCGGCCTACTGCTGCTTGCGGCAATCTTTCTGTGTCTTTTCTCCGGTCCTGCCTTTGCGGAAGGGGGTGAGCCGGCTGCGGGTGAAAGTGCGGATGTTTCTGCCACTCCGGAGATAACACCTTCTCCAACGCCGTTGCCGACGCCGTCCCCAACGCCTGCGGCGACGCCGCAGCCAGAGAAAACGCCGGAGCCTACACCGGTGGTGGAACAGTTTGTGATTGACGGTAAAACGCTTTATGAGGGAATGGATAAGACATATGCAGAGGGATATATTCCCCGCGTTGTCAAAGGCAGAGCCTATATCATCCTGCCGCTTATTGGCGATACATATGATGGAAAACTTACCGTTACCGCTGATCTTGGCAGTACGGAAAACAGCCCTTTTGTATTCGGAAATTATTCGCAAACACTTGGCAGAAGCTGGGGAAGCTATGTATTTCTGTTTGAGATCCCGCTTGTAAAAGACAGGATCAACGGCTCCTATCCTGTCATATTCCGGGCGGACTATCTTGATGTGCAGGGCAATCAGGCTCAGCAGAGTTTTACCGTGCACGTGACCGTGACGGATGGAAAAGAGCCGCCGGATCCTACCGCACCGCTTCCGAAAGAAGAAGTGGAAAAACCGGAACTGTTCATTTCGGCCTGCACCGTGGCGCCGGAAACGGTAAGCGGGGAAGAGACATTTACCGTGAATGTGAACATTGATAACATCGGCGCCATTCGGGCACGCTCTGTGCGTCTTTCCTACGGCAGCGAAACGGAGGGCATTATACCTGTAGAAACGAATAACGCCATGCATCTTGAAAACATTGCAAGCGGCGAAAGTGCTTCCGTATCTTTTCAATTAAAGACTACAAAAGATGTGCTGGCGGGGCAGCAGCCCTTCTATGTAACCCTTGATTATGTGGATCTTTACGGCGGCGTATATAGCATGAGCCGGACGTTTCTTGTACAGGTGAACCGCCCTGCGGAGATCGCTTATGACCCTGTTGCCATGCCGAAAACGGTTACTGCCGGGGAAACGGTATCGCTTGGTGCAAATGTGTTCAATATTGGCAAGAGCACTCTCAGAAATGTGACTGTTACCGCAGAAGGAGCGGGCCTGTTTCCCACAGGCAGTGTATTCTTTGGTGATATTCCACCAGGGCAAACGGGCAGCGGGGAATTGAAGATATTCATTGGCATGCTTTCCATGACGGAAGGCTACACGGAATCCTACGGCATAACAAACGGTATTTATTCTATTCGCTATACGGATGATGCAGGAGAATCTCACGAGGTCACGCAGCAATTCTCCACCGAAATACTGAAGCCGGTTATGGCAAGTGAAGAGACCGAAGCGGAAAAGAAAGCCAAGGAAGAGCAGCAGCGTGCTGCAAGTCAATGGTGGATCAGCGTAATTGTCGGCTTTGCAGCGATCGCGATCATCGTTTGCGTGATGATGATTGCAAAATTCAGCAGGATGATGAGAATGAAGTAAAAATGGATGAGAGGGCAACCAGCCGGGCGCATGACGCAGAGCGTGCCTAAATACGGAGAAAAGGGATGAATGAGAATCGAAACGAAGTGCTGTGGAGCCGGTGCCCGGTTTGCGATGGCAAAACGCGGGTCAAAGTGGATAAAACAACAGTATTGCTGAATTTTCCGCTTTTCTGCCCGAAGTGCAGAAAAGAACACCGAATCGATGTGGTGAATTGAAAACTCATCGTGCATCAATGAGCCGGACACAATATGTGCAGAGCCTGCTTTCCAAAATAATTGGAATGGCAGGCTCTTGTTATTTGATGTTGATCACATTTTTGCTGCGAAGCGCAGACAGGACGGATGTGAGGATGGGGATCATTGCTGAAGCCTCTTCTTCACTGCAGCTTTCGATCAGATGCCGCAAGTGGGTAATGGAAGGATCGGTCCGCTGCATTTCCGGGTAGAAAATCTCTTTCGCATCGATATTCAGTACACGGATCAGCGGATAAAGGACTTCCATCTTGGGATTTCCTTTATAGTTTTCGATGTTTAAAACTGTGCGGACATCAACATCGATGGATTCTGCCACTTCGCTTTGCGTCAGGGGCGCTCCGAAATGGCGCCTGCGGGCGCCGATCTCACCCAGTGTGTGCCTCGCACACTTTCGGTATCAAAACAAAAAACTCCCAAATGGGAGTTTTTGTTTTGGTGCCGGAAGTGGGACTCATTTTCGGTCATCGGCAGGCCGTGCTTGCATTCCATGCTGCGCACGCCTCGCCTGGACCCGAAAATCCGGGGCGGGAAAAGGCAACACTGTTGCCTTTTCTTTTCCGCCCTTCGAGTCCCCTTATCTGAAGGCACCACAAAAAAGGCACCCTCAGGGGTGCCTTTTTTTGTGGTGCCGGAAGTGGGACTCGAACCCACACGGTATCGCTACCAACGGATTTTGAGTTTTTCATTCTGCTCGGAACCAACAGGAACCAAGTGGAACAAAGTAGAACCTGTTCGCCGTAAAAAGCCCCTGTTTTAGCCGCAACTTGAGCATCATTCGTCGTAAAGTCCCATAAACTCTACGTTTTTGAACAAATGCAGTTTTGCATCCCAAAAAGCGGTTTGGAGGGATGTTGGGCGAATGCAGCTTCAGGAGAGCGGACGCAGTAGAATCGATATCTACAGCGAGCATTGATTCATTACAAACCAAAAAGCCAGCACCTACCATTGACAAGCATAGTTTGGAGGCTGGCATCATGAGAAAAACAAGAACGTACTATGAAGACCTGTTCATTTCCTACCCCGATGTCGTTACAATATCTCAGTTCTGCGAAATGCTTGGCGGAATTGGCGATAATACAGCAAGAAGGCTCCTGCGTTCAAATCGCGTGGAACACTTCTATATAAGAAATACCTACCTTATTCCTAAAGCATGTGTTATCAACTATGTTCTAAGCGACGATTACAAACAGTATTGCAAAAAACTAAAATCACAGATTTGATAAAACACTCTGGAACCCAGCTTTTATAGTTGGGTTCTTTTCATTAAGGAGGAAAACGATGCAATCTCAAATCATCGCCAT
>JAFSEB010000026.1 GCA_017435905.1 Clostridia bacterium | reverse complement strand
TTGCCTTTTTAGACTCTTCGACCGCAAAATGGATCGCTTTCGGGTAAATGCAAGGAAGAGGAGGAAGGCATATCCGTCGATATTCCGACCGACGATGACGATGCAGTTGCCCGGAATGGATTCGTTTTGCGGCGATGCTTTCTTATTGGAATACCCCGAAGGAGAGTTTCCCCATGTTCCGTGAAATGCGCAGATCAAAGCAGGCCCTTTCAAAAGAAGAATGCACCGCCATCCTTGAACGGGGCACATCCGGCGTGCTGGCCCTTCTTGGGGATGAAGACTATCCCTATGCGGTGCCGCTGAGCTATGTCTATTTGAAAGAAGAAAACAAGATCGTCTTCCACTGCGCCAAAGTGGGGCATAAGATCGATGCCGCACGCAGCCACGAAAAGGCATCCTTCTGCGTGATCGACAAGGATCAGGTGGTGGCGGAGACCTATACCACCCATTTTCGCAGCGTCATCGCCTTCGGGCGCATCCATATTCCGGAAGACCCTGCCGCCATCCGCCGTGCCATCGAGCCGCTTGCAGCAAAATATGCACCCCTTGATACAAAGGCTAACCGGGATGCTGCCATTGACAGAGAGTTTTCGGGGCTTTGCATCATGGAGCTGCACGTTGAACACATGACGGGCAAGCAGGCTGTGGAGCTGCTGAAGCAGGCGCAGAAATAAATAAAGCCTTTCTTTCCGATAATTGCAAAAGAACGGTGAAAGATCGGTCAAGGAAGCGGCTGTACCCTTGCGGCAGCAGCGGAAATATGCGTATAATAATAAAGTAAAGGAATACCCTAAACAACAACTGCGGAGGGGCAACATATGATCATCGTTGGCATTTGCGGCGCAAGCGGCAGCGGAAAAAGCACCCTTGCAAGGGAGATCAGGGAACAGCTGACGGCGGATGCCGTCATCATCGGGCAGGACTGCTATTACCGCGATCACGGACATCTTCCCTTTGAGGAGCGGGCAAAGATCAATTACGACGAGCCCAATGTATTCAATTACGATGAAATGCTGCGGGATATCCACACCCTCGCATCGGGCAGGCCCATCACAAGAAAGGGCTACGATTACGCCAACCACCGCCGTGCGGATACGGATGAGCTGATCGAGCCGCCGGATGTGCTGATCCTTGAGGGCATCCACATTTTCCACGACCCCCGCCTTGCGGACGAAATGAGCCTGAAGGTATACATGCATGTGGATACGGATGTGTGCCTGCTTCGCCGCATCAAACGGGATATGAAAAAGCGGGGCCGCTCCATCGAAAGCATCACGGAGCAGTACCTGACCACCGTGAAGCCCATGTATGAACAGTACATTGCCGACTATATCAAGGATGCGGACTTTGCCGTGATGCGCGGCGGCAAGAACCGCCGTGCCATCGATGCCATCAGCGCATACATCTCCGCAAAGCTGCTTGCGGAAGCCTTTGAACGCAGAGGATAACACATGAAGAAAAACCAACCGAAACAGCCCCTTGGCGACATCATCAAGCGCAAGACGGACGGGGTTTTGACGGAAGATATCCCCTCCGCAGGGGAACAGGCGCAGGAGGCCTTTATTCAGGACGCTTACCGGCAGGATGCCCCGGATGAGGAGAACACCGACACCCCCATGTCCGAAGCCGCACAGCGCCGGGCAGAGGAGACGGAACGCATCATCCGCTACCACGAGGAATTCCAGAAACGGGAAAAGCAGCGTGTTTGGCGCAGCGCACGGGTGCCGCTTCTTGTGGCGGCGCTGACGGTAATCCTTTACGAGATCATCGAAAACCGCCTTGCGGTAATGTCCTCCGTGAAATCCTTCCTGTCCGTGCTGACGCCGGTGTTCGTGGGCATCGTGCTGGCGTACATCATCAACTTCCCCCTTCGCTTCCTTGAAAACAAGGTGTTCAAAAAGTGGAAGGCCTGCTCCCTCAAGCGTGGCGTGTGCATGGCCATCGGCACGCTGTTCATCCTCGGCATCATTGCAGCGTTCCTGTTTTTGATCGTGCCCCGGGTCGTGGACAGCCTTGTGACCCTTGTGGGCGGCCTGGAAGGCTACTTCGATTCCCTTGCCGCATGGGCAGCCGAGCTTTGGGAAGAGCTGCAGCTTGATCCCAATCTGGAACAGAAGATCCAGACCGTGGGAGAAGATATACTTTCCGAGCTTGATACGCTGCTCAGCTCCGTAGCTTCCGGTGCGGCAAAGTTCACACTCGGCCTTGCAAACACGCTGTTTGATGCGGTATTTGCGGTGGTGATCAGCGTTTATGCCCTGTTCAAAAAGGAAAAGTTCATCTTCCAGACCAAGAAGGTGGTCGTCGCCATCTTCAGCAAGCGCCGTGCCTCCAGTATCCTTGAGGTGGCAGCACGCACCAACGAGGCGCTGCACAACTACTTCTACGGCATGATCATCGAGTGCACCATCCTCGGCGTGCTCTGCTTCATTGCCATGACCGTCTTCAACTTCCCCTATGCGCTGCTCATCAGCACGGTGATCGGCGTTACGCAGATCGTGCCGATCATCGGCCCCTGGGTGGGCACCATTTTCGGCGCACTCATCATCTTCGTGATCGATCCCACCCGTGCCATCTGGTTCGTGGTGCTGGAGCTGGCGGTGCAGCAGGTGGAAGCCAACGTGTTCTATCCCCGTGTGGTGGGCAACGCCGTTGGGCTTTCCGGCATTTGGGTGATGATCGCCGTCATCCTCGGCGGCGGTTTGTTCGGCTTCGTGGGCGTGGTGCTCTGTGTGCCGGTGATGGCGGTGCTTTACACCCTTGTGAGCGAATGGGTGAACCGCCGTGTGGAGGAAAAGCGCTTTGCCGCCGGCATGCGTGAAACGCCCCCCACGGAAGAGGAGATCTCCGAGCTGGTACAGCAAAAATAACCGATCGGTATTCCGCCCCCTTTCCCCACGGGAAGGGGGCGTTTTTCCGGCAATGCGGCAGCATGCGCCCGGCCATTTTCAAAAAAGGGCATATTTTCTTCAAAAAAGAAGAAAAAACCGCTTGCATTTATCCGCATGATTGGGTATAATACTATCTGTTCCGTGTGTGCGGATCGAATTGCTGGTGTAGCTCAGTTGGTAGAGCGCGTCATTGGTAATGACGAGGTTCATGGGTCCGACTCCCATCACCAGCTCCAAACAAAAACTCCCATCCAAAAGGATGGGAGTTTTTGTTTGGATTTTTCAGATGAAGGGAGTCGGAGCCGCGACTTCGCTTTTGCGAAGGCAAAACGCTGCAGTGCAGCGTTTTGAGCGGCCGGTTTCGGCGAATAGGCGTCGTCGTCGCAAGCTGCGCATCCTTCACGGCAGCGCAAGCGCTCCCTTTCACTCGCTGCGCTGCTCCTCCTCTCCGCAAAAAGTCACGCTCCGCTCGCCTGCTCGGTTGCAAGCGCCCTCATGACGGCTCGGCTGTCGCTATCAACTTTTTGCGGGCCCCTATTCAGTGCGCAGCACAAGCAAGCATGCCGATATGAGCCGAAAGACTCCCATCACCGGCGTTTCTGACTCCCATCCAAAAGGATGGGAATTTTTATTTGGTTTTTTCAGATGAAAGGAGTCGGAGCCGCGGCTTTGGTGCGCCGCCGGCAGATACTTGGCTGCACCGATGCCGCCGCATCGTTTCCCCCCACCCGTATCGGGACGGGAGACCCGTCCCCTACAGGATAGCATGATCATGCTATCACCCTTGCCTCTCCCTTTGGGAGAGGTGCCCGAGCGCATGCGAGGACGGAGAGGGCGGTGCGTAAGCCCTCTTCGTCACCTTCGGTGACAGTCTCCCCCCATCCCCTTGACATTCTGCCGTTTTTGCGGTATGATTGCTCACGGTCAATTACGATTATTCAGAAAAGGAGCATGCACATTCCATGGACGACGGCGACAGTAGCGATCAGGCCAACTGCCCTACGCCTTCCGTATCTGCATTTAAAAGAAGTGTAACTTGCGCCCACAGTTTGGCGGCAGGTTATGCTTTTTTTGTGTTTTTACGGCGCCGGTTCATCAAAGCACGTTTGCGCTGCTGATGAGTGAGGTCACATCCTCCCCCCTATTTCCACCGATACCACACAACATTACCACATTATCATTATCAGAACAGGAGTTAATTTGCCACCATGGGTGACACAAACATATTCTCGCAGCTTTTGCTGCAGCTCATTCTTATTGCCCTCAATGCGGTGTTCGCCTGTGCGGAGATCGCCGTGCTTTCCTTTAACGGTGCGAAGCTTGAAAAGATGGCCGAGGATGGCGACAAGCGTGCCCGCCGCCTGCTGAAGCTCACCGATGAGCCTGCCCGCTTCCTTGCCACCATTCAGGTCGCCATCACCCTGTCCGGCTTCCTTGCCAGCGCTTTTGCGGCGGATAATTTCGCCACGCTGCTGTCGGATTGGGTCATCGGTCTCGGTTTGAAGCTGCCCGCCGCCACGGTGCATTCCGTTGCCGTTATCCTCATTACGCTCATTCTTTCCTATTTTACCCTTGTGCTCGGCGAGCTTGTGCCCAAGCGCCTTGCCATGAAAAAGGCGGAACGGCTGAGCCTTGCCCTGTCGGGGCTCATCAGCTTTATCGCCAAGGTGTTCTCCCCCATCGTTTCCCTGCTGACGGTCTCCACCAACGCCCTTCTGCGCCTCTTTGGCATCGACCCCGAAGAGGATGAGGATGAAGGCTCCGAGGAGGAGATCCGCATGATGGTGGACAGTTCCAGCGAAAAGGGTCTCATTGACACCGAAGAGGGCGAGATGATCCAGAACGTGTTTGAGTTTGACGACCTCACCGTGGGTGAGATCGCCACCCACCGCACGGAGGTCACCTTCCTTTGGAGCGACGAGACCGATGAAGAGTGGGCGGAGACCATCAAGAACAACGCCCATTCCTTCTTCCCCATCTGCGATGAAAGCATCGACAACGTGGTAGGCATCCTCAACAGCAAGATCTATTTCCGCCTTGCAGATACCTCCCGTGAAAGCGTGATGCAGGCTGCCGTGCGCGAGGTATTCTTCGTGCCCGAAAGCATGAAGGCGGATACTCTGTTCCGCAACATGAAGCAGCAGCGCAACAACTTTGCGGTGGTGCTCGACGAATACGGCGGCACCCACGGCATCGTGACCATGAGCGACCTTCTCGTGCAGATCGTGGGCGAGTTTGACGACGAAGAGGAAATCGAACAGGATATCTTCCCTGCCGGCGAAAACACATGGCGCATCAACTGCCGTGCGGAGCTGGAGGAGCTGGAGGAGCTGTTCGACATCGAGGAGATCGATGCGGAATCCACCACCGTGAGCGGCTTTGTCATCGAGCAGTTCGGCGACATTCCGGAGGTGGGCGACACCTTCACCTACGAGGACCTTTTTACCGTGGAAGTGCTTTCAAGCGACCCCAAGCGTGTTATTGAGATCCTTGTGACGGCCATTGAAAAGCCGGAGGAAGAGGAAGAAGACGACTGATGATCAAACAGGCTTTCGCAAAAGGGGCATCCCGTTAAGAAAACATCGGTCTAAGAAAGGCAATACCGGCCCTATCGGTGTGTTGTGCGGTCTTGAAATAGCACCACTATTCCTTCGACCACACGCCTGCCGATAGAACCGGTCTTGCCTTTTTAGACT
>JAFSEB010000025.1 GCA_017435905.1 Clostridia bacterium | reverse complement strand
GGTATTCCAATAAGAAAACATCGCCGCAAAACGAATCCATTCCGGGCAACTGCATCGTCATCGTCGGTCGGAATATCGACGGATATGCCTTCCTCCTCTTCCTTGCATTTACCCGAAAGCGATCCATTTTGCGGTCGAAGCGTCTAAAAAGGCAAGACCGGTTCTATCGGCAGGCGTGTGGTCGAAGGAATAGTGGTGCTATTTCAAGACCGCACAACACACCGATAGGGCCGGTATTGCCTTTCTTAGACCGATGTTTTCTTATCGGAATACTCCGTTCGCTTCCTTTTTTGATGCTTTTGATCGTGATGCTTTGCTTCAGTTTTTCTTTTCGTCCTTTTCGGGGAAGATCTCCACGGTGAGCTTGTCAAAATCGATGGGCTCCATGAAATCCGAAGGGAGAAATGCGGTGTGGGAAAACTGATCAAGATCCCGGATATGCTTTTTGAGCAGCACGGGTCTTGCAAGGTCAAGGGCTTCCGCAAGCTCCCCGATGATGGGGTTCCAGTCATCCACTTCCGCCTTGGTGCGGATATCAAAGGAAATCACCACATCGCCGATGATCTTGTTCACGGTACGCTTTGCCGCCCAAATTCTCATATTGCCGCTCCTTCCTTTTGCAAAACAGGGCGGATCGCTCCGCCCTGTGCGTGAAAACAAATGTGATTAACCTTCCTTCAGGATGAACCAGGCATGCATGTGGGGCAGCTGCGTACCGTCGGAAAGGGTGTAGGTGCCGGCAGGATCCGCATACAGGTGGTAGGTCTTGCCGTCGCCGGTGGCAACTTCGGAAACGCCGCTGTAGTAGGAGAAGACGATATCGCCCTTGTCGGTAGAGATAAGGGCGGTTACGAAGGGCGCAGTCTGGTAGATCTCCTTGACCTTACCGGATACCTTGTAGCCCTGATCGTGCTCGGGGTACTGCTTGATGCGGTCGTAATCGAGTACATGCACGCCGGACATGTAGTCGTCCTTATCCGGGCGGTGCTCAAGGTAGAAGGTGCTGGACTTCGCCGCATTATCCTTCGTGGCGGTGATGACGGCGCCGTAAAGGCCCACATCGGGGGTCTTGACGGTGAAGCTGAAGGTGCCGCCGTTCGGATCCTGCGTCAGGTCGCCCTCAAGTTCCACGCCGCTCACGGTGATCACCGCACCCTGTTCCATGGTGCCGGAAACGGTCATGGTGGAGGTGGTGCCGTAACGGGTCACAGAATCGTTTACCGCAAATACCACGTTGCCTTCAACGGTGCCGGAAGGGGCATCGCCGGTGCCGGTGCCTTCGGGGGTACCGGTGCCGTAGGTGATGTTGAAGACCTCGGTGGCGGTCTGGTAGCGGTTCTTGCGGGCCTCTACCTTCAGCTCATAGCTGCCGTTTTCGGGCAGGGTATAGCTGGTGGAGAAGTTGCCGGCTTCATCGATCGGGATCTGGGTCTCGTTCACAAATACGGCAGCGGTATTGTCGCTGACGGTACCGGTGATGGGGACAACAGCGGTATCCGTGGTGAAATCGGAAACGGTGGGGGAGGTGATCGCAAGGCCGATGGCAGGGATGGGGATCACGATCTCGTTTTCGAATTCAACGGGGGTCTCTTCGCCCTTGGGGCTGATGACCACCACATCGGGCTTGATGCGAAGCTCGCTTACCGTGAAGGGCTCATCGGGCACGAAGATGGTCTCCGGGATGCGCCATGCAACGCAGTTGCGTGCCATTGCACCCACCACGTCTTCCTTCACGGTCTCGCCGGAAGTGAAACGGGCGGTATAGTTGTTCTTGCAGTAAATGGTGACGATGTAGGCCTTGTCGCCGCTTTCCATGGTGGTCTCGGTGATGGTGGCCTTCTTGGGGAAGGGATTGCCGCCGAAGGTGCAGCTGAAGAACGCACCGATGCTGCCGTCATAGTTCTTGTTGAGGAAGATGACGGAGAACACGGCAATGAGCACCACAAGCACCGCTACCGCTGCGATGAACAGGACGTTGTGGGAGCCGCCGCTCCTGGAGCGCTTGCTCTTTTTCGCCTTTTTGCCGCCGCCGAAGGCAGGGGCGCTGTAGGAATCGTAGCTGTAATCGTCATCGTCATCGTAATCCTCATCGAAATCGCTGACGGTGCCCACGGTCTTCACCGGCGCTGCGGGAGTGCTCTGCACGGAAGAATAGGGGCGAACAGGCTCCTCTTCAACCTGGGGCGCAGCATAAACGGGAGCGCTCTGCTGCACGGGTGCAGTGTAAACGGGAGCGCTCTGCTGCACGGGTGCAGTGTAAGCGGATGCCGCAGGGGTGTGCATGCGCACGCCCTCGGTATAGCCCCTGTCGGTGGGGGCAGGAGCGGAATACTGCACGGGGCGCACATCCTGCGGGCGGGGTGCAAAACGGGAAGGCTGCACCTCGGGGATGTCCTCTTCGCTGATGGTGTTGGCATCAAACTCGGGGCGGGGCCACTGGGGTGCACGGACAAAGCCCCATGCAGGCGGAGTCTCGCCGGTGGAAGCAACGTAGGATTCTTCCACTGCGGGAGCAGGCACTTCTTCCGGCTCATCCGGCGTAAGCAGAGCGGCGCAGTTTTCGCAATATTCGAGGTAGTCCTCGTTCATTGCGCCGCATACTTTGCATTTCATATTCGGAAAAACCTCCTATGTACAGGAATAATCATCATACATTATAGCAAATATCCTTTCTTATGGAAATAGTTTTACGCTTTTTAATTTGGAAACAAACCGTGAATGAAGGAAAAAAGGCGGCATGCGTTTTCATATAGACGTGTTTATGGTATAATATCAGCTGATCCGCAGCGAAAAGCAGCGGTGCGACAGGAGTGATACGATGCGATCTTTGCGAAATACGATAGCCGCCGTGCTGATCTTATCCTTCACGCTGGCAGCCCTTTCCGGCTGCGGAAAGGGGGAACCCCAGCCCACGCCCGTGCCCCAATCCCTTGAGGGCTTTGAAACGGAAGCGCCCCTTACGGGCGGCGGTACGCTGATGAATGCAAACCTTAATTCCCTGCGTGCGGAAAAGGCTGGCGTGGACGATATCCGCATTACCCTCTCTTTTATCGGCGGCAGCCGCATGAGCGCCGGTACCGATGAGCGTGAGGTCAGAAACGTGCCTCGCTTTACCGTCAGCATGCTCGAAGACCCTGCACGGCTCGTGGTATCCTTTGAATCCATCCTGTACTGGGACTATCTCCGGGATCTTGATCTTGGCGGCCTCGAGTTCCTTCTCGGCACCTTCGGTGCGGCCTTTGAAGGCAGCGAGCGGTTCAATCTTTACATTCAGCTGGCGGACGATGCCGCCTATCAGGTAAAGGAAGAATCCGACCGTATCGAGATCCTTCTTCGCCCCATTGAGGAAGCCCCTGCCCCCGAGGCGGAAGCAACGCCGGAGGTGGGCGCCATCGACATCGTGGAGGATACTGCTGCGCCCGAAGGGCAAGCCTTCTACCTTGTGGCAAATGCGTTTTCCGCATATACGGAAGGCCTTCTTCCGGAGGGGTGCGGCATTGCTCCCGTGCTGAGCGCCGACCTTGAAACGCCGCTATTGATCTCAAAGGGCTTTGGCGAACGGTCCGCTGCCGAAACGCTCATGGCGGATATCCTTTCCACCAATCAGGGCCTCATTGGCTCCGATTTCCGTGTGGAGCTGATGGAAAAGGGCACGCTGCCTGTCTATGATGAAGCCATGGAATATGCCGCAGCATACGAACAGCAGCCCATCCGCATCAACGGAACGCCCACCGCCCTTGAACCTGCCATTGAGGATGGCCTGTTCCTTGCGGTGACGCCGGATAAAAAGGGACTTCTTTACACGAAACGCATCCGGGAAAGCTCCATCGGCGAGACCTATGAATACGAGCAGCTGTGCGTGATGCGGGGCAGGGAAGCAAAGCCTCTTCTTTCCTTCGAGTTTCATACCGTGGAATCCGCAGCCTATTCTCCCGACGGGCGAAAGCTGGCGGTGCTGGAGCGTGCCGATGAGGCCGCCCACCTGTATGTGTTCGATCTTGATACCAAGGAGCTTCTGACCGACCTGACCGAAATGGGCCTTGGCGATACCGTCAGCGCCTATGTATGGGACAGCATGGGCGGCAGGATCTTCTCCATCGGCGGCAGCGGTGAGATCGCCGTACACCAGTACGATTTCAACGTGCCTTCCGAAAACAAGCGCCACACCGTCGTGGACAAAAAAGGCGTGGATGAATCGAGCCTTGCCTTCTTTGGCGGCGAGGTATACTTCTGCGAAAGCGGCGAGGGCGGTGCTGTGATCTACCGCATCAAGCCCGAGGGCGGCAAGCGGCGCAGCTTTGCGGAAGGCGAAGCCTTTGCCGTTTCGCCCGATGGCCGCTATATGGCTGCAAGCGACACCACCGGCGAACAGGCATCCTTCACCCTTCTTAACATGCAGGATGGCAGCGAAAGCATCATTGCGGAAGGGATGGCGGTCAGTACCTTCTTCTGGGCGCCGGATGCTTCCAGGCTGTTCTACATCGAAAACCGCCTTAGCGGCAGCGAGGGCGAGGCGACCGAGGAAACGGAGAGCGCAGCCCCGGTAAACGATGCATATCCCTACCGCCTTTGGGTATATGATGTTCGGGAAGGAAAAGCACGGCAGGCGGCAGATCTGCCCTATGTGTCCGTTTCCGCCGGTGCGGATGCGGATACGGTGTATCTTTCCTTCACGGACAGCGAGACCATGGGCGAAGCCGTGCGTGCCACCTATGCGGTGAACGTAAACTGAGCGTTTTTCCGGCATAGAACCTCCAAAACAGGGAATACTTTCCTGTAATCACACCGTCAGGAGGTCTTGTTATGCCTATCTCAGAGCTTTTTTCCCGTATCGGCAGCACGAAAAGGGCACCTTCCGAAGATGACCGGCAGATCCGTGAGGCGCTGCAGGCGTGGAAGGATGCGGCCCGGTTTTTTGAATGTGCGGACGGCAGCGATCTCATCGATTTTGCCGTGTACGATATGGAAGCCGCAAGGCGAAAGTATATGTTCCTGCTGCGGCAGAAAGGCCGCAGCCAAAAAACGGGAGGGCAGCAGTAAAAAAGCATCTGCCGCCCCCGAACAGAAACGGAGGTTAAGCAGATGCCTGTCAATACGATTGTGGCCTTTGCCGTCGGTCTTTTGATCCTGTGGATCCTGTGCAAGATCCTGTCATTCCCGGTCAAGGTGATCGGAAAGCTCATCGTCAATGCTCTTGTGGGTGCGGTGGTGCTGTTTCTATTCAACCTGATCGGCGGCTTTTTCGGCCTTTCCATCCCCATCAACGCCCTCAGTGCCATCATCACGGGCATCCTCGGCGTGCCGGGGGTCATTCTTCTTCTGATATTTCAGATGATACTGTAAGGGCAGGGGGCAGGTGCCGCCCATCACGCTTGGCAAAGGTGACCGCTTCTTCACCCTCTTCGGGGAAAAGGGAAACGGTCAGCTCGCTCATGCACGAGCTGTCTGCAGCCGTGGACGTCCATACGTCTGCGGCTTTTTCTATGCGGCAATGCAGCTTCGGTTCCGTGCCGTCATAGACCGTGTATTCGATGGCGGCGCCGTCAAAGCTGCCCGAAAGGGTGCAGCCGTTATTGTAGGTGTAGCTGAAGGTGTATCCTCGTTCCGGGGAGCCTGTCATGCTGCCGCTGCCGGGGGCTGCAGCGGAAAGGGTGCCGCTGTAGCCGCCCACATCGCTGCCGTAAAGCCTGCCCACGGTGATACGCCCCTCGGAAAGGGCGGTGCGGTGCTCGGAAAGCAGCAGCGAATAGGAAAGGGCTTCCGCCGTGTTCAGGGCGCTCAGGCGCTTTGTGTAGTCGGAAAGAAGGGAAGCTGTTTCCTCTTCAAACAGATCGTAAAAAGCATACACGGGGTTGAGCGCAAAGGGCGTGGGGGAAGGCGCCGGCGTTTCATCGGGCACGGATGCGGCTGTGGGCGCAGGGGTTTTAACGGGCATTGAAGGGGCGGTGGGCGAAGGGGAAGCGGCGATGGGCGCTTCCGTTTGCTCCGCTTTTTTGCAGCCCGAAAAAAGCATGCCGAACAGGCATGCGGAGAGAAGCGTTGCGGACAGGATCAAAGCGTACCGTTTCAAGAGATGTCTCCTTCGTCAGCGGTCTCAAGAAGTTCGAAATAGGCAACAAGGCCGTTGAAAATGCCGGCGGCGCAGCTATTTTGGTAAGAATCCCGGTTCAGGCGGATATCCTCCTGCGGATTGGAAAGCATGCCCATCTCAATGGCGGCAACGGGGGATGCGGACCAGTTGAAGCCGGTCTGATCCATCAGCGCCCGAAGGGGCATCATGGATGCGCCGGTGGCATCCGCAAAGCTCTGCTGCAGGCAGCTGCCGAGCAGGAAGCTTTCACGGTAAACGGCTGCATTGTATGTACGGGAAGGGATAAGCACCCTTGCGCCGTTTTCACGGGCGGAGGATGCGCTGTCGCAGTGCAGGCGGACCCAGACATCCACGCCGGCTTCGTTCATCATCAGCGCCCGTTCCTTGTTGGAAAGGGAAACATCGGCGTTCTGCCTTGTCATGATGACGGATGCACCCTGCGCAGACAGAAGATCACGCAGCTTTTCCGCCACCATCAGGTTGATCCTGTGTTCCCGGGTACCGGTCTTGATGCCGGTGCCGCCGGGGGATTGCCGCTGCTTGGTGCGCTCCACATTCGGGGCGATCTCCTCAAGCCCTGCATCGGGGATAAGCTGGTGACCGGGGTCGATGCCGATCACATAGCCCGAAAGGGGACCTGCCGCTTCGGTTTCTTCCGTTTCCGGTTCGGGGAAAACAAGAAGCCCCGTTTCAAGGGCGGCAGCATACGCTGCCGCTGTAATGGGACCGAAGGCGCCGTCCGCCTTTACGCCGAGGAACTGCTGCAGGGCGATGACGGCATCGTGGGTCTTTCTGTCGAAAAGCCCGGCGGCTTCCTCTCCGTAAAAGCCGAGGGCGCGAAGGTGCAGCTGCAGCGAGATGACATCATCCCCAAAGTCGCCCACGGAGAGAATCTCGCCTGCAGGGAGGGACGGCATATCTTCCGGCGCCGCAAAGGAGACGCTGCAAAGGGAAAGCAGCGCCGCAAACATGCAGCAAAGCGCAAGGGCACGCCGGAAGGGGAAGGGCATAACGGGACCTCCAAACAAAGTATCGTAAGATAATTCTACCATGCGCCGCTTTTTTTGCAATGCGGCATCCATAAACAAAGTGTGAATTTCGCCTTATACAGGGTCTTTTTTAAAGATAAGGCGTCCGTTTTCGGCGTGTGCGGTCACGCTGTCCCCAAGGGCAATGCGCCCCATGAGGATCTCCTCGCTGAGGGAGTCTTCCACCTGATGCTGGATGGCTCTTCTGAGGGGTCTTGCGCCGTATTCGGGATCAAAACCTGCGGTGCAAAGAAGCTTTTTCGCCTCCGGTGAAACGGAAAGGGAAATGCCCCGGCTCCCGAGGCGCTCCCTTACGCTTTCAAGCATCAGCTCCGCAATGCTGCCGATCTCCTTTTCTTCAAGGGGGTGGAAGGGGATGATCTCGTCCACCCTGTTGAGAAACTCCGGGCGGAAGGTGCGCTTGAGCTCTGCGTACATGCTTTCGCGCAGCTGCTCCCTATCAAGGGCTTCCGCCGTGCCGCCAAAGCCTACCGCACGGCGTTTTGTGCCCCGGGCAGCGCCGGCGTTGGAGGTCATGATGATGACGCTGTTGCGGAAATCCACCGTTCTTCCTTCGGAATCGGTAAGCCTGCCGTCCTCAAGCACCTGCAGGAGCAGGTTGAATATATCGCTGTGCGCCTTCTCGATCTCGTCAAGGAGGATCACGCAGTAAGGCTTCCTTCTGACACGCTCCGTCAGCTGACCGCCCTCGCCGTAGCCCACATAGCCCGGAGGGGAACCGATCAGCTTGCTGACGCTGTGGGACTCCATAAACTCGCTCATGTCAAGGCGCACGATGGCATCCTCATCGGAAAAAAGCGCCTCCGCAAGGGCACGGGAAAGCTCCGTTTTGCCAACGCCCGTGGGGCCGAGGAACAGGTAGGAGCCGATGGGCCTTGCAGGGTCCTTCAGGCCTGCCCTTGCCCGGCGTATGGCACGGGAAACGGCGCTGACCGCTTCATCCTGCCCGATCACACGGCGGTGGAGCGTTTCTTCAAGGTGCAGCAGCTTTTCGCTTTCATCCTCGGTGAGCCGCTTCACGGGAATGCCCGTCCATGCGTTGACCACCTCGGCAATGTGCTCCTCCGTTACGGTGGATTCGATGCTGCTGCGCTGCCGTTCCCAGTCCGCTTCCGCACTGCCGATCCTGGCGGTCAACTTCTGCTCCTCATCCCGAAGGGCGGCGGCACGTTCAAAGTTCTGGTGGTTGACCGCCTCCTCCTTTTCCTTGCGGAGGGCTTCGATGCGCTCGCGGAGTGCATTGACATCGGGCGGTGTGGAGTAGGCACGAAGGCGCACACGGCTTGCGGCTTCATCCATCAGGTCGATGGCCTTATCGGGCAGGAAACGGTCACGGATATACCGGGCGGAAAGCGCCACAGCGGCACGGATGGCATCATCGGTGATGCGTGCCTTGTGGTGGGCTTCGTAGCGGTCGCGAAGACCGAACAGGATGGCTTCCGCCTCTTCCTTTGTGGGTTCGCCCACGGTCACGGGCTGAAAACGCCGTTCAAGCGCCGCATCCTTTTCGATGTGGCGGCGGTATTCATCGGGGGTGGTGGCGCCCACCACCTGTATCTCGCCCCTTGCAAGGGCGGGTTTCAGGATGTTGGAAGCATCGATGCTGCCTTCCGTGGCGCCTGCGCCCACGATGGTGTGCAGCTCATCGATAAAAAGGATGGTGCGCCCGTCAAGGCGAAGCTCCCCGATGGCATCGGTGATGCGCTCTTCAAACTCGCCACGGTATTTTGTGCCCGCAAGCATCGCACCAAGGTCGAGGGTCAGTATGCGCTTGCCCCGGAGAAGCTCCGGTATCCTGCCGGATGCAATGCGCTGCGCAAGCCCTTCGATAACAGTGCTTTTGCCAACGCCCGGGTCGCCGATCAGGGCAGGGTTGTTTTTCGTGCGGCGGCAGAGGATCTCCATCACCCGTTCGATCTCCTTTTCACGGCCGATGACGGGGTCAAGCTCGCCGTCCCTTGCGGCACGGGTCAGGTCACGGCAGAAACGGTCAAGGTTCGGCGTGCCTGCGCCGCTTTGCTGCGGCTCCTGCGGGGCGGAGGGAGGATCCTTTGCGGCTGCTGCAGGTCTTATGCCCTGCAAAACGCCGGAAAGCCCCTGTATATCCGTACCGAGATCCTCCAGAATGCGCACGGCTACGCTGTCCCGCTCCCTGAGGATGGCAAGCAGGATGTGCTCCGTGCCGATATAGCTCACCTTCAGCGCTTTCGCTTCATAAAGGCTCAGCTCCAGTATCTTTTTCGTGCGTGGGGTGTAGCCGAAGCTGTCGGTGAAGTGGTAATCGCCCCGACCGACAAGGGTGTCCGCACGCCTGTATGCGGCTTCCTCCTCCACGTGGAAAGCGGCAAGCGCCTTTGCGGCAGCGCCCTCCCCTTCCCGGATCAAACCGAGAAGCAGGTGCTCGCTGCCCACATAGTTATGGCCCATTTCCCTTGCGGCTTCCTGTGCAAGGGCAAGGGCATGCCTTGCGCCTTCCGTGCATCGTTCCAAAAAACCCATGGCGTTCCTTTCCGCAGACGGCAAAGGTGTTTTTTTGTAAGCCTTTGCCCCTTTCATTTGATTTTATAGCAAAAAACGCCATCCTGCAACTGCATGACGGCGGTACGGGAATCACGGTTTTTTCGCATTTTGACTAAACAAATCCGTGCGGATATGGTATGATACATATGATGCAAAATGGATGATTCTGTGCATTGAAGGGGAAAAACGCTTTGGGATGTCCGTTTTTGCAGACGGGTCATATTATGAAACAAGAAAAGGAGAGATTCTCCGACCCGAAAAAGGAGTGAAAATATGATCTATTTGGATAACAGCGCCACCACCCGTACGCTGCCGGAGGCAGCGCAGGCGGTGCAGCATTATATGACGGAAGGCTTTTTTAATCCGGCGGCGGCATATTCCCCGGCGGTGGAAAGCGAAAGGGCTGTAAACGGTGCAAGGAGCCGCCTTGCATCCGCACTGCATGTGACGGCGGATGAGATCCTTTTTACCTCCGGCGGCACGGAAAGCAACAACATGGCCATCCTCGGCTCGCTCGGCGCCATGCGGGGGAAGGGGCGCATCATCGTCAGTGCGGTGGAACACCCCTCCGTATACGAAGTGATGCGGGCAAAGGGGAAGGAATACGAGCTTGTCGAAGCGCCGGTCAATAAAGAAGGCGCTCTTGACCTCAATGCTCTTGCAGGCCTTCTCAATGAAAACACGCAGCTTGTTTCCTGCATGCAGGTCAACAACGAGACCGGTGCCGTCAACGACATCGCCGCCCTCGGCAGGCTGGTGAAAAAGACGGCGCCGCAGGCGCTTTTGCATGTGGACGGCGTGCAGGGCTTTCTGAAGGTTCCTTTTGATGCAAGAAACTGCGATCTTTATTCCATCAGCGGCCACAAATTCCACGGCCCCAAGGGCGTGGGCGCACTGTATGTCAGGAAGGGCACACGCTTCATCGGCGGTCAGATCGGCGGCGGACAGGAAAAGAACCTCCGTTCCGGCACCACCAACACCCCGGGCATCATGGGCATGGATGCTGCGCTGCAGTATTACCTCGGCAATCTCGACACCATGCGTGGCAATATGCGCGAATGCAAGCTGCGCCTTGCGAAAAACCTGCTGGCGATCCCGGATGTGTTCATCAACGGCCCTGCGCCGGAAGAGGGCGCACCCCACATCCTCAACGCCTCCTTTATGGGGGTCAGGGGCGAGGTGCTGCTGCATGCCCTTGAGGAAAAGAAGATCTACGTTTCAACGGGCAGCGCCTGCAGCGCCCACAAAAAGGGCAAAAACCGCATCCTGAACGCCATGGGCGTTATCGGCGACAGGCAGGAGGGCGCCATCCGCTTCAGCTTCTCCGCCTTTAATACACCGGAGGAAATGGATGAAACGGCGGAAGCCATCGCAGGGCTTCTCGCCATGCTGCGCCGCTTCAAAAGACGGTGACCTATGCCCGCAAGGGCTTCCATACAAAAGAGAAAACAACGATTTGGAGGAATAAAGTGGAACATATCATTCTTGTCCGCTACGGCGAGATCCATCTGAAGGGACTCAACCGCCCCTTTTTCGAGCGCAAGCTCATCGAAGGCATCCACAATGCCCTTGCGGGCTTTGGCGCAAAGGTCAGGCGTGAACAGGGGCGCATCTATGTGCTCGGCGTTTCCGATGACAGGGTGGAGGAAGCCTGCGATAACCTGACCCGTGTTTTCGGCGTGCATTCCGTCAGCCCCGCCGCATCGGTGGAAAAGGATTGGAACGTGATCGTGGAGACCGCCGCCAAAATGGTGGAGGAGGAGACCGCCGGCGGCAAGATGACCTTCAAGGTCTTTTCACGCCGTGCGGATAAGCGATTCCCCATGAACAGCGAAAACATCAACCACGAACTCGGACACGAACTTCTTGTGCGCTTCCCGAACCTTTCCGTGGATGTGCGCAGCCCCGAGCTCAAGGTCTGCGTGGAGATCCGTGACAAGGCGTTCCTGTATGTGCGTGAGATCATGGGCGCAGGCGGCATGCCCACGGGCACCGCAGGCAGGGCGGCGCTGCTTATTTCCGGCGGCATCGACAGCCCCGTTGCCGGTTACCTGATGGCGAAGCGCGGCCTTGAGCTTTCCGCCGTGCATTTCTACAGCTATCCTTACACCAGCGAGCGTGCCCGTGATAAGGTCATCGACCTTGCACGCCTTGTTTCCCGTTACGCAGGCCCCATCCGCCTGCACCTTGTGCCCTTTACGGATATCCAGCTTGCCATTTACGAGCAGTGTCCGCCCAAGGAGACCACCATCCTCATGCGCAGGCTCATGATGCGCATTGCGGAGATGATCGCAGAAAAGGACGGTGCCCTCGCCCTCATCACCGGTGAAGCCCTCGGCCAGGTGGCAAGCCAGACCCTCGAAAGCCTCTGCGTGACGGATGATGCGGTGCATATGCCAGTGTTCCGCCCCCTCATCGGCTTCGATAAGGAAGATATCGTGACCATCGCCAAGAAGATCAATACCTTTGAGACCTCCATCCTGCCCTATGAGGATTGCTGCACGGTGTTTGTTCCCCAGCACCCCGTGACGAAGCCGGATGTGAAGAAGCTCAGGGAAAGCGAAGCCATGGTGGATTTCAGCGAGATGATCGAAAAGGCCATCGCCGCCACGGAACTGATCGACGTGCGCTGAGCGTTTACCTTTTATTCACACACTTCCCTGCGGCGGAATGCTATACTGATACGGAAACACACGGAAAAGGAGGGGCAGTATATTGAAGCGATTCGTCGCATTGCTGGCGGCATGCGCCTGCCTCCTTTTATGCGGCTGCGGCGCACAGCCCCCTGCGGAGGCGGCTCTGCCCGTGCCCACCGCCGTGCCGGAAACATTCCGCTACCCCGTGCCGGATATGAAAAATGCCGCTTTTGAAACGGAAGGGCCGCTGCAATTTGACTATCTGCAGCGTGACTGCGGCGAACAGGGCTTCATGACCTATCCGCAGCTGACCGATGAAAGCAAAGCCCCCATCAACGAGGCCATCGAAAAGGCGGCGCTTGCGCAGATCGATGCCCTTGAAGCGCCCGGCTATGTCATTGCGGAGGTCATTTACAGCGGCGCAGGGATCCTTTCCGTCAAAAGCTGCGCCGGCACCTTTGAACATGAACAGATGCCCACCGATTCTGCTGTGCTTGCGCCCACTTACGAATGGTTCGATTCTGTGGAAACGCTCACCTTCGATACTGCGCTCTGCAAACTTCTGAGCCTTGCGGATCTCTTTGATCCCGAAAACGAACGCTGGCGGGGGCTGATCCCGGATATCGTCACGCTGCAGGCGGAAAAGCAGGGCATGACCCTTCTTGCCGATGTGATGCCGGCGGCGGATGACAGGCTTTTTTATCTGACGGCGGATTCCCTTGTCATTATGTACAGACCCTATGAGATCGCCACTTATTCCGCAGGCTGGCCGGAGTTTACGATCCCCCTCGGGCAGCTTTCCGGCATGCTTGCACCGGAAGGACCCCTTGCTGCCATGCTGGAGGAAAACGCACAGGAAGAAGTGGCTTATACCGAGACGATCACCGAAAAGGAGAGTATCAAACCGTGAGATGCAGCTGCCGCGCATGCGGAACCTATATGGTACAGGTGGAATACGGCCTTGAAAGCGGATGCAAATGCCCGGATTGCGGCAATATGTGCCGTGACTGCATGGGCAGCGAGCAGCCGCCCATGTCCCCCATGGAACTCAAAATGCAGATGATGATGCGCATGCGCCCGGAAGAAGCAGCGGAGACCGTTGGCGGTTACGATCCCCTTGAAGCCATGCGTCCCGATCCCGATACGGATTGATCAACACACAAAAAGGCAGCAAACGCTGCCTTTTCTGCATTTACAGCCCCGTTTGCTGCTTGAGCCTGAGCATATTCTGCTTTGCTTCGGCCACTTCGCTGTCGGGGGCATCCTTTGTGGGGTACATGCTGCGCCGCTGCATTTCCTCAAATACCGCAAGCTGATCTTCGGAGCATTCGCTCAGGTGGGTAAGAAGAAGCTGCCTGAGGTTTTTGCAGGAAGCCTCCGTTACATCCCCGGCGTAATCCTTCACAAGCTGCTTTTCCTGGGTCAGAAAATCGGAAAGAAGCTCCTGCTCGGTCATGTTGGGTCTTTGTGCGTTCATGCTGTTCCTCCTTATCGGTGTTCGTTCAGGTAGGTAAGAAGCGCATTGAAATGCGCCTTGTGGTGCTCCGCAGCCCTGTTGCTGAGGTCACGAAGGGGCTGCTCGGTGAACCACTCACCGTACATCCGGCATTTTTTGTAGGCAAGTGCTTCGTGGTGCATTTCATCCTGCACGATGCCAAGGTTCTTGGTCTCGATCTCCGCTGCGCTGCCGGTCTCCGTGTTCCAGTTGAAGGCTGTATTGGGGTTGAATGTGGTATCCATATGTCTGCCTGCATCCTCCTTTTTATCGGTTTGTTTGCGGATTTAGTATTGCACGGCGGCCGTGGGATTATTATGATAGAAAAGAAGAAAGCAGAGCCTGCTGCGGCAGGCGGATACATTTTAGGAAAGAAACGGTATTTTTACATGAAAAAGAACAAAGTCGGCAACACCCCCATGGATGCGGCGCTCAAATACCTGACTTCTAAGGCACGCACCGTGAGGGAAATGGAAGACCATCTTGATTCCCTCAATTACGGGGAATATGAAGTATACCAGGTGGTGGAGCGGCTCAAGGAGCTCAACTACCTGAACGATGAAAAATATGCGGCGGATTTCGTATCCTCACGCCTTGCTGCAAAGCCCCTGAGCCGCCGCAAGCTGCAGGAACAGCTTTATGCCCACAAGCTCCCGAAGGATGCCATTGAAACGGCGCTTTCCGGCATCACGGCGGAAACGGAGGCGGCCAATGCGCTGCAGGTGGCGGAAAAGTTCGCCCGCCAGTTTGAAGCGCTGCCCGTGGAGGAGCAGAAAAACCGCACCATGCGCAGGCTTGTGGGACGCGGCTTTGCCTACGATGCTTCCCGCAGCGCCCTTGAAACGGTGTTCGGCAGCGCAGAAGGGCTTGAAAGCTGCGTCGGCGGCGAGGATGATGAGGATTGACCTTGAGCGTCTTCGGACGCTTCTTGCGGATGAACCCTTCATCAGGCGGATCGAACTTACGGAGGAAACGCCCTCCACAAACCTGCTTGCAAAGGAACTTGCCCGGCAGGGCGCACAAAGCGGTACCCTTGTCATTGCGCAAAAGCAGACCGCAGGGCGGGGAAGGCGTGGGCGCAGCTGGGAAAGCGGGGAAGGTACATCCCTTGCGATGAGCATCCTTCTCCGCCCGGGCTTTTCTGCGGAAAAAGCATCCCGCATCACCCAGGCGGCAGCCCTCGGCATGTGCCGCACGCTTCGGCATTTCGGGGCGGATGCGAAGATCAAGTGGCCCAACGACATCCTTGTGAACGGCAGAAAACTCGTGGGCATCCTGTCGGAATTCGGCATGGAAGGGGAAAAGCTTTCCTATATCGTCTGCGGCATCGGCGTCAACGTGGGGCAAAGGTGCTTTTCGGGCGAGCTTTCCGAAATTGCCGGCTCCCTTTATACGGAAACGGGCGTGCTTGTGCCCCGTGAGGCTGTGGCAGCTCATGCCGTAAAGGCGCTTGCGCCGCTGTTTTGTGCCTGCGAAGAGGATGCGGCGTATAAAAAACTGCTTTCGGATTACCGGCAAAACTGCCTGACCCTCGGGCAGAGCGTGAAGGTGATCGGCACGGATGCGGTGCGCTATGGCACGGCGGTGGATACCGATGAAGAAGGCAGGCTTTTGCTTCGGCAGGAGGACGGCAGCCTTTTTACCGTCCACGCCGGGGATGTTTCCATCCGTCCCGTATCAAATGGGGCTGTTTGACAACCCTGCCGCAAATGTGTAGAATAATTGCAATCAATTGACCGGAAACGGAGTAAAAACATGGTAATTGGCACCGGCATCGACATCATCGAGGTGGAGCGCATCCGAAAGGCTGCGGCAAAGCCTGCTTTCCTCAATGCGGTATTCACGGAGGCGGAGAGGGAATATTTCGCACGCTTCCGCTTCGAGGCGCAGACCATCGCCGGCACCTTTGCCGCAAAGGAAGCCACCGCAAAGGCGCTTTCCGTGGGCTTTCGGGGCATTAAGTGGACGGATATCGAGGTGCTTCACGATGAAAGCGGGAAGCCCTATACCCACCTTGTGAACGGCGCCCTCGACCGCATGCAGGAGCTTGCGGCGAAGACCGTGCACATCAGCATTTCCCACATCAAGGAGCTTGCCGTGGCGCAGGCGATCGTGGAGGATTGAACAAGTTCGGCGGTGCCCCCGCCGTTTTTGTTTTGGGCTGCGGAGAATAAAATGACAGGAACTGTTTTGCAAAAAAACGACATCGCCAACATGCTCGGCACACGAAAAGCGGATGCCAACAAGGGTGACAGCGGTCACGGGCTGCTGCTTGCAGGAAGCCGTGAAATGCCCGGCGCCGCCTGTATGGCTGCGGCGGCTGCCCTTCGGGGCGGCATCGGCACGCTGAAGGTCATGTGCCCCATGCCTGCAAAGGAGACGCTTTCCCGTTTGCCGGAAGCCATGGTGCTCCCCTTCCCGGGAAACGGGTGGGCAGATCTTGAAGAAGGCTTTCTTGAACGTGAGCTTTCCCACGCCACAGCATTGGCCATCGGCCCCGGCATGGGACGGGAAGAGGAAACGGACAGGGTGCTTTTGCGCCTTCTAAAGGCAAACAAACCCACCGTCATCGATGCGGACGGGCTTTTTGCCCTCTCAAGGCAGCCGGATCAGGCAGCCGTTCTTCACGAAAACGTGATGGTGACGCCCCATTTCGGCGAAATGGCACGGCTTTGCGGCTGCAGCATCGCCGAGGTCAGGGAAAAGCAGGAAGCCCTTGCAAGAACAAAGGCGGAGGAATGGGGATGCACGGTGCTGCTGAAAGGCCATGAAAGCATCATTGCCGCAGCGGACGGCCGCTTTGCGTGGAACAAGACCGGCAACGCAGGCCTTGCAAAGGGCGGCAGCGGAGATGTGCTTGCAGGCATCGCCCTTGCTATGCTGGGGCAGAAGCTCAAAACCTTTGAAGCCGCCTGCGCAGCAGCTTATCTTCTCGGTGCGGCGGCGGATGAGGCGCTGTCCCTTTTGAAGGAAAGGATGCTCATGGCCCGTGATGTGACGGACATGATCGAGATCACACTTGCACAAAACACCTACAGATCATCATAAAACATAACGAAAAAGGAGAATCAAAAATGCTGATCCTGAAAAACGGCAAAGTTCTGACCATGGCAGGCCCCGAATTCGTGGGCGATGTGGCCATTGAAAACGGCAAGATCGCCGCTGTCGGCGAAAACCTTTCTTTTGAAGGTGCTCTGGTGTGCGATGTATCCGGCGCTTATGTGATGCCCGGCATCATCGATGCCCACAGCCACATCGGTATGTGGGAGGATTCCATGGGCTGGGAAGGTGCGGACGGCAACGAAAGCACCGATCCCGTTACGCCGCAGCTGCGTGCCATCGATTCCATCAACCCCTATGATGTCAACTTCAAAGAAGCCTGCGCAGCGGGCGTGACCACCTGCGTCACCGGCCCCGGCAGCGCCAATGTAATCGGCGGCACCTTCGTAGCCATGAAGACCGCCGGTGATTCCGTGGAGGATATGACCCTGCGCTTCCCCGTTGCCATGAAGGCTGCCTTCGGCGAAAACCCCAAGAGCGTATACGGTCAGAGCGGCAAAGCGCCCAAAACCCGTATGGCAACTGCTGCCATCATGCGCAAAGCCCTTGTGGATGCCCAGGAATACGGCAGGAAGATCGACGAAGCCAAGGGCGATGCGGAAAAGATGCCTGCCCGTGATCTTGGCAAGGAAGCGCTGCTGCGTGTCATCCGCCGTGAGATCCCCATGAAGATCCATGCCCACCGTGCGGATGATATCCTGACCGCCATCCGCATCGCAAAGGAATTCAACATCCGCTATACCCTCGATCACTGCACCGAGGGCTGGCTTATCACCGATCACCTCAAAAAGGCGCTGCAGGAAGGCTGCGAAGGCATCATCATCGGGCCCCTTTTCACCGAAAGGAGCAAGATCGAGCTGAAGAACCTTTCCTATAAGGCCCCCAAAGCCCTTTACGATGCCGGCATCAAGTTCGCCATGATCACCGACCATCCCGTCATTCCGCAGCACTACCTTTCCGTGTGCATCGCCCTTGCCGTCCGTGAAGGGCTGCCGGAAGAGGAAGCCCTCCGTGCCATCACCGTCAATGCGGCGGAGATCACCGGCATCGCAGACCGGGTGGGCAGCCTTGAAGTGGGCAAGGATGCGGACATCGCCGTGTTCAGCGGCCATCCCCTTGATTTCCGTGCCCGCTGCCTGATGACGCTCATCGGCGGCAAAGTTGTGCACGAAGCATGAGCCTTTTTACCCACAAACAGAACTTCCGCAAGGAAGTGAAAGCGTGCCTTTCGTCGCTCCCGTTGGGGGAGCGGCAGGCACGTTCCCGGGCAGCTGCGGAACATCTTCTCAAGCTGCCCGCTTTTCGTGATGCCGCCTGTATCCTCGGCTATATGGCCATGGGGGCCGAATGCGACCCTGCTTTTGCCCTTGCGGCGGCAAAGGAGATGGGGAAGCGCATCGTGTACCCAAAGTGCCTGCCGGAGCGGCAGCTGGGGCTGTATCTGCCCCGTTCAAAGGATGCTCTTGTGCCGGGCGCCTACGGCATCTTTGAACCGGAACCCTCCCTCTGCGAGGAGATAGCGCCGGAGGAGATCGACCTTCTCATCCTGCCGGGGCTCGCCTTCGGACGGGATATGACACGCCTTGGACGGGGGGCAGGCTATTACGACAGGCTTTTGCAAAGGGTATCCGCATGGAAGGTGGGTTTTGCCTTTGATGTGCAGCTTTTTGATACCGTTCCCGTGGAAGAATGGGACGAAAAAGCCGATGCCGTTGTCACAAACCGTGGAATTATTGTTAATTCCGTGTATTCGCACTTGTAAGCGGATGGGAAACAATGCTAAAATAGTATGAATATATCTGTGGAGGAAGGCATTGCGCATCATCGCAGGAACAAAGCGCGGCGTGACGATCGGGGCGCCCAAGGGGCGGGATACCCGGCCGACGCTTGACAGGGTCAAGGAATCGCTGTTTGGCATCATCCAGTTTGATATCTACGGCAAAAGCGTGCTCGACCTGTTTGCAGGCAGCGGCAATCTTGGGCTTGAAGCTCTTTCAAGGGGCGCAGTCCATGCCGTGTTCAACGATATGGGCAGGGAAAGCGTTGCCGTGATCCGTGCCAATATCGCAAAGCTGGGCTTTGAAGAAAAAAGCACCGTCTATTCCCTTGATTATCGGGCTGCCGTGCAAAGCGCTGCCCGTGCAGGATACCGCTTCGGCCTGGTGTTCCTCGATCCGCCCTATAAGGCAGGGCTTCTTGAAAGCACGCTGCTGCTTCTCAGGGATGCCGGCGTGCTGGAAACAGGCTGCCTTATCATTGCGGAACACGCCCATGCGCTGCCGCCGGAAACGCCGGAAGGCTTCACCCTCCACGACAGAAGAAAATACGGCGAGGCCGCCATCTCCATTTTCAAGGAGGAACCAAAGGCATGAGATCAGCCATTTTCGCAGGCAGCTTCGATCCCTTTACCATGGGGCATCTTGATATCGTAAAGCGTGCCGCAGCCCTTTTTGAAACGGTGCATGTGGGCGTTCTTGTCAATCCGGACAAACGGCCCCTTTTTACCCCCGATGAGCGGCGCAATATGATCGAAGCCGCCGTTTGCGGCGCAGGCATCGAAAACGTGAAAGTGCATGTGTTCGGCGGACTCCTTGTGGATTTTGCCAAAACGGTGGGGGCGGATGTCAACATCCGCGGCCTTCGCAACGGTGTGGATTTCGATTACGAATACTCCATGGAGTTTTACAACAGGCGCCTTTCCCCGGGGCTTGAAACGGTCTACCTTGCGGCGGACAGCGCACACATTTTCCTCAGTTCATCGGCGGTGAGAACGCTGATGGCGGCGAAAGCGGATCTTACCGGGCTCGTGCCCGAACAAATACATCAATTAATCGCAGAAAGGGTCAACAGCGATGAGCAATAACACGCAGAACTTGCAGATTTTCAACATTATCGGCCAGCTTGAAGAAATGATCGAGCGCAGCCCCAAACCGAAACTCGGCGGCAGCGGCAACAAGCGCGTGATCGATGCAGACGAAATGATCGATCTGCTCGGCGATCTGAAGGTCACCATCCCCGAGGATATCCGCCGTGCCAACAGCGTCATGGTGGAATCCCAGAGCATGATCGACAATGCGGATGAGCATGCCCGTGAAGTGGTGGCGGATGCGGAAGCCCGTGCCGAGGAGATCGTCGCCAAGGCGAATGAGGAGTCCGAGAACATCCTTGCGCAGGCCCGTCAGGAATACGAGCGCCTTGTGCAGCAGGATGAGATCTATCAGGAAGCCCAGCGCCGTGCGGAGCTTCTTGCCAAAAAGGCGGAAGCCAATGCAAGCCTTGTGTTCGAAAACGCCAAGTGCTATGCGGATGATGTGCTCCGTGACCTTGAAAGCTTCCTTGTGGAATATAAGCAGCTCGTGGCTATCAACCGCCGTGATCTTGATGCACGCAGCACCCGTGCCGCAGCCCCTGCGCCGGCACCCGAACAGCCCGTGCCGGCAGCTCAGCCGCAGCAGAAGGCGGAAGCCGCACCGGCAGCCCAGCCCCAGCAGCCCCGCCGCAAGGCAAAGCCTGCCCCCGTTGAAGAATACGAAGATGATTTCGACGATTTTGACGATGAGGAAGAAGATGAAAAGGGCGGCTTCTTCGGCGGTCTGTTCAAGCGCAAAAAGAAGATCGAAGACATCGATTTTGACGACGAAGAATAATTTGACAGGCAATGCCCGTGCGTTTGCACGGGCATTCTGCGTTTTATTGAAGGAGATGGCATGAAAGGCGTATGATGCTGTGCGCTTTAACTGTCAGGGAACAAAAAACGATGGGAACTTTGCCATCGGGCAGAACACATAAAACATCAGATCCTCCGCATGCCTTTATGGCGTGGAGGATCTTCTTTTTTGCAAGGCGGCTTACTTCCTTCTCCTGCGCTTGCCGAGAATGGCGCTGTAGAGCATGACCGCCGCCGTGCCGAGAAGGGATACCGCAAAGATGAAGCCGGCGGTGACCGCATTTCTTCCGAGGGTCTCTGCGGTGACGGAGCCTGCCTGCGCCGTGCCGAAAAAGCAAAGCGGAAAAATGAGGTAGCAGATCATTCCGCTCAGCAGCCCCTGCATTAGCTTAAAAGGCAGATAACGCTTGAGGCTGACGGGGAAAAACAGCAGCGACTGTGCGGTGATGCAAAGACCGCCAAAGGAAAAAAGAAAAGCGCCGAGGGCTGATTTTATCCGCAGGGGAAGCGCAAGGCTGCCGAGTGCCTTTGCGCCGGCGGTCATTTCCAGCATGCCGGAAAACACCGCTTCCGCCGCAGCGGCATCAAGACCGGGAAACAGGGCGGAAAGGGGAAAAAGCAGCAGATGCAGCATGCCCGTTTCCTTTATAAGGCGTATTGCCACAAAGAAAAACACGATGGCGCCCAGAACGGAAAGGATGGAGGAGACCGCTTCCGTGATGCTCGCGGCGAAGCGGTGTGCAAGGGGCAGGGAAGCCTCCTTTGCGGTGGCGCTAAGGTGGACCCCGTAAGCTCTTTTTGCGAAAAACACCGCTGCGATGGCGGCAAGCAGCTGCGACAGCAGGATGGGCGCCGCTGCGCCGGGCGTTCCGAGCATGGATGAAGCGAAAGCCGATACGATGAACATGGGGCTGACGGTGTTGAGGGCGGCAGCAAGAAGCTGCGTGCCGTCCTTCGCTTCTCCGTCGCAGGCATACTGGGCACAGAGCCGTGCGCCGCCCGGCGCACCGGATACGAAGGCAAGGGCGAACAGCGCTGCGGCATTGCCGCTTTCAAGAGCGCCGAGCTGCCGAAGAAGGGAGGTGCACACGAAAAAGGGAAGGAGCGAGGGCATCACGCTGTCACGCCACACAAGAAAGCCCTCTTTGGCGGCATCCGTGGCGGCAGGGTGGAACAGGATCAAAAGTGCGCAAAAAAGCGCACACAGGAATACGGCAAGCTGTTTCTTCATGCTTTATTCCTATGTGCGCAATGGGCGATTCTTGCGTTTTGTTTTATACGATCAGCAGCGGACGGGCAAATTCGCTCCTTGCACTTTGAGGCACGGGGAATGCCATCGCCTGCAGCTCCGCCGCAAACAGATCCTTGCGATACAGCGCTTTTGCTTCGCTGTCAAGGGCAAGAAAACTCCTGTAGTCCGTAACGATGGGAAGGGAGGCTTCCTTCTGCATGGCGGAAAGAAGGGGAAGCGCCGTGCGCCTGATGCCGAGCACACGGATGTACCTTGGTGCGCTGTGGGCGGCAAAGAATGCCTTGTCAAATCCAAGAAGCGCATGGGCAGCGGTGCGGCGCAGCCTTGCAAGGGTGTAGCGCTTTGTTTTCACCGCTTCAAGGAAGGCGGAAAGCTCCGTTTCGCTGCGGACTTTTTCGTAGAGTACGTTTTCAAGACCCTCCGCCACATCGGGCAGGGCTGCAAGGCTTTCTTTTTCCATACGCCTGAGGGCATACAGCACGGCGCTGCCGAGTTTCTCAAAAACCGCAGGTGCATATCCTTCCGCAAGAAGGGATCCGATCTCACCGCCGACTCCTTCGGGAACGGCGCCTTTGATGAAGGGCATATCCTTTTCTGCGGCGGCGGCACGCAGGGCGGATGCGCTTGCAAAGTCCGGTACGGCATCCGTGCTGTCGTGCATGGCACCGATGCGCCGGATGGGGATAAGCGCCATGTGCGGTGCAAGGGCATCGGCGGCTTTGATGTATTCCGCACCGAGTATGTTGTTGGGCGACGCCTGCAAAGTGCCGCCGAAAACTTCCGAAAGGGCATCCGCACGGGCGGCAGGGTAGGAGCGTCCCTTCGCCAAAAAGGCAGCAAGGCTGCTGCGGAAAGCCTCGCTTTTTTCCGCAAAGGCCATTTCACGCAGGCGGGGCAGGGAAGCATCCTCCGCACCGAAGGCAACGGCATCCACAATGCCCGTGGCTGCAAGGGTGCCCACGCCGCCAAGGGCGAAGCGCTCCGCATTGGCGCAGGCAAAGGCGGCAGGCAGTTCAAGAACAAGGTCTGCACCGTTTTCAAGCGCCCACTTTGTACGGGTGAATTTATCGAAGGCGGCGCACTCACCGCGCTGCACGAAGGCGCCGCTCATGACGACCGCCGCATAGGGCAGGGACGAGCGCTCCTTTGCCCGGGCAAGCTGATAGGCATGCCCGTTATGGAAGGGATTGTATTCCGCAATGATGCCGACAGCACGCTGCATGAGATTCCTCCTTCGGTGTTTTTTGTGATTATAGCATAAAACACGGTACATAACTGAAAAAACAGGAAAAAACTTGTGCAAAAATCACGTGCCAAGGTAGGCGAAATCCATTTCTTGTGCTATAATATCGAAGTTAGGGCGAATACCACCCATGAACATAAGAGTTTCGAAAGGAGATCATTCCAAAATGTCCGTTCTTGACAAGATCAAAGCGAAAGCGAAAGCAGACGTGAAGCGCGTTGTGCTGCCCGAAGGCGAAGAAGAGCGTATCATCCGTGCAGCGGAGATCATCACCAAAGAAGGTATCGCAGAAGTCGTGCTTCTCGGCAACGTAGAGAATATCAAAGCCAAGGCTGAAGCCTGCGGCGTATGCCTTGACGGTGTGGAGCTTCAGTGCCCCGTTGCCTCCCCCGATTTCGGACGCTATGTGAATGAGTTCTATGAGATGCGTAAGGCCAAGGGCATGACCCCCGAAAAGGCCGAGAAGACTATGCAGGATACCATGTTCTTCGGCGCAATGCTTCTTTATGACGGCAAGGTGGACGGCCTTGTAGCCGGCGCCATCTGCACCACTGCGGATACCCTCCGTCCCGGTCTCCAGATCATCAAGATGGCTCCCGGCATGGGCACCGTCTCCAGCTGCTTCATCATGGAAGTTCCCAACAAGGCTTACGGTGATGATGGCGTCATGATCTTTGCGGACTGCGCCGTGAATATCGTTCCCACCGCCGAACAGCTTGCTTCCATCGCCATCGCTTCCGCCGAAACCGGCAAGGTTCTCTGCGGCATCGATCCCCGTGTTGCAATGCTTTCCTTCTCCACCAAGGGCAGCGCCAAGCATGAAAACGTAGATAAGGTCACCGCAGCCACCGCTCTCGTGAAGGAGCAGGCTCCCGACCTCAACGTTGACGGCGAACTGCAGGCGGATGCCGCCCTCGTCGAAAAGGTCGGCCAGCTCAAGTCCCCCGGCAGCCCCGTTGCGGGTAAGGCCAACGTGCTCGTGTTCCCGGATCTGCAGGCAGGCAACATCGGCTACAAGCTGGTGCAGCGTCTTGCCGGCGCCGAGGCCACCGGCCCGATCTGCCAGGGCTTCCGCAAGCCCATCAACGACCTTTCCCGCGGCTGCAGCGTGGAAGACGTTGTTTCCGTAACTGCGATCACCGCCGTTCAGGCGCAGAACATGGCCAAATAATCAGGAGGAACATAAAAAATGAAAGTTCTTGTTATCAATGCGGGCAGCTCCTCGCTCAAATATCAGCTCATCGACGTGGACAACGGCGACGTGATCGCCAAGGGTCTTTGCGAGCGCATCGGTATCGATGGCTCCATGCTGACCTACAAGCCCACCGGCGGCGACAAGCATGAGTTCAAGCAGGATATGAAGGATCATACCGATGCCATCCGCATGGTCCTCGACGCCCTCGTGGATCCCGCCATCGGCGTTGTGAAGAGCATGGATGAGATCGACGCCGTCGGTCACCGCATCGTTCACGGCGGCGAGAAGTTCGCCAAGTCCGCCCTCATCACCGATGAGCTCATCGAGACCGTGAAGGAACTGAGCACCCTTGCTCCCCTCCACAACCCCGCCAACCTCATGGGCATCGACGCCTGCCGTGCCATCATGCCCAACACCCCCATGGTCGCCGTGTTCGATACCGCTTTCCATCAGACCATGCCTGCCGAAGCGTTCCTCTACGGCCTGCCCTATGAAGCTTACACCGACCTCATGGTCCGCCGTTACGGCTTCCACGGCACTTCCCACCTCTACGTTTCCGGCCGTGCCATCGAAAAGCTCGACAAGCCCGTTGAAGAGACCCGTGTTATCACCTGCCACCTTGGCAACGGCTCCAGCATCGCAGCTGTAAAGGGCGGCAAGTGCATCGATACCTCCATGGGTCTTACTCCCCTTGAGGGCGTGCCGATGGGTACCCGCTGCGGCGATATGGACCCCGCCATCGTCACCTACCTGATGGACAAGCTCAACCTTGACCGCAAGGGCGTTGACACCTACATGAACAAGAAGAGCGGCGTGCTCGGTATCTCCGGCGTTTCCAGCGACTTCCGTGACCTCGGTGAAGCTGCTGCCCAGGGCAACGAGCGTGCAAAGCTCGCTCTTAACACCTTTGCTTACAAAGTGAAGAAGTACATCGGCGCATACGCAGCTGCTCTCGGCGGCGTGGATGCCATCGTCTTCACCGCCGGCGTCGGTGAGAATGACCGCAACATCCGTGAAGCCATCGCAGGCGAACTCGGTTATCTCGGCGTGGAACTCGACCGTGAATACAACCAGACCTGCCCCCGCGGTGAGGAAGTTGAGATCAGCACCAAGGAAAGCCGTGTAAAGGTCTTCGTGATCCCCACCGACGAAGAAATGGTCATCGCCCGCGATACCGCCGCCCTCGCCGTCAAATAAGCGGAAAAGGCACCGGACAAGCGGAAAAATATTGTTGACAAACAATATTCCAACAGATAAAATAGATGAGGTTGACTTTCGATGAAAATACCCGTAGCTTTGGAGATCAAACTTCCGGGCCATGTGGGCACCTTTTCCGCAGCGGAACAAGTGGCCGATATGGAATATCTCGGGCAGGAGATCCGCTTTGCTTCGCCCCTGGCGGTGGAAGCGGAATATGTGTTTGACGGCAAGGGTTTTTCCGTGAAAGGCAGTCTTTCCACTTCGCTCCATGCCGTGTGCGCCCTGTGCGCAAAGGAATTTGAAGCACCCTTTACAGCGGAATTTGAAGAACGCTTTATGCGCAACCCTTCGGAAGATGCGGAAGAGGAATGCTACGCTTTTGCGGGCGAAGAACTTGACATCAGCCAAATGCTCAGCGATACGATCCTGCTCAATATGCAGCCTTACAGCGTATGCCGACAGGATTGCCGCGGGCTATGCCCCGTTTGTGGGTGCGATCTGAACACAGCGCAGTGTTCCTGCGCGCGTGAAGTCGGCGAAGAAACACAATCGCCGTTCGCCGCGCTCAAGACGCTGTTGAACGACGATAAGGAGGTGTAACCATGGCAGTCCCCAAGAGAAAAACTTCGAAGGCAAAGCGCGATCAGCGTAGGGCGAACTGGAAGCTTTCCATCCCCGGCATCGTGGAATGCCCGCAGTGCCATGAGCCCAAGCTGGCTCATCGGGTTTGCAAAAAGTGCGGCTATTACGATGGCAAGCAGGTCGTCAAAGTGGAAGAGAATGCGTAAGGCGCTTCCTTCTTAACAAGCACATAGGGGCTTTTCGCCAAAAGGCGAAAAGCCCTTTTTCTTTGCCGTTTGCATTGCAAAGCGTATCGTGGTAAACTGAAAAAGGCTTTATATGCTTTTATTTCATTTTGTTTTAAAGAGGTAAGTAAACATGTACCGTGTGATCATGGATGCTTTCGGCGGCGACAATGCGCCTGCCGCAGTGGTGGAAGGTGCCGTGAAGGCGCTTTCCCGTTTTGACGATGTCTCCATCATTCTTTGCGGCAGGGAGGATGCCATCCGTGAAGAACTCAAAAAGCATCGGTACGATGTTGCACGCATGAGCGTTCTCCATGCGGCGGATGTGATTGATTGCCACGATTCTCCCACCCTTGCCATCAAGCGCAAAAAGGATTCCTCCCTTGTGAAGGCGCTTGAAGCTGTGGCGGCAGGTGAGGCGGATGCCATCGTTTCCGCCGGCAGCACCGGTGCGCTTCTGACCGGCGCCACGCTTATCGTCAGGCGCATCAAGGGCGTCAAGCGCCCTGCTCTCGCTTCGCTGCTGCCCACCCGTACCGGCGGCTGGCTGATGCTCATCGACTGCGGCGCCAATGCGGATTGCAAGCCCCAGTATCTGCAGCAGTTTGCGGTGATGGCTTCCGCCTACATGCAGGGCGTTATGGGCATCAAGAGCCCCCGTGTGGGTCTTCTCAACAACGGTGCGGAAGCGGAAAAGGGCAACGAACTTACCAAGGCGGTCTATCCGCTCCTTGAGGAGGCGCCTGTCAATTTCGTCGGCAACTGCGAAGCCCGTGAGATCCTTTCCGGCGATTACGATGTGCTCGTTTGCGACGGTTTTTCCGGCAATGTGGTGCTCAAGTATACGGAAGGCCTTTCTGCCACCATTCTTGCCATGCTCAAGGATGAGCTGATGGCGGATACCAAATCGAAGATCGGTGCGCTGCTTGCAAAGCCTGCCTTCCGCAGGATGAAAAAGAAGATGGACTATACCGAGGTGGGCGGTGCGCCGCTGCTCGGCATCAACGGCTGCGTGATCAAAGCCCACGGCAGCAGCGATGCGAAAGCATTCTCCTCTGCGGTGATGCAGGCACGGCAGTTCCTTGCGGCGAACATCAACGGCACCATTGCCCCTGCCATCGAAGCCCTTCCCGATCTCAAGGATTGACAGCGGGCCGGGAAATCTGTAAACTAAACGTATCTTTATTTTGCCGGATTTACGGCGGTTTTATATTGCAATTTTAGAAAGGCGGTAACACTATGGTTTTTGAAAAACTCCGTGCAGCGCTCGCAGCGCAGCTTGGTATTGCGGAAGAAGAGATCAAGCCCGAAAGCAGGCTCGTTGAGGACCTGATGGCCGATTCTCTTGATATCGTGGAGCTCATTATGGACCTTGAAGCCGAATACGGCGTGCAGATCCCCGATGATGATCTGCCCAAGATCCGCACAGTGGGCGATATCGTTCAGTATATCAAAAAATAAAATCAGTAAGCCGATACCCGCATCGCAGATGCGGGTTTTTGGCATGCGGAGGTGAAAACGTGGAATTTATACGCAGAAAAACGCTGCAGGAGCTGGAAGAAAAGCTGCAGTACAGCTTCCGCGACCTCAGCCTTCTTGACACTGCGCTGACTCACACTTCCTATGTAAAAGGTGACGGCCGTGCAAGCGCACACAATGAGCGCCTTGAGTTTCTGGGGGATGCGGTGCTGGAACTTTGCACCAGCGAATACCTTTACACCCGTTTCCCGGATAACGATGAGGGTGCCATGACACGCCTTCGTGCACAGGCCGTGTGTGAAGCTGCGCTTTTCGAGGTGGCGAAGGAATACGGTCTCGGGGCGATGCTGCTGCTTGGCAGGGGTGAGGACCATTCCGGCGGCCGGGAAAAGCCGTCCATCCTTTCCGATGCGGTGGAGGCGGTGATCGGCGCTTTGTACATTGACGGAGGCATGGAGATCGCCAAAGGGTTCATTATGCGCTTTGTTTGCAAAAGCGTGGAGGATTCCCTTGCAGGCCGGCTCATCAAGGATCATAAAACTATGCTTCAGGAATATGTGCAAAAGCGCCATATGGGGCAGATCGTCTATGAACTTTGCGGCTCAACGGGGCCCGATCACAACAAGACCTTTTCCATGCGGGTGATGATCGCCGGGGAAGCCGCCGGCGAAGGCGAAGGCCGCACCAAGCAGGAAGCGGGGCAGCAGGCCGCAAGGGCGGCGCTGATCGCCTTTGGGGAGATCAAGCCGCATCAGGAATCAAAAGAAAGTTTGGTATAAACAGTGAAACTTGTTAAACTTGAGATCAATGGGTTCAAATCCTTTGCCCGCAAAACGGAGATCGAGTTTGAAAACGGTATCACGGCGATCATAGGCCCCAACGGCAGCGGCAAAAGCAACATTGCGGATGCGGTGCGCTGGGTGCTGGGCGAGCAGAGCGCAAGGGCGCTGCGAGGTTCCAAAATGGAGGATATCATCTTCAACGGAACGGAGCAGAAAAAGCCCCTTGCCTACTGCGAAGTCTCTCTGACCTTCGACAATACCGACGGCAAACTCAATACCGAATACACGGAGGTCACCGTAACACGGCGTGTTTACCGCAGCGGCGAAAGCGAATACCTTTTGAACCGCACAAACTGCCGCCTGAAGGATATCGGCGAGGTGTTCCGGGATACGGGCATCGGCAAGGAAGGCTACTCCATCATCGGGCAGGGCAGGGTAGAGGAGATCCTCTCCAATAAATCCAGCGAAAGGCGCAATGTCTTTGAAGAAGCGGCAGGCGTGATGAAATACCGTGTGCGCAAGGAAGAGGCAGAGCGAAAGCTGGATAATACAAGGAAAAACCTGCAGCGCCTCGGGGACATCCTCGAGGAGCTCGGCAATCAGGTAGGACCCCTTGAGGAGCAGAGCGCTGCCGCAAGGGAATACCTGCGCCTGCGTGACGAATTAAAAGAGATCGAGATCAACGTTTTCCTTTATCAATACGATAAACTCAACGAGCGGCTCCGCACATTGGGGGAGACGCTTTCTCAGCTTGCCTCGGAGATCGAAACGGGTGCGGCGCTTGAATCGAGCCTCGGTGCGGACTGTGCGGCGGAGGAGGAGCGTGAACGTGCCCTTTCCGGCGTGATCAGCGAGCTGCAGAACGAGCTTTTGCAGCTGACGAGTGCCGTGGAAGCGAAGAGCGGTGAATCCCGTGTGTTCCGGGAAAGGATGGAGAACCTTTTAAAAGACAGGGAACGGCTGCAGAGCCGCAGGGCGGAAAACGAGACCGCATCCCGTGCGCTGATGGAATCCATCGCAGCCCTTGAAAAGAATATTGCGGAAAACGCCGGCAGCCTGGATGCGGAGAGGGAGAATTTCCGCCTGCAGAGCGAAAAGCTGGCTGCCATGGCTGCGGAGATCGGGGAAAAGGAAGAAAACCTTGAGCGGCAGAAACGGGAAATGATCGAAGCCATGAACCGCATCGCCGATGCAAAGAGCATGCTTTCCCGTTTTGAAGCCATCAGGGGCACGCTGGAGCAGCGGCTTCTTTCTATCGATGATGAGGAAGCAGCCCTCAGGGAAAAGGCAGCAGGGCTTGAAGCGGAATATGCCGCCGCAAAGCAGCAGTTCGATGCGGTGGAGACCATGCGCAGCGATGCTGCCGCAAAGCGTGCGGCTGCCATCAATGCCCTCAATGAGACCAACGAGCGGATGCGGCAGGCAAGGGAAGCCGTGCGCACCATGGAACAGCAGACCGAGGCAGGCAAAAGCCGCCTGAAGGTGCTGGAGGAAATGAAGCGTGCACACGAGGGCTATTATGCCAGCGTGCGCAACGTGCTTCGTGACAGCGCCCGTGATATGGAACTCAAAAAGCGCATAGAAGGCGTTGTGGCGGAGCTTCTCCGTGTGCCGAAGGAATACGAAACGGCGGTGGAAATGGCGCTCGGCGCTGCGCTGCAGAACATCGTGACCCCCACGGAACAGGATGCAAAATATGTGATCGAATACCTCAGGCGCAGGGAATACGGCAGGGCAACGCTGCTGCCCATTTCCGCCATGCGCCCCCGTGTGCTCGACGGTGCGGAACGGGATGCCTGCCGGGTGGACGGCTTTATCGGCATCGGCAGCGAGCTTGTGGGGTATGATGCAAAATACAGGGGCGTGGCGGAGAACCTCCTCGGCAGGACCGTCATCGTCCGTGATCTTGATGCAGGTATCGCCATCAACAAGCGTGCAAAGGGCGCTTTCCGCATTGCAACGCTCAAGGGCGATATCATCAACCCCGGCGGCGCCATGACCGGCGGCAGCGTGCAGAAGAGGGAATTCAGCCTCATCGGCCGTGAACGTGAGATCGAAGAACTCAAAAAGCGCATGCTTAGCCTTGCGGAACAGCTGCAGGTGAAAAACGATGAAGCCGCAGCGGCGGAAGCCTCCCTTGACGGGGCAAATGCGGCGGTGGCGGCGGCAGCGGAAATGCTGCATAAAAAGGATGTGGAGCTTGCCACCCAGCGTGAAAAGCTGGACATCATCAAAAAATATGTGGATGAAAGCCGTGAGGCGCTGGAGGAAGCCGCCCTTGAACGGACGCAGATCCGTGACAACATCGAGGATATCGATGCCCAGCGGCAGGAAGCGGAAGAAGCAAGGGAAGGCCTTGAGGAAGGCAATTTCGCCACGCAGGAGGATATCCGCCGTTCCCAGCAGGCGCTTGCGGAGCTGAGAAATGCTCACGCTGCGGAGAACGAGACCGCTACGGAGCAGCGTGTTTCGCTGATGGCGCTTGAAAAGGAACGGGGCGCCGCCCAAAGCGAGCTTTCCCGTATGCAGAGGGAGCTTGCACGCATCGGTGCGGATGTGGAAGCGGATGCAAAGGCGGCGGAGGAGTCGCTCCGCAAATTCGAAGCCATGCAGGAAGAACTCAAAGGCATGGATGTGGACATCAGCGCAGAGCGTGAGGAGGTCAATGCCCATACGGACAGGCTCCACGCCATGGAAGAAGAGCGTGCGAAGCACCTTCTTGCCCTCGATGAGCTTCGTGCAAGGCGTGAGAGCATCAGCGCCGATCTTTCCGATATGCGGGAGCGCCGCCACAGGGCGGAGCTTAACGAGAACCGTGCGGAGATGGAACTCAAGACCATGCAGGACCGCATCTGGGAGGATTACGAGCTTACCTACGAAAATGCGCTGCCCTTCAGGCGGCAGATCGCCATCACCGCATCCCATATGAAGGTGGATGAGCTGAAAAAAGCCATCCGTGCCCTCGGCGATGTGAATGTGAGCGCCATCGAAGACTACAAGAACGTCAAGGAGCGCTTTGAAAGCCTCAGCACCCAGTGCGCAGACCTCACCAAGGCGGAGGCGGATCTGCAGACTCTCATCGCAGAGCTTGTGACCACCATGGAGGCGGAATTCCGCAAGCAGTTCGACCGCATCGGCGAAAACTTCACCACCACTTTCACGGAGCTTTTCGGCGGCGGCAAGGCGGAGCTGATCCTTTCCGATGAAAAGGATATCCTCAACTGCGATATCGATATCATCGCCCAGCCCCCGGGAAAGAAGCTGCAGCTGCTTTCGCTGCTTTCGGGCGGCGAGCGTGCGCTGACGGCCATTGCGCTGCTGTTCGCCATTTTGAAGCTCAAACCCACGGCTTTCTGCATCCTTGATGAGATCGAAAGCTCCCTTGACGAAGTGAACGTTTCCAACTTTGCGGAATACGTGAAACGCTACAGTGAAAACACACAGTTTATCCTCATCACCCACAGGAAGGGCAGCATGGAAGTATGCAACGCCCTTTACGGCGTGGCGATGGAGGAAAAGGGTATCTCCAAAATAGTCTCCGCCAGGTTCAATGAAATTGCGTAACGGGCGGGAAAGCGAGGAAAGATGGAAAAGAAAAAAAACGGATTTTTTGAGAAGCTGAAGAAAGGCCTTTCCAAGACCGGCGGCGGTCTTCTTGCAGGGATCTTCCTTGGGGATGAGCGCATTGACGACGATTTCTACGAGGAACTCGAAGAAGCCATGATCATTGCCGATATGGGCATGGAAACGGCGGATACGCTGCAGGAACAGCTGCGTGCAAAGATCAAGGAAGAAAAGATCAAGACCCGTACCGAGGCGAGGGAAGCGCTGGCGAACATCCTTGCGGATGCCATGCGTCCGGAAAAAGGCTTTATTCCTGCCGGCGAAAAGGCGGTGCTGCTCATCGTCGGCGTGAACGGTGTGGGTAAGACCACCTCCATCGGCAAAATGGCGGCGTATTATAAAGCTGAAGGCCGTGTGCCCATGATGGCGGCGGCGGATACCTTCCGTGCGGCGGCGGCGGAACAGCTCACCGTGTGGGCGGAACGGGCGGATGTGCCCATCGTGAAGCACGGCGAGGGCGCAGACCCTGCGGCGGTGGTGTTCGATGCCATCGCATCCTTTAAGGCAAAGGGCTGCGATCTGCTGCTTTGCGATACGGCAGGGCGCCTTCACAACAAAAAGAACCTGATGAGCGAGCTTGAAAAGATCCGCCGTGTTATCGCAAAGGAACTTCCGGGCGTACACACGGAGGTGCTCCTTGTGCTTGACGCCACCACGGGTCAGAACGCCATTGCACAGGCACGGGTATTCGGCGAATCCGCCGGATTGACCGGCGTTGTGCTCACCAAGCTTGACGGCACCGCAAAGGGCGGTATGACCGTTGCCATCAAGCAGGAACTTGGCCTCCCTGTGCGCTTTGTGGGCGTGGGCGAAGGCATTGACGATCTGCAGCCCTTTGATGCGGATGATTTCGCACGGGCGCTCATCGGCGCATAACAACGAATGGAAACCGGCAGCCTTTGCTGCCGGTCATTTTTTGAGGAGGATCCTGTCATGATCGGCATTTCATTCTGGAGCGCCATTGCGTTTTTTGCCATGTTCCTGCCCCGGTACTGTGCTTCTTTCGGCAAGGCGGGAAACAAGGAACTGCAGCACGATCCCGATACCGTTTCCGGCTGGGCGGAGGGGCTTTGCCTCGGCGGCACCGGCGTGCTGATGTGCCTTGATATCGGTCCCTTTTACTTCGGCTTTTCAAGTGCGGAGCTTGCGGTGGTCTGGATGCTGCTGGCGGCGCTTTGTGCGGCGGTGAACGTGGGCTTCTTCGGCATTTACTATCTTGTATCAAACCGTACCTTTGAGCCATGGCAGCGGATGACCGTCACGGTGCTGCCGGCGTTTGTGTATCTTCTGACGGGGCTCATGTGCCTTAACATCGCCCTTTCGCTGTTTGCGGCGGCATATGCATTTTTAAGCTGCAGGCGCATGCTCCTTGTTTTGAAACGGGAACGGGAGGAGAAAAAGAAAAAAGAAGCCGTTCGCCTGAAAAAACGGAAAAAAGCTTGACTTTTTCGCCGTTTTCGGTATAATGGCATAGGTGTAAAGTAAAAAACCTTTACAGCGGAGCGCAAATATGGAAAAACACGTGGAATTAAGCTGCCTTCTCGGCTATTACGGGCCCATGCTCACGGAGCGGCAGCTGACGCTGATGGAACAGCACCTTGGCGAGGATTGCTCCCTTGCGGAGATCGCCGAGCGGGAAGGCATTTCCCGGCAGGGCGTGCGCGATGCGCTCAAACGGGCAGAGGAGCAGCTTTACGAGCTCGAAGAAAAGCTCGGCATGATGAAGCGCAGCCTTCGCCTTGAACAGGGGCTTCTCTCCCTTAGGGAGCAGCTCAAGGCCCTTCCCCTGAGCGAAGCGGAAAAGCAGCCGCTTCAGGCAACCATCAATGAACTTTACGATATGATCGAGGAATAAACATGGCGTTTGAAGGTCTTTCTTCGAAACTGCAGAACGTATTCAAAAAGCTTTCCGGCAAGGGCAAGCTCGGTGAAAAAGACGTAAAAGAAGCAATGCGCGAGGTCAAGCTGGCGCTGCTTGAGGCGGACGTCAACTTCACGGTGGTCAAGAGCTTCGTCAACACGGTCACGGAACGTGCCGTCGGTGCGGAGGTGCTTGAAAGCCTCACCCCCGGTCAGCAGGTCATCAAGATCGTCAACGAAGAGATGACAAAGCTGATGGGCGGCACCAATGCAAAGCTGGAATTCGGTTCCCGTACCCCGGCGGTCATTCTGCTCGCAGGTCTTCAGGGCGCCGGTAAAACCACCATGGCGGGCAAGCTTGCCGCTTATCTGCAGAAGCATTACGGCAAATCCCCGCTGCTCGTCGCCTGCGATATTTACCGCCCTGCTGCCATCAAGCAGCTGCAGGTGGTGGGTGAAAAGGTGGGCGTTCCCGTATTTGAACGGGGGCAGAGCGATCCCGTTGAAACGGCAAAGCTGGCCATTGAGCACGCAAACCGCAATCTCAAGGATCTTGTGATCATCGATACTGCCGGCCGCCTTCACATCGATGGCGACATGATGGCGGAGATCGCCGCCGTGAAAGAGGCAGTGAACCCGGCAGAGATCCTGCTTGTGATCGACGCCATGACCGGTCAGGATGCGGTCAACGTTGCCAAATCCTTCAACGAAACGCTGGAACTTACCGGCGTCATCGTCACGAAGCTTGACGGCGACACCCGAGGCGGTGCGGCGCTTTCCGTCAAAGCCGTCACCGGCAAGCCCATCAAGTTCAGCGGCATCGGCGAAAAACTCACCGATATCGAGCCCTTCCACCCGGACCGCATGGCTTCCCGTATCCTCGGCATGGGCGATGTGCTCACCCTCATCGAAAAGGCACAGAGCGCCTTTGATGAGAAAAAGGCTGCGGAACTTGAAAGCAAGATGCGCAAGGCGGAATTCACTTTGGAAGACTTCCTTGATCAGTTCCAGCAGATGAAGAGCATGGGCTCCATGCAGGACATCCTCGGCATGATCCCGGGAATGGATGCGGCAAAGCTCGGCAATGTGGAGATCGACGAAAAGCAGACCGCACGCATGGAAGCGATCATCCGTGCCATGACGCCGCAGGAACGCCGTAAGCCCGATATCATCAACGCCAGCCGCAGAAAGCGCATCGCACGGGGCAGCGGCACTTCCATTCAGGAAGTGAACAGGCTTCTCAATCAGTTCGAAGCTTCCCGCAAAATGATGAAGCAGCTCACCAACATGAGCAAGGGCGGCCGCTTCAAGAAGGGCAAGAAACGCTTCCCCTTCGGCTTTTAACAAAGGACGATAACGGTTTTCCGTTTTCGACATAGAAAAACTAAAACAAATATAAAAAAGAATTTTCAGGAGGAACACACTTATGCTTAAGATCAGGCTTCGCAGGATGGGCGCCAAGAAGGCTCCTTTCTATCGCATCGTAGTTGCGGATTCCCGCGCTCCCCGTGACGGCGCTTTCGTTGAGGAGATCGGTTACTACAACCCCATCGCCAACCCCGCTGAGATCAAGGTCGATGTCGAGAAGGCTCAGCAGTGGATCAAGAACGGCGCTCAGCCCACCGACACCGTACGCGGTCTGCTCAAGAAGACCGGTGCGATCCAGTGATCGGCACGGAAACAACCGCAGCAGGGAGGCAGACCATGGGAGAACTGGTCAAGTATATCGCAATGAATCTCGTGGATAAGCCGGAAGAAGTGAAGGTCGTGGAAAAGGAAGACGACCGTGCCACGATCATTGAACTTACCGTTGCGCCGGAAGATATGGGCAAGGTCATCGGCAAGCAGGGCCGCATCGCCAAGGCGATCCGCACCGTTGTAAAGGCTGCGTCCATCCGGGAAAACAAAAAGTATATCGTAGAGATCATCTGATGGAATATCTGCGTGTTGGTTTGATCGTACGCCCTCACGGTGTGCACGGAGCGGTGAAAATGATGCCGCTGTCCGACGACCTTCGGCGTTACGCAAAACTGAAAGAAGCATATTTGGAACGTGACGGGCGCTATGAGCCCGTCACGGTTTCTGATGTGGGCGTAAAGGAGGATGCGGTCTACGCATCCCTTTCCTGTTCGCACAGCAGGGACGATGCGGAAATGCTCCGCAACGTGTACCTTTGCGTGGACAGGGCCCACGCTGTCAAGCTGCCTAAGGGCCGCTATTTTGTGGTGGATCTCATCGGCTGCGAGGTGTTCGACACCGACGGTGCCTGCTACGGTAAGCTGCAGCAGGTGCTGGAGACCGGCGCCAACGATGTTTATGTCATCAAGGGCGAAAAAACGCTCCTCATCCCGGCGCTCAAAAAGCTGCTGACGGATGTGGATGTGACCGCAAAGCGCATCCTTCTTGATGCGGCTGTGCTCAAGGAGGTCGGCCTGTTTGAAGATTGATGTGCTGACCCTCTTTCCGGAAATGTTCCCCGGCGTATTCGGCGCCAGCATGCTTGGCAGGGCGCAGGAAAAGGGGATCCTTGATTTCCGGCTGCACAATATCCGGGATCATTCCGAAAGCAAACATAAAAACACCGATGATTATCCCTTCGGCGGCGGTGCCGGCATGGTGATGATGGCGCAGCCCATCCTTTCCTGCCTTGATGCGGTGGACCCCGATCACAAGGCGAAGCGCATCGTGATGGCGCCGAGGGGCAAAACTCTGACCACCGCCCTTGCAAGGGAACTTGCGAAGGAAGAGCATCTGCTGCTTCTTTGCGGTCACTACGAGGGCATCGATGAGCGGGCGATGGAGGAGATGGACCTTGAGCTTTCCATCGGCGATTATGTGCTCACCGGCGGCGAGCTGCCTGCCATGGTGCTGGCGGACTGCGTGTCACGCTTCATTCCCGGGGTGCTCGGTTCAAGCCAGTCTGCGGAGGAGGAATCCTTCAGCGCAGGGCTGCTTGAATACCCTCAGTATACCCGCCCGGCGGAATACCGGGGCAAGAAGGTGCCGGAAGTGCTTCTTAACGGCAACCATGCACACATTGACCGCTGGCGGCGTCAGCAATCGCTGCGCATCACCTTTGAACGCCGGCCGGAACTCTTTGCGCAGTTTGATAAAGCCACCCTTGACAAGCACGACAGGCGTTTCCTTGAAACGCTGAAAAACCCAGAAAAATAAGCAAAAAATGCCTTGCAATCCGGGCAAGGACATGGTATAATGCTATCCGGTAAAAAACGGGCGGTCCAATGTGGGGTTATCCTTCATGAACGTCTATGAAAGGAGAAAGCTAAAAATGGCTGACATCATCAGGGAACTTGAAAAAGAACAGTTGCGTACCGACCTCCCCAAGCTCGAGATCGGTGACACCGTCCGCGTATACGTAAAGGTTGTTGAAGGTACGCGCGAACGTCTCCAGAACTTCGAGGGCATCGTCATCAAGCAGCAGGGCGGCGGCATCCGCAAGACCTTCACCGTGCGCAGAATGTCCTACGGCGTAGGCGTTGAGAGGACTTTCCCCTACAACAGCCCCCGTATCGGCCGCATCGAAGTCGTCCGTCACGGCGAAGTGCGCCGCGCTAAGCTCTACTACCTCCGCGATCGCGTTGGTAAGGCTGCGAAGGTCACTGAGCGTATCGTCGAGAAATAAGACGGTCACACAATCTGATGAAACCAGGAGCGCTGCCCTTTGGGCAGCGCTTTTGCGTGTTTCTATGCTGTTGAAAAAGCAGGCTCTTTGGCTTAAAGACCGAGATCCTCATCGATCAGGATCACTTCCATCTCCATGTTGCTCATTTTTTTATAGTGGATCACAAGACCGTTGCAGATGCGCTCCGGGCTTTTGCAGTCATAGCATTTGTCGCCCTTTACGGCGCAGGGCGTCTTTTTTCCAAAGCGCTGCGCATTGCGAGGGGCTGCCACGTTGCGCACACGGTAAACGGCATCCTCCAGCGTAGGGCAGATCTTGTTCCTTCCAACAACAAAAAACACCTTTTTGTGCCCGAAAAGGGAGCCTGCTACCCGGTTGCCCGTGCCGTCCATGTTGACGAGGATGCCGCTTTCGGTCATGGCATTGACGGAGGTAAGGAAGTATTCCGTGGTAAGGCATTTTTTGCCCACAGCCACAAAATCCCTGATATCCGGATATTGCGAGGGGTCTGTTACCGTGTTGTGGGCAGCAAGAGACTTCGCAAGCCCCATGGCGGCGATGGTGCCGGAGTCCCCAAAGCCGATCTCGGCGCCGTCAAGGGTCTCGTTCAAATAAGCGGCGGCTTCTTCCTTTGTTTGAAAATAACGGGCTTCGTAGCGGTTGTCCCGCAGCGCAGCGAGAATGGCTTCATGGTCCATGGCGGCGTTCCTTTCGCTTCTTTTGTCAGAATTAAACCATAAAGGCGGGTGAAAGTCCATGCTGCTTTTTGAAATCCCGTTGAAATCCGGCGGGATTTGTGCTATGATGCACAAAGCAATATAGGCGATGAAGGAGAAAAAGCGCCGTTTGTTCGTTCCAGAGAGGGCCGCACAGCTGGAAGCGGTCTATGAAGGGGCGGTGCAGCAAGTTCCCTCCCAAGCCGCACCGGGGAAGCCGCAACGGCGGTGTGTAGTCGGTGCCGGGTATGCCCGTTACAGCAGGAAAGGCTCTGCCCGTTTCGGTGCAGGGCGAATCAGGGTGGTACCACGAGCGCGCCTTCGTCCCTTGAACGAGGCGCGCTTATTATTTTATACGGAGGTTCGTATGAACGAAGCATTGGAAAAGATCCGGCAGGATGCGTTGGCACGTCTTGCTGAGGTACAGGATGAAAAAGAGCTTGAGGCGCTCAACGTTTCCGTTCTTGGCCGCAACGGCGCACTGACGGAGATCCTGCGCACCATGGGCAAGCTTGATAAGGAACAGCGTGCAAAGCTTGGTCAGGCATCCAACGCCGTCAAGAAGGAACTTGAAGAAGCCATCGGCAAGCGCAGGGAAGAGATCGCTGAGATCATGATGGAAAAGCGCTTTGCGGCGGAAGCTCTCGATGTGACCGAGCCCGGCAAGCGCAAGGCACCCAAGGGCCATCTGCATCCCATGACCCGTACCTACCGTGAGATCCGCGATGCGCTCATCGGCATGGGCTTCACCACCTTCGGCGGTCCCGAAGTGGAATACGACGACTATAACTTCACGAAGCTGAACCTGCCCCTCGATCACCCGGCACGTGATATGCAGGATACCTTCTACATCAATGACAAAGTGGTGCTGCGCACCCATACCTCCCCCTGCGAGGCCCGTGCGCTTCTGAACCTGAAGCCGCCGTTCCGCCTTGTTATGCCCGGCCGTGTGTTCCGTGTTGACGAAGTGGATGCCAGCCACAGCCCCGTCTTCATGCAGATGGAAGGCTTTGTGGTGGACAGGGACATCACCCTTGCAGACCTCAAGGGCACCCTTGATACCTTCGTGCACGCCGTGTTCGGCGAGGATGTGCGCACCCGTTTCCGCCCCAGCTATTTCCCCTTCACGGAGCCTTCCGCTGAGGTGGACATCTCCTGCTCCATCTGCGGCGGCAAGGGCTGCCGTGTGTGCAAAGGCACCGGCTGGATCGAGATCCTCGGCTGCGGCGTCACCAATCCGCACGAGCTTGAAAACTGCGGTCTTGATCCGAAGGAGTGGAAAGCCATCGCCTTCGGCATCGGCGTTGACCGTGTCACGAGCCTCAAGTACGGCATCACCGATATCCGCCTTGAGTATGAAAACGATGCACGCTTCCTGCGTCAGTTCTAAGGGAGGGATTGAACTATGAAACTGCCTCTTAGTTGGCTCAAAGATTATGTGGAATGGAATGTGACTCCCGAGGAATTCGTGGAGCGCATGATGTGGCGCGGCTTTGAAGTTGCGGATATCCTCGATGAGATGCCCGGCGTTTCCGGCGTTGTCGTGGGCCGCATCACCGCTCTTGAAAAGCATCCCAATGCGGACAAGCTGCAGATCTGCACCATCGATGTGGGCGCAGCAGAGCCGCTTACCATTGTGACCGGCGCCACGAATGTCTTTGAAGGCGCTCTTGTTCCCGTTGCCCTTGACGGTGCAAAGCTCGTTGGCGGCATCGAGATCAAGCCTACCAAAATGCGCGGCGTTGAAAGCTACGGCATGCTCTGCTCCGGCAAGGAACTCGGCCTGACGGAAGCGGATTATCCCGGCGCCGAAGTATACGGCATCATGATCCTTAACGGCGATCTTACCCTTGGCGAGAGCATCGAAAAAGCCATCGGCATGGATGATATCATCTTCGATATCGAACTGACCCCCAACCGTGCGGATTGCCAGAGCATCATCGGCATCTGCCGTGAAGCGGCGGCAGCCCTCGGCCAGAAATTCGCAGAGCCCGTGATCCGCAAGGTGGCAGGCGAGGGCAACAGTGCGGACTATGCTTCCGTTACCGTGGAAAACACGGAGCTTTGCCCCCGTTATTCCGCCCGTGTGGTCACCGATCTTGTCATTGAGCCTTCCCCCAAGTGGATGCAGCGCCGCCTGAAGGCGGTGGGTATGCGCCCCATCAACAACATCGTTGACATCACCAACTATGTGCTTGTGGAGTACGGTCATCCCATGCATGCCTTCGACCTTGCCTGCGTGAAGGATGGGCACATCGTTGTGCGCAACGCCCATGAAGGCGAAGTCGTCACCACTCTTGACAGCAAGGAACGCCCCGTGACCCCCGATATGCTCCTCATTGCCGACCCCGAGAAGGGCGTTGGCATCGCAGGTGTGATGGGCGGCGAAAACTCCGAGATCACCGAAAACACCAAGGCTACCCTGTTTGAAGCGGCTGCTTTCAAGGGCAGCAACATCCGTGCCACCACCCGCAAACTCCGCCATGTGACGGATGCGGCGGCACGCTTCATCAAGGGCGTGGAGCCCGTGAACGCATACCTTGCCCTTGAGCGTGCCATTGAGCTTGTGGATGAGCTCAAGGCCGGCAAGATCATCGGCGAGCCCATCGATGTTTGTGCGGCGGATGTATCCCCCCGTGTGATCGATGTGGACTATGCCCATGTGAACAAGATCCTCAACACCGCCATTGCCCCCGAAGATATGGTGAAGATGCTCGGCACCATCAATATCTCCGCAGAGGTCATCGGCGACATCCTTCGTGTGGATGTACCCCATTTCCGTACCGATATCGAAAGCGGCATCGAAGCGGACTGGGATATCGCAGAGGAAGTGGGCCGCATCTACGGCTACGACAACATTCCCCCGACGCTGATGAACGGTCAGACCTTCCGCGGCCGTGTGGGCGATGACCTTCGCGATGAGGATGCCATCAAGGATCTTCTTGTCAACGAAGGCTGCTGTGAAATGTACAACTACAACTTCACCGGCCCCGCTGCGCTCGATGCGCTCCGCATTCCCGAAGGCGATGAAAAACGCCTTGCGGTGAAGCTCCTCAACCCCTTCGGTGAGGATCAGAGCCTGATGCGCACCACCCTGCTTGCAGGCGTGCTCGATTCTGTTGCCCGCAACTACGGCCGCAAGACCGGTCAGACCCGTTTCTTCGAGGTCGGCAACGTACACTTTGACAACAACGATGATCTTCCCGAAGAGCGCAAGCTCATCGGCATTGCCTACGCAGGCGAGGAAGAAGATTTCTTCACCCTCAAGGGCAGCATCGAAGCGCTGCTTGAGTCCTTCAACATGCTGGAGGGCTACAGCATCGTGGCAGGCGGCGGCGAATACTTCCAGCCCGGTCAGAAGGCGCTTATCCTTGCGGACGGCGAAGTGATCGGCGAGTGCGGCGCCATCCATCCCAAGGTGCAGAAAGCATGGAGCATTCCGCAGAAGGTCTACTATGCGGAGATCAGCGTGGAGAAGCTGCGTGCCCATAAGGGCGGCAAGCGCACCTATCAGGCGCTGCCCCGCTTCCCGAAGGTCACCCTTGATATCGCCGTTGTGGTGGAAGAGAGCGTGACCGCTGCCGAAATGAAAGCAGCCATCGCATCGGCACCCGTGGCGCTGACCATCGGCGATGTGGAACTCTTTGACGTTTACCGCGGTGTCGGCATTCCGGAAGGGAAGAAGAGCATGGCTTACTCCTTCGCACTTTCCGCAGCGGATCATACCCTCACCGGCGATGAGATCCAGCAGGGGATGAAGTGCGTCATCGATACTCTCGGTGAAAAGCTGGGCGCCCAGCTGCGTGCATAAGAAAGGGATCTTTATGGTCACAGCTGTGCTTTACCTTGCCGCTCTTTGGATGATTGGACAGGGCGTGCTGATGCTTCTTGGCAAATATACACCGCCTACAGCCCGTGCCGCCATCGATAACCCTGCGCTCAGGCGGCTTTGGTGCCGGGAAAATGCCTTTGTCAGCTTCGGCTGGGCAGCGGTGTTTGCGTTTTACGGATCGCTCGGCTTCTTCGGCAGCAATGTGCCCGGATGGCTCACCGGGATCTGGACGGGCATCAGCATTGCGGGTGCGCTTTGCTGTGCGGTGTTCTCCTACAGAAGCAACCGTAAATATTTCAAAGATCCCGAAAAACATTAAAACAGATACAAATGCTCCGCAGTTCCTTTGTGAACTGCGGAGCGTTTTTCTTTTTGCTGCATAGAAAAGACGAAAAGGCTGTTTTTTTGAAAAAAGAGATAAAAAATTTTTATAGCATTTCTTTCGGTGGGTTGCTTTTCTTATGGTAGTATGATATGCTGTTAAATGTGTGTGAAGGTAATACCAATTTGCACACTTTTTCATCGTTTGAAAAAATTTATATATTTTTTAAGGAGGCACACATGGAATATTTGAGCGACCTTCAGATCGCACAGGCAGCGGAACTTCTGCCGGTGCAGGACATTGCGGCGGCTGCCGGTATCCCGGAGGAGGCCCTTGAGTACTACGGACGTTATAAAGCAAAGGTAGACCTCAAAAAGCTTCCCGAAGGCAGCAAGAACGGCAAAGTCATCCTTGTTACCGCAATCACCCCCACCCCGGCGGGTGAAGGCAAGACCACCACGAGCGTTGCCCTCGGCGACGGTCTTGCAGCCATCGGCAAGAACGTCATGATCGCCCTGCGTGAACCCTCCCTCGGGCCGGTATTCGGCGTGAAGGGCGGCGCTGCAGGCGGCGGCCATGCACAGGTCGTTCCCATGGAAGACCTTAACCTCCACTTCACCGGCGATATGCATGCCATCGGTGCGGCAAACAACCTGCTTGCCGCCATGCTCGACAACCACATTCAGCAGGGCAATGCCCTTGATATCGATGTCAAGCGCATCAGCTGGAAGCGTGCTGTGGATATGAACGACCGCCAGCTTCGCAGCATCGTCAGCGGCCTTGGCGGCAGCCCCAACGGCATGCCCCGTGAGGATGGCTTTGAGATCACCGTTGCTTCCGAAGTGATGGCTGTTCTGTGCCTGAGTGCAGACCTGCAGGATCTTAAGAACCGCCTCGGCAGCATCATCGTCGGCTATACCCGTGCAGGCAAGCCCGTCACTGCGGCGGATCTCAAGGCACACGGCGCCATGGCAGCCCTTCTGAAGGATGCCATTAAGCCCAACCTTGTGCAGACCCTTGCCCATACGCCCACCTTCATCCACGGCGGCCCCTTTGCAAACATCGCCCACGGCTGCAACAGCGTTATTGCCACCAAGACCGCACAGCGCCTTGCGGATTACGTTGTTACCGAAGCCGGCTTCGGTGCGGATCTCGGTGCGGAAAAATTCCTCGATATCAAGTGCCGCATGGCAGACATCAAGCCCTCTGCGGTGGTGGTGGTCGCCACCATCCGTGCCCTCAAGATGCACGGCGGCGTTGCCAAGACCGAGCTTTCCAAGGAAAATCTCGATGCTCTTGAAAAGGGCGTTGTGAACCTCTTCCGCCACGTGAAGAACATCCGTGAAACCTACGGTCTTCCCGCTGTTGTGGCGGTGAATCGCTTCCCGGCGGATACCGTGGCGGAGATCGAGCTTCTGCAGGCACTCTGCGCAAAGCAGGGCGTGAAGGCAGTGCTCTGCGAAGGCTGGGCAAAGGGCGGCGAAGGTGCCAAAGCCCTTGCGGAAGAAGTGGTGAAGCTCTGCGAAGAGAAGAACGAATTCCGCCATGCTTACGATCTTGATATGACGCTGCGTGAAAAGATGCAGGCGCTGGTGAAGAAGGTATACCGCGGTGCGGATGTGCGCTTTATGCCGGCGGCGGAAAAGAAGGAAAAGCTGCTTGAGAGCATCGGCCTTGCAAAGCTGCCCATCTGCGTTGCCAAGACCCAGTACAGCTTCTCCGACGATCCGACGCTCCTCGGCGCACCCGAAGGCTTCACCGTTACCGTGCGTGACCTGAAGGTCTCCTCCGGCGCAGGCTTCATCGTGGTCTATACCGGCGATGTGATGACCATGCCCGGTCTGCCGAAGGTACCTGCCGCCGAAAAGATCGATGTGGATGCGGACGGCAACATTTCCGGTCTGTTCTAAAAGAATAAACGCAAAAAGCGCCTTTGATGATAAGGCGCTTTTTCTTTTTTCGTCAATTTCTTGGCTGCGGTGTTTCGGCAGCTTTGTTTGTGTGGTATAATAAATTGATTTGCCCTGTGCTTTTTCAAAAGAACAGGGCAGCCATACCAAAGAAAAGAGAGGGAAAGCCCATGATGGATCTTTCTGTTTTGAATAAGGAACAGCGTGCAGCGGTGGAGTGTCTCGAAGGGCCGCTTCTTGTGCTTGCAGGCGCAGGCAGCGGAAAGACCCGTGTGCTCACATACCGTATCGCAAACCTGATCGAGCATGGCGTGCATCCCTGGAATATCCTTGCCCTGACTTTCACCAACAAGGCTGCGGCGGAAATGCGTGAACGTGCCGCACAGCTTGTGGGCGAAGGGGCGGAGGATATGTGGGTGACCACATTCCATTCCTGCTGTGCCAGAATGCTGCGCATCGACTGCGACAGGCTTGGCTATGAAAAGAACTTTACCATCTATGCGGATGCGGACCAGATGAAGGTCATCGGGGACATCCTTAAGGATATGGGCATGAACGAGAAAAACATGCCCAAGCGTGAAATGAAGGAACGCATCTCCAATGCGAAGAACAAGTCCCTCAAGCCGGAAGAATACCTGCAGGAAGCCTATCAGGATGGCGACGGGCTGACCCTTCGTGTGTACCGCCAGTATGAAAAGCGGCTTCGTGCGGCCAATGCCCTTGATTTTGACGACCTTCTCGTCAAAACGCTGCATCTTCTTGAGAGCAATCCGGATATCCTTGAAAAATACCGCAGCAAGTTCCGCTATGTGCTGGTGGACGAGTATCAGGATACCAACATGCCCCAGTACCGCTTTGTGGAACTGCTTTGCCGGGAACACAACAACATCTGCGTGGTGGGCGATGATGACCAGTCCATCTACGGCTGGCGCGGTGCGGATATCCGCAACATTCTGAGCTTCGAAAAGGACTTCAAGGGCGCAAAGGTCATCCGCCTTGAACAGAATTACCGCTCCACGGAAAAGATCCTCAATGCGGCCAACGCCGTCATTTCCAACAACCAAAGCCGCAAGCGCAAGACGCTTTGGACGGCGCAGGAAGGCGGCGAGCGCATCGAACGGCACATTGCCGCCACGGAGCGTGAGGAAGCGAACTTCATCTGCCGCAAAATACTGGAAGGCGTCCGTGACGGCCGTTCCTATGCGGACTTTGCCATCCTTTACCGCATGAATGCCCAAAGCCGTGTGCTGGAAGGCACGCTCATGAACTACGGCATTCCCCACAAGGTATACGGCGGCTTCCGCTTCTATGAACGCAAGGAAGTGCAGGATATCCTCGCCTATCTGCGCCTCATCGCCAACCCCAATGATGATGTGGCACTTTCCCGTATCATCAACGTGCCCCGAAGGGGCATCGGCGACAAGGCGGTGGAGGAGCTGCGCCTTGCGGCGGAGACCCGGGGCGTGTCCCAGCTGATCGCAGCCATGGACGGTGCGCTTCTTACCAACGCCACCCTTAAAAAGGTAAAGGCTTTTGCGGATACCATGGCGGAGCTGATGGCCATGAGCTCCATCATGGCGCTGTCGGATTTCGTGCCGTATTTGATCGACAGCATCAAATACGAAGCTCACCTTGCATCGGAGGATAAAAAGGGCGAGCTTGAAAGCCGCATGGATAACTTAAAAGAACTTGTGGGCAACATCAAGGAGATCGAGCGCGATATTCCCGAAGGGGAGAGCGCCCTGAATGCCTTCCTTGAAAACGTGGCGCTCATTTCCGATATCGATGCCATGGAGGAGGGCAACGGCGCCGTTGCGCTTATGACTCTTCATAGCGCAAAGGGTCTTGAATTTCCCGTTGTGTTCCTTTCCGGTATGGAGGAAAACATATTCCCATCCTTCCGTGCACGGATGGATATGACCCACGGCGCCCTTGAAGAGGAGCGCAGGCTCTGCTATGTGGGCATTACCCGTGCAAGGGAAAAACTCTATATGATCAATGCGCAGCAGCGTGCCCTTTTCGGCAGCAGCGCCTATAACCAGCCTTCCCGGTTTATCGGGGAGATCCCGGAGGAACTCATGGAGTGCCTGCAGGAACAGCGCCCCATGCAGCAGCAACAGCAGCGTGCCATCTGGAAACGGGATGCGGAAATGCCGAAATACGCCTCCGCACAGGGCTTTGGTATCCGCCGTGATACGGTTCCGGCAGCGCCTGCGCCTGCAGTGCGCCATGTGCCCGATGCTGCGCCCTCCAAAAAGAATTTCACGCAGCACATGCAGGTGAAACACGAGAAATTCGGCAACGGCACCGTGCTTGAGACCTCCGGCAGCGGCAATGCCATGACCGTGACCGTGGACTTTGCATCCTGCGGCGTAAAACGCTTTGCCGCAGCCTATGCGCCCCTGACCCCCATCGACGAATAAGAAAAAAGGAGATGCCCCATGCAGGAACGCATGAAGGAACTCGTTGCAAAGCTCAACGAGCTGGCGGAAGCGTATTATGCTTACGATGCGCCCAAGGTGAGCGATGCGGAATACGATGCGCTGTTTGATGAGCTGCTTGCCCTTGAAAAGGAAACGGGCATCACTCTGCCCGATTCGCCTACGCTTCGGGTGGGCAGCGCACCCCTTGCAGCCTTTGAGGAGCACAAGCACCTTGCAAGGCTTTGGAGCATGGACAAGGTCCGCACAAGAGAAGCCCTCATCGAATGGGGCAGACGTGCGGAACGCCTCCGTGCGGAATACAATGAGGCAAACGGGGCACAGCTGCCGCCTGTCAGCTATGCACTTGAGTATAAGTTCGACGGACTGACCGTCAACCTCACCTATGAAAACGGGCAGCTTGTACAGGGTGCCACCCGTGGCAAGGGTACCGTGGGCGAAGCCATCCTGCCCCAGATCAAGACGGTTCGGGATATCCCTCACACCATTCCCTTCAAAGGGAAGATGGAGGTGCAGGGCGAGTGCTACATGCGCCTGAGCGTTCTTGAAAAGCTGAACCTTGAAGGGGACGAACAGCTGAAAAACGCCCGCAATGCGGCGGCAGGGGCGCTTCGCAACCTTGACCCGAAGGTGACCGCAAAAAGACGGCTGAGCTGCTATCTTTACAACGTGGGCTATCTTGAAGGAGCGGAACTGAAGGAGCAGGGCGAAATGCTCGCATTCCTTTCGGAAAACGGCCTTCCCACAAGCCCGTTTTACAAAACCTACGATTCCATCGAGGATGTTTACGCCGGCATCGAGGCGGCGGAGGAAAACCGGGGCAAGCTCGATTTTCTCATCGACGGCATGGTGATCAAGGTACGGGATTTTGCCACCCGTGAAGCCCTCGGCAATACGGACCGCTTCCCACGCTGGGCCATCGCCTATAAGTTTGCGGCGGAGGAGACCACCACCACCGTGCGTGATGTGACATGGGAAGTAGGACGTACAGGCAAGCTGACGCCCCGTGCGCACCTTGAGCCTGTGGAGCTTGCAGGCGCCACCATCAGCCATGCAACGCTCAACAATTACGATGACATCCTGCGCAAGCGTGTGGGCATCGGCTCCCGTGTGTTTTTAAGAAGAAGCAACGATGTTATTCCCGAGATCCTCAGTGCGGTGGAGGGGGACATTCCCCTTCGCCCTGTGGAAAAGCCTTCCCGCTGCCCTGCCTGCGGTGCCCATGTGGAGCACAGAGGCGTGCACATTTACTGCACGAATTCCCTTTCCTGCCGTCCGCAGATCGCAGCAAGGCTTTCCCATTACGCTTCCCGGGATGCCATGGATATCGAAACCTTTTCCGATAAGACCGCTGCGCAGCTTGTGGAACAGCTTGGCCTTGCAAGCATTGCCGATCTTTATGAGCTTGGAGCGCAGGAGTTCCTTGCGCTGCCGGGCTTTAAGGAAAAGAAGGTGCAGAATCTTCTCAACGCCCTTGAGGCGAGCAAGCACCGCTCCCTCGGCGCATTCCTGTTTGCGGTGGGTATCCCCAATGTGGGCGCCAAGACCGCAAGGGATCTCGCACGCCGCTTCGGCACCCTTGAAAATGTCAGAAACGCAGCTTTTGAAGAACTGGTTGCGGTAGAGGATATCGGCGATATCGTGGCGAACAGCATCATCGATTTCTTCTCCGATCCTTCCATTGCGGCGGAGATCGACCGCCTGCTTGCCCACGGCGTTTCCCCGGAACCGGAGGAGACCGCCTCCGGGGAAAGCCCCATCGCCGGCAAAACGCTTGTCGTCACGGGCACCATGGAGCGCATGGGCAGAAAAGAAATCGAGGGGCTGATCGAAAAGCTCGGCGGAAAGGCCGCCGGCAGCGTCAGCAAAAAAACGGATTATGTCATTGCCGGTGAAAGTGCCGGCAGCAAGCTTGAAAAGGCAAGAACGCTCGGCGTGCCTGTTTTGAGCGAAACGGAATTTTTTGATATGATAGAGGGCATTTGAAATGCGTCTTGGTAAACTCGACAACGATAAGCTCAATGAGCTGATTCTGAAAAAATTCAGGCACATCCGCAAGGAGGTCGTCTGTTCGCCCCGTATCGGCGTGGACTGCACGGCGGTGGATCTTGGCGGCAGGCTGGCTGTTCTTTCCACCGATCCCATTACGGCGGCGGAAAATCACCTTGGCAAGCTGACCGTGAACGTCAGCTGCAACGATGCGGCGGCTGCAGGTGCGGAACCCATCGGCCTGCTTGTGACGCTGCTGGTGCCGCCCTGCGCTACGGAAGATGACATCGCCCTTGTGGCGGATGAGCTTGCGGAGGCGGCAGAAAACGCCAACGTGGAGATCCTCGGCGGTCACACGGAGGTCACCGATTCCGTCACACGCATGGTCACCTGCGCAACGGTGCTTGCAAAGGCGGGCGAAAACGGCATCCTCGATGCGAAGGATATGTATCCGGGCTGCGATCTTGTGCTCACCAAAACCGCCGGTCTTGAAGGCACCGCCATCCTTGCGAGCGACTTTGCGGACATGCTCGGCGCTCTTCCAGAAGAAGAGCTTGCGGCGGCACGTGCCTTTACCGCCCATCTCAGCGTGGTCAAAGAGGGACTGTATGCCGCAAAACACGGCGCCGTTGCCATGCATGACGTTACGGAAGGCGGCGTGCTTGGTGCGGCGTGGGAAATGGCGGATGCGGCAGGCTGCGGCATCGTCATCGAAAAGGATGCTATTCCCGTGCACAGCGCCACAAGGCATATCTGCGAGATCCTGGGGCTTGACCCTTACCGCCTGCTTTCAAGCGGCGCCATGCTCATCGCCTGCAGGGATGGCGATGCCCTCGTCAAGGGGCTTTGTGAGATCGGCATCGGTGCGGCGAAAATCGGCAGGGCGGAAGGGGAGAAGATCGTTTTTTCCGACGGCACGCCCATCGAGGCGCCCGGTGCGGATGAGCTTTACAGGCTTTATCCCGAAGGCTGCTGATTTCGCCGAAACCCGTTTCAATTTGACGGATAACGTGATATAATATATTAGTCAAAATGTGTGAATTTGGAGGCATGGCATGATCAGCAGCATGACCGGCTTTGGCCGCGCGACCGCCGCATCCGACGGCAGGGAGATCACCGTTGAACTCAAAAGCGTCAACCACCGCTATCTTGATCTTTCTTTCCGTATGCCCAGGCATATCGGCTTTGTGGAAGATGCGCTCAGGCATCTTTTCGCCGAACAGCTTTCCCGTGGTCACGTGGATATCTACCTCAATTACCGCAATACCCGCAGCGATGCACGCACCGTTGTGATCGATGAATCCCTGATGGGCGCATACCTTGAAGCTGCCAGAAAGGCTGCCGCGCAGTACGGCCTTCGGGATGATATCACCCTTACCACCGCCATGCGCTTTCCGGATGTCACCGATGTCATCGAGGCGGAGGAGGACCGTGATGCCGTGATCGCTCTTGCAAAGGAAGCTGCGCTGCGTGCCGTCACCGCCCTTAAGCATGTGCGCCGTGAGGAAGGCGAGCGCCTTTCCAACGACCTGCTCGGCAGGGTGACCACCGTTGAAAACATCGCCGCAAAGATCCGCCAGCGTGAGCCTTTTGTGGTAGAAGAATACCGCACCAAGCTCAACGAGCGCATTGAAAGCGCCCTTGGTGCCGTGGAGGTGGACCGTTCCCGTCTTGCAACGGAAGTGGCCCTTTTTGCGGACAAGGCCAGCATCAATGAAGAACTTGTTCGCCTTGCAAGCCACGTGGCGCAGATGCGCACCGTCCTTACTTCCGATGAAGCGGCGGGCCGCAGGCTCGATTTCGTGGTGCAGGAGATGAACCGTGAGTTCAATACCATCGGCTCCAAGGCCAACGATGTGGAGATCACCAACCATGTGATCGCCGGCAAGGGCGAGATCGAAAAGATCCGCGAACAGGTACAGAATATCGAATAACAGCGCATAGCCTTTTGTGCGAAGGGGGAAATATGGCAGTCCGTCTTGTGAATGTCGGCTTCGGCAACGTGATCGCCGCAGGGCGCATCGTTGCCATCGTTTCGCCTGACAGCGCACCTGCAAAGCGGGTGGTGCAGGAGGCAAGGGAACGCAGCAGGCTCATCGATGCTTCCCACGGGCGGCGCACCCGTGCCGTGGTGGTCATGGACAGCATGCATGTGGTACTAAGTGCCCTGCAGCCCGAGACCCTTGCAGGGCGCATCGGCACCGAAACGGAATCATAACGGAGGTTCATTATATATGGCAAAGAATACCAAAGGCGTACTGATCGTCCTTTCCGGCCCCTCCGGCGTCGGCAAGGGCACCGTCTGCAAGGAGCTTCTTGCCCGCAATCCGCAGGTGAAGCTTTCCGTATCCGCCACCACCCGTGCGCCCCGTCCGGGCGAAGTGGATGGCGTCAGCTATTTCTTCAAGACCAAGGAAGAGTTCAAGCGCATGATCGATGCGGGCGAATTCCTTGAATATATGGATGTGTTCGGCATGAATTATTACGGCACGCCCCGGGCTTATGTGGAAGAGCAGCTGGCCCTTGGCAACGATATCCTGCTGGAGATCGATGTAAAGGGCGCCATGAACGTGAAGAAGATCGCACCGGAAGCGGTGCTGGTGTTCATTGCACCGCCCTCCATGGAGACCCTCAAGGCAAGGCTTGTGGGCCGCGGCACCGAAACGGAGGAGGCCATCGCACGGCGCACGGCGGAAGCCGCAGCGGAAATGCAGCTTTTGCCCAAGTACGACTACATGGTCGTGAACGATGTGCTCACCGATGCCGTCAACGAAGTGGAAACCATCCTTGCTGCGGAGCGCCTGCGTGTCAGCCGCCGCACGGATCTTGCGAATTTTTGTAAGGAGGCTTGATTGACCTATGATGAACAAACCTGCACTGAACGAACTTCAGGAAAAAGTCGGCTGCCGCTACATGCTGGTGACCACCGTTGCCAAGCGTGCCCGTCAGCTTGTGGGCAACAATGAAAAGCTGCAGGACCGCAACCCCGTTTCCGTGGCTGTGGAAGAACTGCACGAGGATGTCCTTGATATCGTCTTCCCCGAGGAATATACCAAATGACAAAGAAATGCGTCGTGCTCGGCGTAACGGGCTCCATTGCGGCGTACAAGGCCTGCGACATCGCCAGCAAGCTCAGAAAGCTTGATGTGGATGTGCGCATCATCCTGACCCGTGCAGGCAGCGAGATCATCACGCCGCTTGCCCTTGAGACCGTCAGCGCAAACCCGGTTGTGGTGGATATGTTCAACCGGGAGAACCCTTGGGAAGTGGAGCATATCGCCCTTGCAAAACGGGCGGATGTGTTCCTTGTTGCGCCTGCAACGGCGAATTTTATCGGCAAAGCGGCAAACGGCATCGCAGATGATATGCTTTCCACCACGGTGCTTGCGACCCGTGCGCCTATTCTTGTGGCGCCTGCCATGAATGTGAATATGTACGAGAATGCTGCGGTGCAGGAAAACATCGCAAAGCTCAAAAACCGCGGCTGGCAGTTCATTGAGCCCGATGAGGGCATGCTTGCCTGCGGCGATGTGGGCAGGGGTCGCCTTGCGGAGCCCCAGACGATCGTGGATGCGGTGATGCAGCTTCTTTATCCGAGGCAGGACCTGAAGGGCAAGCATGTGCTTGTCAGCGCCGGCCCCACCCAGGAAAAGATCGACCCCGTGCGCTATATCACCAACCGCTCCAGCGGCAAAATGGGCTATGCCATCGCAGAGGCAGCGGCAGCACGGGGCGCAAAGGTCACCCTTGTCAGTGGGCCTGTCACGCTGTCCGTGCCGCAGGGCGTTGACAGGGTGAGCGTCGTTTCCTCCGCCGATATGTTCGAGGCGGTACACGCCTGTTTTCCTGCATGTGACGGCCTTATCATGGCTGCTGCCCCTGCGGATTTCACCCCTGCTGTGGCGGCAGAGCAAAAGATCAAGAAAAACGGCAGGGAAGGCATGTCCCTTGAGCTGGCAGCCACCCGTGATATCCTCAAGAGCATCGGGCAGCAGAAGGGCGACAAGCGTGTAATGGGCTTTGCGGCGGAAACGGAAAACCTCCGTGAGAATGCCGGCAAAAAGCTTGAAAGCAAAAACCTCGATATGATCGCTGCCAACGATGTGACCGCAGCCGGTGCAGGCTTTGGTGTGGATACCAATGCCGTTACCCTCTATAAGCGTGACGGTTCCTTCGAACAGAGCGGCAGCATGACAAAGCGTGCCCTTGCGGATTGGCTTCTTGACCGCCTGTTTCCGCAGGAGGAGACCAAATAAACAGCATGACCCACGGCACTGCCATGGGTCATTTTTTCGGGAGCATTATATGAAGATCGAAGTATTGCAGGATCGCTTTTCCGTGTGCAAGGTGCATGACTATAAAGGCGTGGATATTTCCATGCCCTATTGCTTTACTGGCAGAACGGAAAACGAGTTTTCATTGGTTCTTCCCACGGTGCGTGTGCCTTTTGCTGCCCTTGCAAGGGAGGATGGCTGGCGTGGTTTTCGCCTGTCGGGACAGCTTGATTTTTCCCTGATCGGCATCCTTGCCCGCATCGCATCGCTGCTGGCGGAGGCGAATATCAGCATCTTTGCCGTATCCACCTATGATACGGATTATGTGTTCCTGAAAGAGGAATGCTTTCAGGAAGCGCTGCAGCTTCTTGCGGAAAACGGTTACAGCATCGCATAAACGAATGAAGCCAAAAGCAGAACGGAGCCCCGTACGGGACTCCGTTTTTTTATAACTGGCAATTAGTTGAGCGCTTCCTTGAGAGCCTTGCCGGCCTTGAAGGCAGGAGCCTTGCTGGCAGCGATCTCGATCTCAGCACCGGTCATGGGGTTGTGACCCTTGTGTGCGGGACGGTTGCGAACTTCAAAGGTGCCAAAGCCGACGAGGGAAACCTTTTCGCCGGACTTGAGGGTTTCGGTGATGGTGCCGAGCGCAGCGTTGATGGCAATTTCGGCGTCCTTCTTGGAGAAGCCGCTCTTTTCGGCAACGACAGCGATCAGTTCGGTTTTATTCATGTTATATATCCTCCTGTTAATTAGCGGAAATTTTGTCCGCCATTTATTGTATCAGCCTTTATGCGTTTGTACAAGCCTTTTTTGCCTGTCAGACTAAGAAAATCAGCGTTTCACACGATTCCAGTAAACATCCATGGCGGCAAGGTCCATCTCCTCAAGCGAGAGGCCCTCGGAAAGGATCAGAGCCTCCATTTTCGTGAAGCGATCCACGAATTTTTCCGTGGCTGCGGCAAGAGCCAGTTCGCTGTCCTGCTTCAAAAGGCGTGCCGTGTTCACAACGCTGAAAAGCAGGTCGCCAAGTTCCTCGTGGATGCGTGCTTCCCCTTCGCCGCGGGAAACGGCGTCCTTCAGTTCGCCGGCTTCCTCGATGATCTTCTCGAAAGCATCCATGGGGTCGTTCCAGTCAAAGCCCACATGGGCGGCCTTTTTCTGCACCTTCTTTGCACGCATCAGCGCAGGGAAGCCGTGGGGCACGGCGTTCATCATGTCGGCAACGGTGTTCTGGTGCTTTTCCTTCTTCTTCAGGTTTTCCCAGTTTACGAGCACTTCATTCGTGCCGCTCACATTTGTGCTGCCAAACACGTGAGGATGGCGGTAGACGAGCTTTTCCACGATGCCGGTAGCCACATCACGCATGGTGAACTCCCGAAGCTCCTCCTCGATTTTCGCGTGAAATACCACCTGCAGCATCAGGTCGCCAAGCTCCTCACAGAGGGCATCCGTATCCTGCCTGTCGATGGCGTCGAGCACCTCGTAGGATTCCTCAAGAAGATCGCTCTTGAGGGTCTCATGGGTCTGCTCCGCATCCCAGGGGCAGCCGCCGGGGGCACGGAGACGGTCCATCACGTGCAGAAGCCCTTCAACGCCGTGCCTGGTGAGCTCTTCAAATTCAGCGGCACGGAGGAATACCACCGTGGCGGCAAAGAAGTCATCCTGCCTGTCCAGCTCGTAAAGGGGCAGGGAACGGGCGGTATAGCTGCCGTCCGCCTCCATACTGCAAAGCCACAGGGGGTAATCGTCGGGATAGTATTCGCTGAGGGCGAGCTTTACCTCGCCGGCACGCATCCTTGTATCTACCTCCTCAATGCACAGCGGCACATAGGGGTCGATATTGCAGGGCAGCTCCTGCGCAGGAAGGATGCGCATGTTGCTGCAGGAAAAAGGCGCATCAAAGGCTGCAAGAGCCGCTTCCGCATAACCGGAGGAGGGCAGGATGCACAGCTGTGCACCGGCCTTTTTGGCGGCTTCGCGGATGGCTGCAAGCTGTGCTTCGCCAATACCCCGGCCGGGTGCGGCATAGACCGCATCGCCCTCCGCCTGCATCAGGCGCTCGGCGATCATGCTGTTGAGCTCGTCAAAATCCTCTGCGGAAACAAACAGGTCATCCATGGTGGAAAAGGGAATGCCTGCCGCCTTGATAAAAGCGGCGCTCGGGTGCTCCGCCGTCTGCAGGAAAAGCTGCTTTGCCTCCGTAACGGCTTTGTAGGCTTCAAGGGTGATGCTTTTCGGTGTTGCAAGGGGTGCAATGGTAATGGTCTTCATTTTGCGGGATTTCCTTTCGGGTATATCAGGCGGCGCAGTTTCGTGCCGCCGGGGATCAGGGCAAGTTCATCGTAGGAGAACATTTTAAGCAGAACCGCAAGGATGCCGTAAACGCCGACACCGGCGCAGACGGATGCAAGGGTGGCAAGGGTGGTGTGACCGCCGCCCGCAAGGTAGCCGTAAGCGAAATGCACGGCGGCACCCATCATGAGGGATGCAAGCAGGGGCTTAAGAAATACATCGAAAACGGGCAGCTTCAGCCTTGCACGGCGTGCGGTATAAACGGTGTCCGCAATGCCGGCAAAGGCATAGCATACCACGGTGGAGACCGCTGCGCCCTGAATGTTGACGGAGGGGATGTTCATGAGTACAAGCAGCACCGCCACCTTCAGCAGAAAGCCGAGGAACAGGTTAAAAACAGGCACATTCTGCTTGCCCATGCCCTGCAGCACGCCGGTCATGGTCTGCACCATGGAAAGGAAGATCACGCCGATGGAAGCGGTGTGCATCAGATCCGTGGCAAGGGCGAGTTCCGCTGCGGTCAGGTTCGGGTACAGGAGCGAGATCACCGGGGCAGCCAGCACAAAAAGACCCGTGGCACAGGGAATGCCGATGATGAGCGCCAGCTTGAGCCCAAGGCGGGATGCAAGGCGGACGCTGCCGCTTTCCCTTCGGGCAATGCCTGCGGAAATGGCGGGCACAAGGCTCATGGCAAGGGCCATGGTGAGCACGCCCGGCATGTTCGTGAGGGTGGTTACGTTGGTGCGCAGCAGCGAGAAGGCGGTCTGCGCCACCTTTGTTTCATAGCCGAGGTTGTTTGTAAGGATGTTGATGATCAGCGCCACATCCACAATGCCTGCAAGGGAACTGATGGAGGCGCCGATGGTCACAGGGATGGCGATGGCAAGAAGGCTTTTTGCAATGACGCCAAAGCCCCGGGGCTTGGTCTGCGGGCTGCGGCTGAGCTTTGCGTCAAAGCCTTTTTTGCGCATGCGGTAAATGAGGAAGATCGCAATGAGGGCGATCAGCTCGCTGGCCGTCACGCCGATGATGGCACCCATGGCCGCATACTGGGGGCCCTTGGGCAGCAGCTTGATGGCAAGGGCAAGGCCGATCAAAAGCTTGCCCAGCTGCTCCACGATCTGGGAAATGGCGGTGCCGCTCATCTGCTGCATGCCCTGCAGATAGCCTCTGTATGCACACATGATGGAAACGAACAGCAGTGCAGGGGCAAAGGCCCGGAAGGAGAGGTAGGCGTCATCAAGACCGCTGGATGCTGCAAGGGGCTTTGCAAGGAAAAACATCAAAAGCCCCAGCACGATACCGATCACAAGCAGAAGCATCTGGGCGGTGCGGAACACCTCACGGGCGCCCCGGTAATCACGCATGGTGACCCGTTCGCTCACCATTTTGGAAATGGCGGTGGGAAGACCTGCGGAGGCGATCACAAGAAGACCGGAATAGTAGGGATATGCTACTTCATAGTAGCTCATGCCCTCCGGACCCACATGATTGGCAAGGGGCACCCGGAAGAAGGCGCCGATCACCTTTACGATCAGGCCCGCAATGCCAAGGATCGCTGCGCCTTTGACAAACGAAGATTGCTTTTTTTCCATATCACACCTGCTTTGTTAACATGACCGCCATTCTCACAGGGAGAAAAGCGGACGCAAAATGGGTCAGTCCGAAGAGCGGACAAATTTCCACTACATACATTATAACAGATATATTGGCTAAAGTTTGAAAAAATCGGCAATATTTCAAAAAAAGCCACAGTTTGCTGTATGCGGCGGAAAAATGCGCTATAATATTGTTATCGTAGCAAGTGAAACGGGTTTTATTCCGAATGGGGAGGAGGAACTTTATGAAAGTGATCATCGATGGGATCACCGCTGTTCTCAATCATGGCGAAAGCCTGCTGGATGCGGTGAAAAAGCTGGAGCTTGACAGCATTTCTCTTAAAAAACGCCCCCTTGCCGCAAAGATCGGCGGGGAAGTGTTCAGCCTCAATTATACGCCCTTTCGGGATGTGGAAGTCCATCTTCTCCGTTATGGGGAGGAGATGGGACGCCGTGTCTATGAGCGCACGCTGCAGTTTATCCTGATCGCTGCGGTAAGGCGGCTCTATCCCAAAGCACGGGTGCAGGTACGCTATTCCCTCGGCCCCGGGTTGTATATCACCGTGGAAAAAGAGCCTGCTCTGTCGCAGCAGGATGTGCTGCGCCTTGAAAGCGAGATGCGCCTCATCGTCCGTGCTGCGGAGCCTCTCAACCGGAAACGCCTATCCATTGAGGAAGCTACCGCCCGGTTTGAAAAGGATGGGCAGATCGATAAGGCAAAGCTGCTCAACTGGCGTAAATTCAGCTATTTTGATGTTTACAGCCTTGGCGATTACATGGATTACTTTTACGGCGAAATGGCGCCTTCCACCGATTATGCGGATGTGTTCCGCCTGCGCTATACCGAAGACGGTGCAATACTGATGCTCATGCCCCGCAAGGATGAGCCGGATGTGCCCAGCGACTGTGCGGATACGGAAAAGTTTGCCTCCGTATTCTTCCAAAGCGACAGGTGGGGCAAGCTGATGCACTGCGATACCGTCAACGAGCTCAACAGCCTGGTGGAAAACGGCTCCATCCGGGAGATCGTCCGCATCAGCGAGGCGCTGCATGAAAAAAGCTATGCCGCCATTGCGGACGGCATCGTGGCAAAAAAGGCACGGGCGGTGATGGTGGCAGGGCCCAGTTCTTCCGGCAAGACCACCAGCGCAAACCGCATCGCCACGCAGCTTCGTGTGCTGGCGCAGGATCCCATCATGCTTTCCCTCGATAACTATTACCTTGACAGGGATACCATCCCACGGGATGAAAACGGCGAGATGGATCTTGAACATATCAACACCCTTGATATTCCCCGTTTTAACCGTGACCTTGCATCACTTCTTCGGGGCGAGGAGGTAGAGGTTCCCCGCTTCGACTTTAAAACGGGAAAGCGTGCCCCGGAGGGGATCCCCCTCAGGGTCAAGGCGGATCAGCCCCTCATCATCGAAGGCATCCACGGGCTCAATCCGCTGCTGCTGACGAAGGATGTGCCGGATGAAGCGGTATTCCGTGTGTATGTGAGTGCACTCACCACCATGAACCTTGATGACCATAACCGCATCCGTACCACGGATGTCAGGCTTCTTCGCCGCCTTGTCAGGGATTACGCCACACGCAATGCCTCCATGGAAACAACGCTTTCCATGTGGCCCTCCGTGCGCAGGGGCGAGGAAACGTGGATCTTCCCCTATCAGGAACATGCGGATGCGCTTTTCAACACCACCCTTGTTTACGAGATCGCAGTGCTCAAAAAATATGTGTATCCGCTGCTTGCGGCAGTGCCGCCCCAAAGTCCCTTTTATGCGGAAACACGGGATATCGTGAAGTTCCTCAATTATATCCTTGATGCGGATGTGGAGGATGAGATCCCTCCCACGAGCATCCTCAGGGAATTTATCGGCGGCAATACCTTTTACAGGGAGGGATGACCCATGCGTTTCGTGTCATGGAATGTAAACGGCCTTCGTGCCTGCCTGGGCAAAGGCTTTGAAGAGTTTTTCCGCATCATTGATGCGGATATCGTGGCGCTGCAGGAGACCAAGCTGCAGCCGGAGCAGATCAGCATCGAATTTGAAGGCTACCGCCAGTATTGGCACAGCGCCGAAAAGAAAGGATATTCCGGCACTGCCATCTTCAGCCGTATGGAACCGCTCAGCGTTTCCTTCGGTCTGCCCAACGAGGCGGAAATGGGTTTCCTGCAGGAGGGGCGTGTCATCACCCTTGAATTTGCGGACTTTTATTTCGTTACCTGCTATACGCCAAATGCCCAAAAGGAGCTTGCACGCCTTGAATACCGCATGGATTGGGACGATGCCTTCCGGGAATACCTTGTTTCCCTTGATGCAAGGAAACCCGTGGTAGTCTGCGGAGACCTGAACGTGGCGCATCACGAGATAGATCTTAAAAATCCCAAGCAGAACCGGGGCAGCGCAGGCTTCAGCGATCAGGAAAGGGAGAAGTTCACTTCCCTTCTTGCAAGCGGCTTTGTGGATACCTTCCGCTATCTTTATCCGGACAAGACCGGCGCCTATTCCTGGTGGAGCTATATGTTCAACGCCAGAAAGAACAACGCAGGCTGGCGCATCGATTACTTCCTTGTCAGCGAGCGGCTCAAGGAGCGCATCGAAGAAAGCAGCATACTTGCGGAGGTCATGGGCAGCGATCATTGCCCCGTGATGCTGGAGCTTCAAAATGAATAAGGAAATGCATTTGCTGTCCCTCCGTCCGGTCACGGAAGCCACCGCAGCGTTTCTTAACAGCGCAGTCAGCTGGCTTTACCCGTGGTGGGGCGAGCCGGAAGGCTACAGCCGGGAAGAGGTAAGGACGATGATGGAAAACAGCTGCGAAAAGCAGCGGTTTCCACGCACTTACGGGCTGTATTTCGGTGAAACGCTCATCGGCATGTTCCAGTTCACCCTTTCCGATATGGATATCCGGCCGAACATCTATCCGTGGCTTGCAAATCTGTTTATTGATCCTGCATACAGGGGAAAGGGATATTCGGAATTTCTGATCCGTTCCGTACAGGCGGAAGCGGAAAGGGCAGGGCTTGAAGAACTGTTTCTTTATACCGCCCATGTGGGGCTTTACGAACGCTACGGCTGGGAATTTGTGGGGGAGATCGATACCTTCCGCAAAACACCCCGGATGCAGCGGCTGTATCGGCTCAAAATCAAATGAACGAACATAAAAAAGCGCAGCGGGGTATTCCGATAAGAAAACATCGGTCTAAGAAAGGCAATACCGGCCCTATCGGTGTGTTGTGCGGTCTTGAAATAGCACCACTATTCCTTCGACCACACGCCTGCCGATAGAACCGGTCTTGCCTTTTTAGACTCTTC
>JAFSEB010000024.1 GCA_017435905.1 Clostridia bacterium | reverse complement strand
GAGTCTAAAAAGGCAAGACCGGTTCTATCGGCAGGCGTGTGGTCGAAGGAATAGTGGTGCTATTTCAAGACCGCACAACACACCGATAGGGCCGGTATTGCCTTTCTTAGACCGATGTTTTCTTATCGGAATACCCCGTTCCCTCCCGCTTTTTCGCAAAATGCCCGAAAACGGGCATAAAATCCATCTTTCTCTTGCTAAGAGATTATTTTTTTGTTAAGATAAAGTTTGGCATATGATTGCCGTTTTCCGAATATGAAAGAAGGTGGACTATATGGCCCTTTTGAAATTTCGCTGCAAAGATTGCGGCAAGGTTTTTGATGAACTGACGACCCTTTCCAAGATGAACGAGATCAAGTGTCCTGCCTGCGGCGGCGAGACGGAGCGTGCCTATGAAGGCAAGTGCGCCCGTGCCGGTCAGGGCGGCTGCAGCGGAAGCTGCGCCAGCTGCAGCGGCTGCCATTAAGCCGCATCACAACACCCCGAAGGAGTTTCTATGGCACATTATGTGATAAACGGCGGCAACCGCCTTGAGGGCAGTGTGACCATCAGCGGCGCAAAGAACGCTGCGGTGGCCATCATCCCTGCGGTGATCCTGGCCGGCGAAAGCTGCCTTGTGGAGAACCTGCCCCAGATCGAGGATGTCCGCATTTTAGAGCAGATCCTGATGCGCATGGGCGCAGAGGTGGAATTTCTGCCCGACGGCGCCATGCGTGTGGACCCGGAGCACATCAACACCCACAGTGTGACCTTTGACATGGTATCGAAGCTGCGTGCTTCCTATTACCTGCTTGGCGCACTCCTTGGCCGCTACGGCCATGCGGAGATCGCCCTGCCCGGCGGCTGTTCCATCGGCCAGCGCCCCATTGACCAGCACATCAAGGGCATGCGTGCCCTCGGCGCAAAGATGGTCATCGAGCGTGGCGTGGTGAAGGCCCATGCGGAGCAGCTCAAGGGTGCGGAGATCTACCTTGATGTCGTCAGCGTGGGGGCAACCATCAACATTATGCTGGCTGCGGTGGGTGCAGTGGGTCAAACCATCATTTCCAACGCCGCAAAAGAGCCGCATGTGGTGGATGTTGCCAACTTCCTGAACATGATGGGCGCTTCCGTAAAGGGCGCCGGTACCGATGTGATCCGCATTCAGGGCGGCAGGAAGCTGCACGGCTGCACCTATGCCATCATCCCCGACCAGATCGAGGCGGGCACATTCATGATCGCCGCTGCCGCCACCGGCGGTGACGTGGTCATCAACAACGTGATCCCCACCCACCTTGAAGCCATTTCCGCCAAGCTGATGGAATCCGGCGCACAGGTCATCGAGGGCGATGACGGGCGTGATTTCTTCATCCGTGTATCGAGCACCGGGCGTCCCCGGGCGGTGAACATCAAGACGCTGCCCTACCCCGGCTTCCCTACCGATCTGCAGCAGCCCATGATGGCGTACCTTTCCACCGCTGTCGGCAACAGCTTCATTGTGGAGAACATCTTTGAAGACCGCTTCAATCACGTGGCAGAGCTGCAGCGCATGGGTGCGAACATCACCCTCAATGCCCGTACCGCCATGATCGAAGGCGTGGAACGGCTCAGCGGTGCGCCCCTGCGTGCCACCGACCTGCGTGCCGGTGCGGCGCTGATCGTGGCTGCACTTGCGGCAGAGGGCGAAAGCGAAGTGCACAACATCGGCTACATTGACCGTGGCTATGAGTTCTTTGAGCAGAAGCTCCGTGCCCTCGGTGCGGATATCCGCAGGGTGGAGGATTAACACAGCATAGCAAACACCGCAGCATATTAGGTGCTGCGGTGTTTATGCTTTAGAGTTGCAAAAAGCGGAAGCCTTTCGGCTTCCGCTTTTGATTTACTTATTCGCCCTTTTCCGCCTTGGCGGCCTTCTTCATGCGAAGCTCCTTCTGCAGGATCTTCTTGCGCATGCGGATGCTCTTGGGGGTGACCTCCACAAGCTCATCATCCGCAATGAACTCCAGGCACTGCTCAAGGGACAGCACGGTGGGCGGCGTCAGGCGCAGCGCTTCATCGCTGCCGGAGGCACGCATGTTGGTGACGTGCTTTTTCTTGGTGGCCGCCACAACGATATCCTCGTTGCGGGCGCATTCGCCGATGATCTGGCCTTCGTACACGGGTACGCCGGGGCCGATGAACATCCTGCCCCGCTCCTGGGCGTTGAACAGACCGTAGCCGGTGGATTCGCCGGTTTCATGGTTGATGATGGAGCCGTGTTCACGCTCCTCGATATCCCCCTTATAGGGCTCGTAGGCGTGGAAAATATGGCTCATGACGCCGTTGCCCCGGGTATCGGTGAGAAGCTCGCTGCGGTAACCCATCAGACCACGGGCAGGGATGCGGAAGATGAGGCGCACGCTGCCTTCGGTCTCGGTGATCATGTCGAGAAGCTCCGCCTTGCGGCTGCCGAGCTTTTCCATGACGCTGCCCACATATTCCTGCGGTACATCGACGGTAAGCTCCTCGATGGGCTCAAGCAGGGTGCCGCTTTCATCACGCTTCATGATGACCTTCGGCCTTGATACGGCAAACTCGTACTCCTGCCGGCGCATGGTCTCGATGAGGATGGAAAGGTGCAGCTCGCCACGGCCGGATACCTTGAACATATCCGTGGAGCCGGTCTCCTCCACACGCATGGAAACGTTGGTCTCCACCTCTTTGAAGAGGCGGTCACGCAGGTTGCGGGAGGTGACGTATTTGCCTTCCTTGCCGGCAAAGGGGCTGTCGTTGACAAGGAACATCATGGAAACGGTGGGCTCATCGATGTGCACGAAGGGCAGCGGCTCGATGCAGTTGGGATCACAGGCGGTCTCGCCGATGGCAAGGCCGGTAACGCCGGCAACCGCCACAAGCTCGCCGGCTTTGGCTTCCTCCACCTCCACACGCTTCAGACCCTCGAAGCGGTACAGACGGGAAAGCTTGACCTCACGGCTCTTGTTTTCCTGCCCGCCGCACAGCGTTACGATGGCGTTGCGCCTGGCGGTACCGCGCTCGATGCGGCCCACGCCGATGCGGCCCACATAGTCATCGTAATCGATGGTGGAAAAGAGGATCTGCAGCGGCGCATCGCTGTCGCAGTTTGGCGCCGGAATGGTGGAAACGATGGTATCGAACAGGGGCTGCATATCGCTTGCAAGCTCGTCCGGCTCCATGCCTGCGTAGCCGTCACGGCCGGAGGCATACACCACCGGGAAATCAAGCTGCTCTGCGGTGGCGCCAAGCTCGATGAAAAGCTCCAGCGTTTCATCCACCACCTCGTAGGGGCGTGCACCGGGGCGGTCCACCTTGTTGACCACCACGATGGGCGTTTTGCCGAGGGCAAGCGCCTTGCGGAGCACGAAACGGGTCTGGGGCATGCAGCCTTCAAAGGCATCCACGAGGAGCAGAACGCCATCCACCATCTGCAGGATGCGCTCCACCTCGCCGCCGAAATCCGCATGGCCCGGCGTATCTACAATATTAATACGGGTGCCCTTATAGTTGACGGCGGTGTTCTTTGAAAGGATGGTGATGCCACGTTCACGCTCAAGGTCGCCCGAGTCCATGACACGGTCCTGCACCTGCTCGTTGCTGCGGAACACGCCGCTCTGCCTGAGAAGGCAGTCCACAAGGGTGGTCTTGCCGTGGTCAACGTGGGCGATGATCGCAACGTTGCGGATGTTTTCAACTGCCATAGCGTATATCTCCAAATCTTTTGTGATCTTGTTTGTTCAATTTTATCGCAACCAATTTATTATACTGCTCCAACAGGGTACATTGCAAGAAAAAGCCGCTTCTTTTTTCAAAAAAAGCCAAAAGGGTGTTGACTTTCCCCCTTGGCGGTGTTACAATGCTTGCCGAACCGAAAAAGAAATGCCCGCTGGGGGTGCTGACAGACTCTGTCGGCTGAGATAAAACCCTTGGAACCTGTTGAACGGATAATACCGGCGTAGGGAAGCGGATGATATAAACGGTACAGCATAGATCAGGTACCGTGGTCTCCGCAAAAGTGTTTTGCGGGGATTTTTTGTTTGGAACAGTTTTTTGAAAGGAATGTGTCCCATGAAATTCGTGCTGTTCGAAAAGCTCTCCGAACTCGAAGGCAAGGAGCTTATCATGTTCCTGCTGGCAGCTGCCGTGGCTGCCTGCATCCTTGTGCTGCTCTTCGTCTTCAAAAAACACAAAGCGGAAAACGCCCCTGCCCTTCCGAAAAAGGTGGACACCCGTGCCCTTGTGTACGGTGCGCTGTGCCTGAGCCTTTCCTATGTGCTCAGCTTCATCAAGCTCTTTTCCATGCCCATGGGCGGCAGCCTTACCCTTTGCTCCCTCCTGCCCATTGCCATGTATGCATGGGCTTTCGGCCCCAAAGCGGGCTTTACCGCTGCCTTCGCCTACAGCCTGCTGCAGGTCATTCAGGGCGCATGGGTGGTGCACCCCGTGCAGTTCGTGCTTGACTACTTTGTCGCCTTCACCGCCTTCGGTCTCGCCTCCCTGTTCCCCCGCTGCCTGCCCCTCGGCGTGGGCGCTGCCGGTCTTGCACGCTACCTTTGCAGCGTGATCTCCGGCGTGGTGTTCTTTGCGGACGGTGCGGCGGAAGCCGGCTATGAAAGCGCCCTCCTCTATTCCCTGCTTTACAACGGCGGCACCATCGGCCTTGAGACCGTGCTCAGCGTGGCGGTGGCTTTTGTGCCCGGCGTTGTGACCGTGGCGAAGATGATGAACAGGAAGCGTGCCGCTTAAAAAAACCAGTAGATGAAAGAAGCCCCACCCTGCGCTGCAGGGTGAGGCTTTTTCCTATTGTTCCACATGAAACATTTTCCTTCTCCCCTGCCGTGCCGCCGCCCCGTGGCGGATGGGCGTCCACTCCACACGGCAGAAGCAGGCGGCGAGGGTCACGGGCAGGTATGTCATCATAAAAAGGGGGAATGTGAACAGGAAGGCGATCTTCCTGAAAGCGTGCCCCCGGATGCGCTTCCATTCCGCCGCAAGTGTCACAAGCCCCGTCAATAACAGCACCCCGTACATCATAAGGAAGCTCTTCCCTGCCGCAAGCAGGATGGGCAGCAGGTCTTCCCCGTTCAGGAGGGCTGCTGCGGCAGCGGCCGTGCCCACAAGAAGGCCGATGAGGGGAAACAGGATCGCCGGCGCCATGGCCATCAGAAGGTCGAAGCAGGCGAAGCGCTTTTTGTGCACCATGCACCGAAGAAGGTCGCCCCCCTTTAAAAGGAGCACCTGCATGAAGCCCTTCGTCCAGCGCAGGCGCTGCTGCCAGGATTGGCGGAAGGAGGTGGGCTGCTCATCGTAAAAAACGGCATCCCGGCAATAGGCGATGAACTCGCCCCGAAGCATCATCTCAGCGGTAAATTCCGTATCCTCCGTCAGCATGTGGAAGGGCCAGCCATCGAGATCTTCGAGGATCTCCCTTGATACAAGGAAGCCCGTGCCGCTGACCACGGAGGAGGTATGAAGGCGCATGCGCCCATCGTTCATCAGCCGTGCATCCCGAATGAACCAAAGGGAATAGGCGGCGCTGATCCAGTTATCATCGAAATTCTTGCCCCTGCGGTAGGACATCACCACCCGGTTTTCCGGCGAGAAGATGCCGTTCATCTCTGCAAAGTAGTCGGGATCCACGGTGTTGTCCGCATCGAACACGAAAAAGCCGTCATAGCGGTCAAAGCAGCCCCTTTCCTTTATACAGCGAAGCAGATGATCGAGGGCATAGCCCTTCCCCACCTCCCGTTTGTTCTGCCGTGGGAACACCTGCGCACCGTGGAAACGGGCGACGGCGGCGGTGGCATCGGTGCAGTTATCGGCGCAGACGAATATATCGATCAGCCCGGCAGGATATCTCGCCCGGCGGATGCTGTCAATGAGGTCGCCGATGACCGCCTCCTCGTTGCGGGCGGCGATGAGCACCCCATAGCGCCGCAGCTTTGCAGGGGGCGGCTTGATGCGCCTGCCGAAGAGGGACGCCGCCGCATAGACGATCTGATAGGCACAGCACAGAAAAAACAGCAGCGACAGCACCGCATTCACGGTTTGAAGAAGCTCCATGTCACGCCTCCGTTTCATAAGTCCGTTTTGATCCACCACGATGATAGCAAAAAGAAATGAACGAACCCGAAACGGCGGATTAGGAATTCATTAATAAAACGGAAAGAATCTGTGAACGGGACGGGGTCTGACTTCGCCTGTGCGATGGCATAAACTAATACCATATCCCCATTGTCAAGAGGCAGCAGCATGGAGAAACAGAACACAGCATATCAGAAACATGATTTGCAGGAACAGGATACATTCCCCACCGCCGCCGAAGCGCAGCACAGCACGATGGATGACGAACAGGCGGTTCTGGATGCGGATGCGCTGCTTCGGACGTTTGAAGCGGACTATAGAAGGCTGGCGCAATGATATAGACCACCGTCTCCCAGGTCACCATGATCTACAGCAGGATCGTTGCCGCTGTGGGCGGTCTTGACGGCATACGGGATAAAATCTTGCCGCCCCCATGCAAACCTTTGACGGCACGGAGCTGTACGCAACCGATCATGAAAAGATCGCCCGGCTCGGCTATGGGCTTGCCGCTAACCATGCCTTTCTTGATGGAAACAAGCGCATCGGCGCCATGATGACACAGCTGCTTCTCAAATGGAACGGCACGCCCCTTATTCTAAAAGAGGGCGAACTTGCAGATATGTTCTTTGCCATTGCAGACGGCTCTGCATCAGAAGCGGTGCTGTTCAAATGGATTAATGAGAAAACAGAATGACCGGAAAGGATACAGCAAGCCGCCCTGCGTTTGCAGGGCGGCTTGTTTTCATTTGCGTTCTTTATGCCTTTTCGTTTTTGCCGTACACGGAAAGCAGCAGCACCGCACCGAGGATGAGCAGGATGCCGAAGCCCGTCTGCAGCGTCATGGGCTCGTTTAGAACGATGACGCCTGCAAGGACGCTGGTAAGGGGCTCAAGGGTGCTGAACATGGAGGCATTCTGCGGACCGCAGCGCTTGAGTCCCATCTGGAAGAGCACCACCGCACAAACGCCGGCGCACATGCTCAGCAGGAAGGAGAAAAGCCAGCCCTTGAAGGGCATATCAAAGGCGAAGCTGCCGGTGATGGCACAGATGAGGGTCATCGCCACGGCGCCGGTGAGGTTCATGAGCATGACCATGCGGTAAGGGGTGAAGACCTCCTGCAGACCGGATGCGGAAAGGGTGGTCACATACAGCGCAAAGGTGATGGCGGAGGCGAATGCCAGCAGCACGCCGAGGAGCTGCACTTCCCCGCCGAGGGAGCAGAACAGCACCACGCCGAGGATGCACAGCGCACAGCAGATGTACTTGATGGGCACGATCTTCTGCTTATACACCACCCGGCAGATGAGCAGCACGATGGCAGGATAAGTAAAGTGGATGGTGGTGGTAAGGCTCGAAGGGATATAGCTGTAGGACAGGAACATGAGCAGCGTGGTGAGCACGAACACGGTGGCGGTCAAAAAGAACCTTGGCACCAGCGCCCGGGTGGGCTTCTTTTCGGGCTGGGTGCTGAACCTGTCCAGCACAAAGAGGAACGGCAGGCTCAAAAGAAAGCGACACAGGCTCAAAAACAGCGGATTGCCGCCGTTCTCATACACGTTGACCGCCAGAAAGGGCATAATGCCGAACAGAAATGCGCTGAGCATCACAAGGATGATGCCCGTTGTGATCTCACGCTTCCGGAGCTTTACTTCCATGGTGAATATCCTCCTGTTCACAGTAAAAAACGTACCGGACTATTATAGCACGCCCCGTCTTTTTGCTCAAGGCTGCACTTTCGGGGGGTGCGGTGGCATCAAAAAACAGCTGCGGCTTTGCCGCAGCTGTTTTTCCATATCAAATAATCCGCTTTTATGCCCTCTTCTGGGCAACCATCCACTCAAGAAGGCCCATTTCCTTATCCTGATAGATCCAGCGGATCTCGTGACCGTGGCCTTCCAGCATGTTCAGCTCGCTGCTGCCGCCTGCCGCCTTGATGACCTCGTGGGCTTCCTTTACGCTGAAGCCCATGCCGTGATCCTCCGTGCCGTGGAAGATGCGCACCGGCACATCGGTCAACACGCTGCAGGTCTCGCTCTTCACGGAAGCGCAGACCGGCATCAGGCAGGAGAAGAAATCGGGATAGGCAACGCCCATGGTGAAGGTGCCCATTCCGCCAAGGCTGACGCCCGTCAGGCTGATACGCTTGGGGTCAAGCTCTTCCGTTACGATCAGCTGGTCGATGAGCGCCTTGAGCACCTCGCCTTCCTTTGCCCAGTTGCTCTCCTCGCCGCACTGGGGGGAAAGCAGCACCGCACCCTCCGGGATGGTGACGGTACCGTTATCGAGGAACTGTACAAGGCACGGCATGCTGTGGAACAGGTCGGGATCCGCACCCCTGCCGTCGCCGCCGTGCAGGTAAACGATCAGCGGTGCGCCGGGTTTCTTTTCGCCCTGCCTGTAAAGGATGTAGCCCATCTTTGCGCCTTCCGGCGTTACAAAAAAGCTCTTCTGCATCATGTTCGTTCTCCTTTTCAGTATAAAATAAACGGTGTTTACAAATTATTTCCCGGGAAATTTCCCGTTCTCTTTGCGGAAATCGACCTCGCTTGCAAGGGCGCTGCCAAGGATGAGCACCGCACCGATGGCGGTGAACACATCCATCTTTTCACGCAGCAGCAATGCGGAAAGCAAAATCGCCACCACCGGATCGATGTAGCTGAAGATGGCGGCCGTCTGCGCAGGGATGGTCTTGAGCGAGCCGAAATATACCGTGTAGGCAAGCCCCGTGTGCACGATGCCCACGAAGAGCAGCAGCAGCCCCTCCGTCAGGCTGAGGGACATGGCGCCCACATCCTCCGTAAGGAGCACGTAGGGCAGCGCCGTTACGGCGGCAGCAAGAAGCTGCATGACGGTCTTATCGTTGGCGGTAAGACCGCCGAGCTTTTTGTTGAGCAGCACCACGGAGGCATAAAGCGCCGCCGCACCGATGCCGAACAGCACGCCCTTCCCCTCCCCTGCGGTGGGAAGTCCGCCCTTGATGACGCCGGATACGAACACCATGCCAAACAGCGCCACCAATGCGCAGACCAGCTTTTTCGCCGGCAGCTTTTCCTTGATCAGGATGGGCGAGGCGAGGATCACGAAGGTGGGCGACAGGTAATAGCACAGCGTTGCGGTGGCAACGGTGGTATAGCGGTAGGATTCAAACAGCAGCACCCAGTTGAGCCCGATGGCAACGCCGCTCAAAAGCAGCGGCACAAGATGCGCCCGAACGGCGCTGCGGTCCATCCGCTCCCGGCGGATGCCCATATACAGCAGCAGGAACGCCGTGCCGAGAAATCCCCTCGCACAGGCGATAACGCTCGATGGCAGCGGAATATACCGCACGAAGATGCCCACCGTGCCGAATATGACCATGGCCAGGATCAGCTGCAGCCTGGCCGTTCTTTGCTCTTTCATAACTGGTTTTCTCCAAGGTGTGACGCTTTGTGCCGCATGGCGGCATTTATGTTATCATATCACGCAAATGATCCATATGTCCATCGGAAACATCCATATGCGCAGGGACACAATTATGCTATAATGGTCATACCATCGGAAAGGAAGCTGCAGTATGACCCATCTCCCCCACCTTCACCCCCGTTTGGCGGTACGCATTTTTGCCGAGGAAAACAAGGCTTTCGGCCCCGGCGTGATGCGCCTTCTTCACAATGTGAGGCGGCTTTCCTCCCTTAGGGCTGCCGCTCAGGAAATGGGCATGGCCTATTCCAAGGCATGGCGCATCATGAAGGAATGTGAGGATGCCCTCGGCTTCCCCCTGCTTCGCTCCACCACCGGCGGCCGCCACGGCGGCGGCGCTGCGCTGACAGAGGAGGCAAAGCTGCTCCTTTCCCGCTACGAGGCTTACACCGCTGCCCTTAACGACGCCAGCGAAAGCCTGTTCCGCTCCCACTTTGCGGATCTTGAAGAAGCCCTTTCCGCTCTGCAGAAGGAAAATGAGGAAAACCCGTTATAAAAAAGAATAGGATAAAAGGCACGGTGATCCGTGCAATGCTGTTCGGGTAAGGGCGCAAACTGTTCGATTTGCGCCCTCTCTCTTTTTCACCTTTGCAGAGTGCTCGGTTTAGTAAACTTGCTGTGAACAATCGGGAAAGGTATTTAACAGGTATATCCTCTTGTGTTACCCTGTAATTGGCCTTGGTTGCCCACATAGAGAGATTGAATTTTTAAGACAAGATTTTACGAATTTTTAAGTTTTAGCTGACTTTTTACAATTCATGCGACTGTCCCGACATATGGATGAGTGTCTTAGGAGCGCATGACAATGGCTTCCCTGCCGGTGGGAGCTGTTGTCATGCGCTTTTTTGCGTCCAATTCCGGCAAATACATGGACAGGAGCAAAAAGCTATGAATATTGCTGACAAGGTGAAGATGGAATTTGAGAACGCCATCAACGCCGCAATTAAAGACTGGGAGCGCGATTATGGTAAGCCTGCCGGTCTGTTCTCCAGAAACCGAAAGTTAGACAGGGTGACTATGATTAAACTGCTCTGCCTTATGGGCGGCAACAGTTTACGCAAGGAACTTTACGACTACCCCGGTCTGAATGTATCGGCATCCAGTTTCTCTGAACGTTGCGCCGCTATTGATTCAAAACTGCTGTATTATGTTCTGCGCCGCTTCTCTGACACCGACAGTGGAAACGATGCCTTTCTTTACAAAGGTCGTAATTAGTCGTCTTAATGCACTAAAAATGTGCTTAAATCGGCTCAAAAGGCGATATTGTCTAGAAAATACAACCAGACTTTGATAAGATATAAAAAAGTCACAAAACGGAGGAATCCGATAATGAAAATGAAATTAGAACGCATACTCAGCTTTATGCTCTGCGCTGCGATGCTGCTTGGTCTGTTGTCCGGCTGCGGAGGAGAAAACGCGACCACAGTACAGGGCGAATCAGCCGCGCAGCTTTCTCCTCAAGAACTCGGTGAGCCAAGGCCTAATGATGAATACGAGCGAGCCGGATGGTATGGTTTTATCAATCCTAACGATGTTACGGCAGATTCGCAAATAACCGAGCGTGATATGGTAAATATGCTCTCTGCTATGATTGGGGCATACGACAAGTCTTCCCTGGAGAAGTGGTATGCATTAACACAAACCACCAGCACGGACGGCATTTATCGGGACTACGGCGCTATGATGCTTCTCTATGCCGCCGAAACCATGAACTGTGCATCGTTTACTAACGGGGTCGACCCTCTTGGTGTTTCGGGAAATAACTTGTTTGGTCAGGATACACACGGCGGTTATACGCTATTTGAAGAATACTCTGTAAATTGGGAAGATGTCTGCGCTTCTATTGCTGTCGAAGAAAACAGTTGGACCGAAATCAACTACTTAAACGCTTCGCAGGCTTTTGCTGTGAGTCGTCTTTCGTTGGTAACAAACCGGCCATTGCTGGAATCAGAGAATGGCAATATGCGATTCGCGGAACATATGACTTATGAGGAGGCCGCCGTAGCAGTGGTGCGCCTGTATGAAAGCTGCGCTGATCCCGCAGCCGCTCTGCTGGAAACTGATGAAGCCCGTGCAACTGCGACAGCTTTGCTGGAACAGGCGGAGCAGCGTCGACAGACAATCTTGAACAGTGAAACAGCGGTAGAGTATGACGGCACTGCTTACTATGTTTCCAACAGTGGCAATGACAGTAACGACGGAAAAACTCCTGAAACTGCGTGGGCAACTATCAGCCGCGTGAATCAGGAAAACCTTTCCGTGGGAGATGCGGTATTCTTTGAATGCGGTGGAACGTGGCGAGCAACCCCGGTGAATACGAAAGCGGGGGTAACCTACTCCGCATACGGAGAGGGTGCAAAACCGCGTATCATTTCTTCTCCCGAAAATGGTTCTGGCGAAGAAAAATGGTCGCTGTATTATGATGGTGCGAACGGCGAGAAAATTTGGGTCTTCTATAAGGATATGCCGGAATGCGGTGCATTGGTCTTAGATGGAACAACGGCTGCACAAAAGATTCTTGGTTTTTGGAATGGTACACAGTATCTAAACTTTGATGGCGATGATAATAACGGAGTAAACGATAACTTCACAGCTGAAGAATTATTGAATCAGCCGCCGTTTGTTGTGGAAGAGCAGCTGACAGAGGATTTGACATTCTTTAATCAGGCAGACAGCAGCCTGCCTGATTCGCTCCCGGTCTATTTGACTGGTTGGGCAGGAAACGAAGAACTAATGAACTCCTCAGGTCCGCTCTATTTCCGTTGTGATGTAGGCAATCCCGGCGCGCTGTACCGCGAGATTGAGTTTCTCACCAGCACAGGCCTTTTTGACAACCCTGCTTCAGGCTGTACTCTAGACAACTTGTTTATCGGCTACGGCAATGGTGTCAATATCAATGAGGGCGTAGACGTAACTGTGCAAAACTGCGAAGTGGCATGGGTTGGCGGTGTAGTCAGCTCCTATGCATTGGACTCCGATACCGGCTACGCCAAGGGCATCCAAAGGCTGGCGGATGCTGTCGGAACCTGTTCCAGTGAGACCCGTATCATCAATAACTATATCCACGAAATGTACCATGCAGGCTTGGGCGTTGAGATATTCTTGGAACAAAAGGGTGGGAGCGCACAAAGTTCGGAAAACATTCAGATTTCTGGAAATCTGCTATATCACTGCGCCTCTGGTATTACGTTCTTCAACTGGGATGAAACGCCTAATCCTGACCATATGTTCAAAAACTGTATTTTTGAAGACAACTATGTGCTTTTTACTGGTCTGAACGATTGGCTCGACAGTGGTGATGCTCCAGCGTTTGCCGATGTAGGCGGCCCCAATCTGCAGGAGGGCTGCGCAGTGCATGATAACGTTTTCTTTGTTTCCCGGACGCCACTGGTGCAGATAGACACCTATGTAACAGAGTATCTTCCTGATTTTGAGGGGAATCAGTATGTGCAGTACGCTACGACTCCTATCGTTTGGAGTGTTAGTGGTGACTGTACCGGAACATTCTTTGGACAGACTGATGTGAGCGAAGTGTTGTCTGATACAACAGGTGTTGTTACCACATTGTACGCCTCAGGTTGGAATAAGCTTGATTGGTAATTAGCTATTGCATATTTTTTTGACGAAAAAAGAGACCCCGCCCATTTCAAAAAATGGGCGGGGATTTCTTCGTTTTGCACTAACCGAACAAGTTGAAAACTTTCCCGAACAGCATTGGTGATCCGTGCCTTCCTTTTTTATTATTCCGTTCCACGTGAAACATCCGCCGGGGAAAGGATGCATCCTGCGGGATCATCTTTTTCTGTGGATAAGGGCGGTCAGCCCTGCACTTCCGGCCCTTCCGCCGCTTCCCGATGCTCGCTTTCCACGCCGCTTTTTGCTGCCGTTTCGATGACCGCCACCAGCTCCGCAGCGATACGGGCAGGCAGGGACGGCATCATAATGCCGCTGCACATGACCTCCACCCTGTCCCCCATCTGCAGGGCAGGCAAAGTCTCTGCGGTAACATAAAGCGGATCGCCGGCGGCAAAGGCGCCGCTTTCCGCCTCCACCTGTGCGAGAAAGGCGTTTTCAAAGACCTCCGATACGGTCAGGCTGAGGATATGGGCGCTGCGGCGGCAGGCTTCGCAAAAATAAGCAGGCTGCTGCATGGTATGGTTCCTTTCTGTATCACTCACATAAAAACCCTCCCTTTGTGCCGGGCTCGGGCGCAGGCGCTGTGGGAGGGCTGAGGGTTCTCTTTTTGTGTTTACTTCTGCTCCATCAGCAGCAGGTAGAGGTAATCGAGGGCATCCTTGGAGAAATACTCGATGGTGAGCTTGCCCCGTTCCTCCGTGCCGGCGATGGTGACACGGGTGTGCAGCTTTTCACGCAGCTGTTCCTGTGCAAAGTAAAGATCGTTGGAGATGTTCTGGCGTCCCTCACCGGTGTGGGGGCGCTTCTTCATTTCCGTATACTCATCTTCCTTGTGGGCGTTGAATACGTTCACACGGCGCTCCACCTCACGGACGCTGAGATGGTCGGTGACCGCATCATCCGCAAGGATGCGCTGGTCGAGGGGGCTTTTCACGGCGAGGATGGCACGGGCTGCACCGGCGGAGAGCTTGCCTTCCTTTACAAGATCCTGCACGAAGGGATCAAGGTTCAAAAGCCGCAGTGCGTTGGCGATGGCAGGGCGGCTCTTGGCAAGGCGCTTTGCCACCTCCTCCTGCGTCAGGTCGTGCTGCTCCATCAGGAAGCGGATAGCTGCCGCCTCTTCGATGGGGTTCAGGTTCTCACGCTGCAGGTTCTCGATAAGGGCAACTTCCATCACCTGCTCATCGTCAAGGGCTTTCACCAGCACCGGCACTTCCGTAAGCCCTGCAAGGCGTGCGGCACGGAAACGGCGTTCGCCCGCCACGATAACATACCTGTCGCCGCTCTGCCGGACGATGATGGGCTGCACCATGCCGTGACGCTTGATGCTCTCGGAAAGCTCCTTCAGCTTTTCCTCATCAAAGGTTTTACGGGGCTGATCCGCATTGGTATCGATCAGGTACACATCCGCCTTCTGCACGCCCTCCGGCGGCTGGGCGGTATAATCACCAAGGAGCGCATCAAGCCCGCGCCCAAGGCCTTTCTTCATTGCCATCGTTTATTTGCTTCCCTTCTTTTCATCCTTTGCGATCAGTTCCCCTGCAAGGGCACTATAGGCTTTTGCCCCCACGCTGCGGGGATCGTACTTGTTGATGGGCAGGCCGAAGCTGGGCGCTTCGCCAAGCCGCACCGACCGCGGAATGATGGTATTGTAGACCTTATTCTTAAAGAACTTCTTCACCTCGTGCACCACCTGCTCCGACAGGTTGGTACGGGCATCGAACATGGTGAGCACCACGCCCTCCACATCAAGACGGGGGTTCAGGTGCGCACGCACCAGCTTCACCGTGTTCATCAGGTCGCTCAGACCCTCCAGCGCATAATACTCGCACTGGATGGGCGCCAGCAGCGTATCCGCCGCCGTCATGGAGTTGATGGTCAGAAGGCCGAGGGACGGCGGACAGTCGATGAAGATATAATCATACTCCTCCCGAATGGAGGCAAGGGCTCGCTTCAACACCGTTTCACGGGCCATGGTGTTTACAAGCTCCACCTCCGCACCGGAAAGCTCCTTCCTCGCCGGGATGCAGGAAAGGTTTTCCACCACCGTGGGCACCACCGCCTCCTTCGCGCTGACGCCGTTGATGATAACATCATAAATGCTGTATTCCGGCTCCTCCTTATTGATGCCGACGCCGCTGGTGCAGTTGCCCTGCGGATCGATATCGATGCAGAGAACCTTTTTTCCCTTCTCCGCCACACAGGCGGAAAGGTTTACGGTGGTGGTCGTCTTGCCGACGCCGCCCTTCTGGTTCGCAATGGCGATGATCTTGCCCATGTTCTTCCTCCCTATTCACAAACGCCGCAAAATACGGCAGGAAACATCCTTTTTCCTATTCATTATAATATAACAACGCATCGAACACAACGAATATTGTTTCACATGAAACAAAATCGGGCGCAAAAACAGAAAAAGCTGTTTCACGTGAAACAGCTTTTTTGATGCAATATCGGTTTTATTTACCCACACGGACAAGGAACACGCCGGGAAGAAGGCCGCCTGCCTCAGTACGGGTCTCGGTGATGAGTTTAAGGTTTTTACGCTCACGCACGAGCTTTTTGAGGAGAGTGAACTCCATGGTGTAAAGGATGGCGATGCCGCCGGGATTGAGCCAACAAGGGAGCTTATCGAGCATGGCGGCGTAAAGGCGTTCGTTTTCCTTATGGCTGCCCACCCTGTTGCCGAAAGGAAGGTTGGCGATGAGCTCATCGTATTTGCGGTTGGCTTCAAAGCGGAGGCAGTCGTTGCAGATGAACTTGGCATCCGCCTTGGCGGCGGCAGCGTTTTTCCGGGCGATATCGATGGCCTTGTGGGCGATGTCGACGCCGGTAAGGGAGGCTGTTTCCGTGAGCTTGCCCCGCTCGATGAGGAAGGTACCGTTGCCGCAGCAGGGATCAAGTACCCTTGCGCCGGCTTTGAGGTGTTCCTTTGCATAGCGGAGCACCGCAGCGGCGGTGGCAGGATGCATGGAAGCAGGCAGAGCGCCCACACGGTAGGAGAAGCGGTCATCCGCAAGGGTGTAGAGCTTCAGGAACAGGTCTGCGCTGCCGTTGCGGCGAAGGACGATGCGAAGCTCCGCCTCGTAATTGCCGGGAGCGTTGGCGAGAAGGGCACCGTCCAGCTTTGCCGCCACAGCCTTGGCGATGGCAGCCCTGTCCGGCGCCTCGCCCCGGACCTCGATGCGGTAGCCGAAGGGGCCTTCCCCTTCATGGACTGCAGGCAGGAACGCCTGCATGAACGCCGCCGCATGCCGTGCGATCATTGCCGGCACGGGGGATGTTTTTTCCGCAATGGGGAACAGCAGTTCAAAGAAGCTGCGGCAGGCAAAGAGGGCGTTGACATCCTGCACCCGGACACGCAGCCTGTCCGCCTCGCCGGAAAGGGGTTCGACGCCGATGGCGGAAAGCTCGCCGTGAAGGGAGCCCGTCAGCTGATCGGGGGTGATGAGGTCGATCTCATATGCTCGATCAAGGCCCTTGAAGGTATGCTTTTCAAGCTGCAGGAAGCTCTTCTTTGCAGCGGCAAGGGCTTCTTCCTCCTCCCTGACGTGGCGTTCCTCCCCTGCATCCGCCGCAGGGGCAACGGTGTATACGGCAAGGGCAGCCTTGGCTTCATCGCCGCCCACAGCGCCGAGGGCAAGCAGCAGCGAGGGGCGCACGAAGCGCTGCGTTTCCTTCCGCAGGGCTTCGATGAGCATGGGCGCATCCGCACTGTTTTCAAGGGCGCCCGCAAGGCGTGCGGCATTTTTCCTGAGCTTGGGCTGTTCGGAGGCAAGGGCGGCTTTCAGTGCCTGCCGATCCTCCCCCAGCAGTTCCGCAATGCGCTCACGGAAGTTCTTCCGCTTGGCGCAGCGGCAAAGGAAGGCACAGGCGGCGCTGTGACCGTCCTCCGCAAAGAGTGCCCACGCAGCAGGGAAAGCCGCTTCCGCATCCTCAAAGAGTTTTTCCGAGCCGTTGGGCATCTGCAGGCGTTTCGCCGCCTGTTCTTTCGTCAATTCCCGCATGGGACCTGCCTTTCTTTATTTCTTATCTTTCGCCGTGTGCCGTCTTACGGATCACCGCAAGCACCTCATCCGTTCCGTCGGTACGGGGCTCCGCACTCATGGTGGAAAGGAAGGAAAGCCGCCTGTCATAAAGGTCGCTCACCGCATCAAGCAGCGTATCCGCATTGAGCTGTTCCTGTTCCAGCACCATGGCAAAGCCTTTTCGTGCAAAATAGCCTGCGTTGAGGATCTGGTCGCCCCGGCTGGCGGAAAGGGGCAGCGGAATGAGCAGCGCCGGCTTTGACAGCGCCAGGAACTCGAACACCGCATTGGCGCCGGCACGGGAAATGATCACATCCGTAGCGGCAAGGATATCCGGCAGCTCCTCGCTGATGTATTCATACTGCCGGTAGCCCGGCTGTTCTGCGGCAGGATCCAGCTTGCCCTTGCCGCAAAGGTGCACCACGTCAAAGCTGCGAAGAAGGTCCGGCAGCGCCGCACGCACCGCATCATTCACCGCCTGCGCACCGAGGCTGCCGCCCATGATGAGCAGGATGGGCTTCGTATCGTCAAAGCCGAGGAAGGCAAGGCCCTTCTCCTTTTTGCCTGCGTACAGCTCCGGGCGGATGGGCGTGCCGGTGTGGACGCCCTTTGCCCCCACATGCTTGAGGGTATCTTCAAAGGTGACGCAGATCTTCGTGGCGAATTTCGCATTGATCTTGTTGGCAAGGCCGGGGGTATAATCCGATTCGTGGGTCACCACGGGCACATTGCGGCTCTTTGCCGCCACCACCACCGGTACGGATACGAAGCCGCCCTTGGAAAACACCACCTCCGGCTTCACCTGCCCGATGATCTTACGGGCTTCAAAAAAGCCCTTCAGCACACGGAAGGGATCCGTGAAGTTCTTCCAGGAAAAATAACGGCGCAGCTTGCCCGAGGAGATGCTGTGGTAGGTGACGCCCTCACGGTCCGCCACGATATTGCGCTCGATACCCTCCGCCGTTCCAATATAATGCACATCATACCCTTCTGCCTGCAGCTGCGGCAAAAGCGCAAGGTTCGGCGTCACGTGCCCTGCAGAGCCGCCGCCGGTCAGGATGATCTTCTTTTCCATTCTTTCTGCCTTTCTCATAGAAACTCCGCTCCTACATTATTAGGGTATGCAGGATGGCCCATTTCAGTATATCATCCGCTTCTTTCTTAGGCAAGCACACGCCGCCCCGTTCAAATAACGATTGACATTTTTCCTTCCGCCATACACAATAAAAAGGTAGATATTTCCCATTTTCCCGGAAGGAGTTTTCCCTATGCTCAATTTCCGCGAATGCGCTGCCGATCCCGGCGCTGCCCACATCCTTTCCCTTGTGAGCCGCCTGACCATCGTTACAGACGCCGCCCTTGATGCGCCCCTTTGCGCCCTGCGGGATACGGCCGCCGCCATCCTTTCTGCCGATGTGCCTGCCGCCCTTGATGCGCACCACCGCCTGTGCCGTGCGCTGCTCCTTTCCCCCGCTCGCCGTGTCAGCGGCGACCTTTTCCTCGATCACCTTCTTTACCTTGTGCTCGAAACACCGCACCCCTTCGCTTCCTTCGCCGCCCTCGGCCGCATGGAGGAAGCACACCGCATTGCCATGCGTGCGGATCTTCATATCCTCGGCACCCTTTCCACCCTCAAAAGCGGCGACCTTTACCGCATGCTGGCGGAAAACGTCCGTGCCGCCTTAAGGCCCAGGTCAAAGAAAGACAATATTTCCGAAATGTCCTCCGCCCTCTGGAGCGGCGGCCCCATGCCCAAGCCGAAAAAAGAAGAACCGGCGCCGCCGCCTGCCTTCTCCTTCCCCCTCCCTGCGGAAAGCGAATGGCTCCCCTTTGAATACGGCGAAATGGGCCTTCGGGATTCCTACGTTTCCGATGAAGCCCTTGAAGAGGTCTATGTCCGCCTCCTCGGCTCCTCCGATTGGCGCTCCCTTTGCGACGATATCTGGAACTTCTTCGCCTCCTACGGCACCGCTCCCTTCCTGAAGGGACGTTTGTTCCACGTGAAACAGGGTCAGGTGCTGTCCCTTGCGGAAAGCGATGCACGCTACTGCCCCTTCACCTGTCAGGAACAGCAGCGCAGTGCGCTCATCGACCATGTCATCCGCTTCATGCGCGGGGAAACGGCGGAACCCATCCTGCTTGCAGGCGACACGGGGCTTGGCAAGACCGCCACGGTCTTCAACCTTGCGGAGGAGCTGCCGGAGCTGCGGCTCGTGCTCCTTGCACGGGATGCGCAATATGATGCCGCCGCCCTGCTTTCCGCCCTCGCTTCGCAGCCGCTGCGCTTCCTGCTGCTCCTTGATGATGCGGACTTTTCCTCTCCCTCGGCAGCAGCGCTGCTTGCCTGCCGTGCCCGGGGCGCTTTCCCTGCAAACGTGCTGCTGGCGGCAACGTGCAGGGAGCCTTCCCCCGCCATCGCCAACACCCTGCACTTCACCGCCCCGCGCATCGATGAATTTGCACAAATGGTGGAAGAGCTTCTTTCCCAGTGCGGCGCACCGATGGACCGTGCCGCCGTGCGCAATGCCGCCGTGGATCATCAGGTGGATGCCCGTGACAGGCTCACCGTCACCGCCGCTTTGTTCCTTGCGGATTCTTTACGGTAAATCAATACAAATGAAACAAGACCCGTTCCGCTTTCCCGGCGGAACGGGTCTTTCCTTTTTTCTTTTGCAGTTTCTTTTACAGCACCATCACCAGCGTGCCCACGCCGATCAAAATGCAGCCGATCAGCGATTTTGCCGTAAACTGCTCGTGCAGGAACACGAATGCCAATATCAGCGTGATCACCACGCTCAGCTTGTCGATGGGCACCACCTTGGATGCCTCGCCGATCTGCAGTGCCTTATAATAGCACAGCCAGGATGCGCCCGTTGCCAATCCCGACAGGATCAGAAACAGCCAGCTTTTCTTGCTGATCTCCGAAATGCCGCCCTGTGCATTCGTTAAAAACACCATGCCCCATGCCATTATTGCCACCACCACGGTGCGGATGGATGTGGCAAGGTTGGAATTGACGCCCTCAATGCCCACCTTCGCCAGAATGGATGTCAGCGCCGCAAACACGGCGGAAAGCAATGCTAAAATAAACCACATAAACGTATCCTCCGTTCCTTGATCTGTTTGTTTGCCACCATACTACCATAGTGCCGTACATTGCACAAGAGCGCCCTCCCTCTCCCGGCGGATGTTTCACATGAAACATTCTCTTCTTTCATTTTCGGCATATTTTGCGTCCTATCTTTCTGTTCTATCACCCTTCCGCCTGTTGTTTCCAACCTGTTCGCATGCTATAATATTAGGATGGAAAACGTGTGTTTTCCCAACATGCCAAAGGAGGCTATTTATGCAGATCTACAATTCCGCCACAAGGCGCAAAGAGGAATTTGTTCCCAATAACCCGGATATCGTCAAAATGTATACCTGTGGCCCCACGGTCTATCACTTTGCCCACATCGGCAATCTGCGTTCCTATATTATGGAGGATGTGCTGGAGAAATATCTTCGCTACAGCGGCTACAACGTAAAGCGCGTGATGAACATCACGGACGTGGGCCATCTTTCCTCGGATGCGGACACCGGTGAAGATAAGATGCTCAAGGGTGCGAAGCGTGAGAAGAAGACCGTCATGGAGATCGCAGCCTATTATACCGATGCCTTTTTTGAGGATTGCCGCAAGCTGAACATCAAGCGGCCGGACGTGGTGGAGCCTGCCACCAACTGCATCGGGGAATACATCCGCCTCATTGAGCGGCTGATGGAAAACGGCCATGCCTACGAAGCAGGCGGCAACATTTATTTTGATACCTCCAAGCTGGAAAAATACTATATTTTCAACGAGCATAAGGAAGAGGATCTTGCCGTAGGCGTCCGTGAGGGCGTGGAAGCGGATGACAACAAGCGCAACAAGGCGGATTTCGTGCTTTGGTTCACCAAGTCCAAGTTTGAGGATCAGGAACTGAAGTGGGATTCCCCCTGGGGCGTGGGCTATCCGGGCTGGCACATCGAGTGCAGCGGCATCAGCATGAAGCACCTTGGTGAGGATCTTGACATCCATTGCGGCGGAATCGACAATGCCTTCCCCCACCACACCAACGAGATCGCCCAGAGCGAAGCCTTCCTTGGTCATCCCTGGTGCAAATACTGGTTCCACGTGCTGCACCTGAACACCACCGGCGGCAAGATGAGCAAATCCAAGGGCGAGTTCCTCACCGTGTCCCTGCTGGAGGAAAAGGGCTACGATCCCCTGGTATACCGCCTGTTCTGCCTGCAGTCCCACTACAGGAAGTCCCTTGTGTTCAGCTATGAGAACCTTGACAATGCAGCCATCACCTACAATAAGCTCGTGAACCGCATCGCAGCGCTGAAGGAAGCGGAAGGCGAAGCCATCGACGAGGCAGCCGCAGAAGCCCTTCGGGAGAAGTTCCACAAGGCGCTCGGCAACGACCTCAACACCGCCCTCGGCGTCACCGCCCTTTACGATGTGCTGAAGTATCAGACCAACGCCAAGACGAAGCTCGCTCTTATCGGCGAATTTGATACCGTGCTCGGTCTCTCCCTCCTTGAGGCGGCGGCAAAAGCCCGTGCGGAGCAGGAAAAACTGGCAAAGGCGGAGACCCATGCCACCGTTGTTACCGAAGGCGAGCCCAATGCGGAAGCGGAAGCCCTTGCCCTTGCCCGTATCGAAGCACGCAAGGCGAAGGACTGGGCAAAGGCGGATGAGCTGCGCGATGCGCTGAAGGCGCTCGGCTTCGTGGTGGAAGACACCCGTGAAGGCGCCAAGCTCAAGCGCATCTGAAAAACTGTAAACAAAGGGTAAATATGGGATATACTCCCTTGCACGGCCCGATTTTTCAGGTATATTTAACGTAAGAAAGGAAATATTCGATGCCATCCAATCTCCTTACCCCGGAAATGTTTGCGAACTTCGATCTTTTCACCCTGTTCAAGCCCCTCGCCGGCCTTTACCTGCTGGTGTGGTGCGCCATCTGCGGCAAGGGCAAGATCCTCAGGAACGAGCACCTCAAGTGCGATGAAACGGTATTCCGCCGTAACATGCGCCTCATCTGCGCAGCGGCAGGCGTACTGCTTCTGCTCAGCGGCGTGATCGATATCCTCGGCGGCATGGCGCCCGGCGCCTTTATCGATCCCACCTCCGTTGCAGGCTGGATCATCTGGGCACTCGGTCTTGTGGCGCTCATCGGCATCATGGTGTATTCCGTCATGATGACCGACCGTGAAGCCATGCGCAAGGCGGATGAGGAAGCCGCACGCAACGGCGGCAATGATTCCCGCAGCCCCTACGGCAGGAGCGGCAGGAATGTGCAGCCCCGCATGCCCAGCAGCGCCTTCGATTTTGACGACAAAGAAGACAAGTGATCCCACACAATACCACCCGAAACAAAGAAAGGAAGGTTTTCCCCATGAACATGAAGAAATTCCTTGCGTTGGTGCTTGCTGCGCTGACGCTCCTCTCTCTGGCAGCCCCTGCTTTTGCTGCCAGCAGCACCCTGAGCGGCGGCTCTTCCTCCGGTCTCGGCGGCAGCAGCAGCTCCTCCTCTGAGACCCAGCAGGGCGTGATCACCAACTGCTCCAACTGGGTCAGCCTGCGCAAAGCGGCTTCCAGCTCCGCAGAGCGCATTGCCAAGCTTGAAAAGAACACCGTGGTCTCCATCCTCGGCAGCGAAGGCAACTACTACAAGGTCTCCGTCAGCGGCAAGACCGGCTATGTCAGCGCACAGTATGTGGCGGCTTACACCGGCAGCGGCTCCTCCACCGGCAGCACCGGTTCCTCCGGTCTCGGCGGCAGCAGCAGCTCCAGCGCAGGTCTCAGCGGCGGCAGCAGCAGCTCTTCCTCCTCCAAGACCCAGCAGGGCGTGATCGCCAACTGCGAATCCTGGGTCAGCATGCGCAAGACCGCTTCCAGTTCCTCCTCCCGTATCGCCAAGCTCAATAAGGGCACCGTTGTCACCGTTCTCGGCGTGGAAAGCGACTATGTGAAGGTCTCCGTCGGTGATAAGACCGGCTACGTCAGCGCACAGTATGTGGCTTCCTACTCCTCCGGCAGCAGCTCTTCCTCCACCGGTTCCTCCGGTCTCGGCGGCAGCAGCAGCTCCAGCGGCGGTCTTTCCGGCGGCGTCAACAGCTCCTCCCCCGGCTATTCCTCCGGCAGCAGCGGTCTTGGCGGCGGCAGCAGCAGCTCCTCCTCTTCCACCGGCAGCTCCACCACCGGCACCACCACCGGCAGCGTCAACTTCCGTCAGGGCCCCGGCACCAAGTATGATAAGGTCTCCGGCTGCACCAAGGTCCCCAAGGGTTCCACCGTTACCATCCTCGGCAGCGAAGACGGCTGGTACAAGGTCTCCTATGCAGGCTACACCGGTTACCTCAGCGATGATTATGTGACCGTGAACACCGCCTCCTCCGGCAGCACCTCCTCCCCCTCCAACGGCCTTTCCGGCGGCACCTCCTCCGGCAGCAGCATGTCCGGCAGCTCCTCTCAGGGCGGCGGCGGCGCCAAGTACGCCAAGTACACCGGCACCACCTCTGACCGCTGGGGCACCATCAGCGTGGCAGGCACCAACATCAACACCTACATCTACTGCAACGCCATCAACAGCAAGGGCCAGTTCTACTACAACGCTTACAGCGGAAGCAGCAGCTACATCTACGCCCTGAGCTACCTTGGCAGCTCCCTTGCCTCCATCACCGGCCACAACATGCGTGTCAGCCAGACCGGCTTCCACGGCCTGCATCACGTACAGAACGCCTGGCTCGGCAAGAGCAAGTGCGATTACACCAAGCGCTGCAGCGCCAGCACCTCCGGCGCCAAGACCTCCGTGTTCAACATCAATTACGACGGTTACACCAGGTGGCAGCTCGTGTGCTTCTACGAGATCGACAAGAGCACCGTGTCTTCCTCCTCCAAGCGCTACAACATCCTGATGACCAACTGCTTCACCGTGGATCCCACCCCTGCCCAGCGCCAGACCTGGCTTGAGTACCAGAAGCAGTACGCCAACTCCTCCTACCGCGGCATGTGGGTCTCCAACGCCTCTGCCAACGACAAGCTGATGATCCTCTCCACCTGTGCCGACAATTCCGGTGACGATTACCAGCGCCTCTACATGGTCCTCAAGGCCATCGGCTAAACCGAATGATAAAAAACAGCAGCGGAAACGCTGCTGTTTTTTATAGGCTGATAACCGTTCTCTCTTTTTTCTTCGCATATTCTACGGCAGATGCTGCACCGCCGAAATTGCGTCTTACATAAGAAACAACAAACTCGCTATGATCGATCATCCATTTATTTCGTCTTATAATGGCAACTTTTTTAGGTACTGCTGCCACCTCTGCAGGAAAAACCGTTTTCACATGCTGAAGTGAAAAAGGAAGTTTGTTTTGCGGATAATATGAAAGGACAACACAATAGGAAATATTCGGAAAGCTCTGTTTCACCCGTTTGAGCGCATGCAGAACCATATCATCAAAGCGACCGTTGTTCCCAACATAAAAATTCGTCACACCTTTGTTTTTCACAATATCCGTGATCGTTTCCATCAGTACAGAATCCAGATCAACCGGCACATCACGATGACCGAAAAAACATGCACTTGCCAATGTAAGAACCTCTTCCATAATATAGTATACTTATAATAAGTATACTACAAGGTCTTCCGCAATAAAACAACATAAAATAAACTTACATCAAGTTGATTGCGGTGAGGCTATGCGCAACAGGAAAAACAAGCATTTCGGCATCGAAGTGGATCCTTCCCTTCACAGGAAGCTCCGGTACATAGCAAATTACGAGGGTCGTTCCATGAACGGACAGATCCTGTATTTGGTGCGCCAATGCATCCGTGCCTTTGAAGAGGAACACGGTCCCATTTCGGAACCGGAAGAAGCGGATGAAGAATAAGGGCATTTCAGCAGCGGGAAAGGGGCATCCCGTTAAGAAAACATCGGTCTAAGAAAGGCAATACCGGCCCTGTCAGTATGTTGTGCGGTCTTGAAATAGCACCACTATTCCTTCGACCACACGCCTGCTGACAGAACCGGTCTTGCCTTTTTAGACTCTTCGACCGCAAAATGGATCGCTTTCGGGTAAATGCAAGGAAGAGGAGGAAGGCATATCCGTCGATATTCCGACCGACGATGACGATGCAGTTGCCCGGAATGGATTCGTTTT
>JAFSEB010000023.1 GCA_017435905.1 Clostridia bacterium | reverse complement strand
CCCCGCCGCCGCAGCCGGGCCTTCCGCCGCAGCTTCGGCTTCACACCCTGTTCATTTGCCATCCCTTCCCGGATGTGGTATCCTTATGATGTAGAATTACGCCCTTGAAAGGGCAGCGTATCGTCTTAACAGGAAAGGAAACGCCCATGTCGCGCAATAAATATGCCGTCGCAAGACGCTCTATCTGGTATGTGCTCCGCACGCTCCTTATCATCACCGCCATCGTGGCGCTGTGCTTTGGCGTGTTTGTGGAGGGCATGTATGTATCAAACCTCTTCATCCTCGTCACGGAAGCCCTCGAACAGCGTGCCGAATGCATCCTTACCGACGGTGCGGTGCTGGAGCTGACGGAGTATTTCACCGAGGATTTCGTCCGCAACGATACGGAGCTTTACGCAGGGCTTTACGATGCTTTCGCCGTGGCAAGCTTCGATTACCGGGTGGATGTGGAAAAGATCAACGTCCTTCCCTGGTATAACCGTGCCACCATGCAGGTTTTGACCCAGCTTGCCGCCGTGAATGCCTCCGCCAACGACCCGAACAGCGGCGCCAAGCTGCCCGAATGGGCCTCCGCACGCTATGCGGTCACCTTCGCCCGGGACGGTTCACGCTGGTACATCACCGGCATGACGCTGCTGGAAAAGGATCCGGTGCTGGAGCCCGTTCCCACGCCGGATTATTCTCTGCTTCCCTCCCCCACGCCGTAAAGGAGTCTTCCCTTGCTGTTTTTTGATCCGAAAACCGAATTTCCCGTGCTGCTGGCGCCCATGGCCGGCGTCACCGACCTCGCCTTCCGGGAGATCTGCCGGCAGATGGGGGCGGATTTTTCCTATACGGAAATGGTGAGCGCCAAGGGGCTTTTCTACGGCAGCGACAGAACGGCATCCCTGCTGGCGGCATCGCCGCAGGAGCGGCCTTACGGCGTGCAGCTTTTCGGTGCGGAGGCGGAGATCGTCTCCCAAATGGCGGCACGGCTGTGTGAGGAAGCGCCGGAGGGCCTTGCCCTCATCGACATCAACATGGGCTGCCCTGCAAGGAAGATCACCGGCAACGGCGAGGGCAGCGCACTGATGCGTGATCCCCTCCGTGCGGCAAGGGTCATCGAGGCCACCGCAAAGGCATCGAAGCTGCCTGTGACGGTGAAGTTCCGAAAGGGCTGGGATGAAAAAACCGTCAACGCCGTCAGCTTCGCACGGATGGCGGAGGAAAGCGGCGCCGCCATGATTACCGTGCACGGACGCACCCGGGAACAGATGTACAGCGGCAAGGCGGACTGGGACATCATCGCCGAGGTCAAGCAGGCGGTGAAGATCCCCGTCATCGGCAACGGCGATATTTTCGGCGGCAAGGATGCCCTTGCCATGAAAGCGCACACCGGCTGCGACGGCATCATGATCGCCCGGGGCGCAGAGGGCAACCCCTTCATTTTCAAAGAGGTAAAGGCAGCCCTTTCGGGCGAAGCATACGAACCGCCCACGGCAGCGGAGCGCATCGATGCCGCACTGCACCACGCAGAACGTTTGGTGGAAAGCCGGGGCGACCGTGCCATCATCGAAATGCGCAAGCATGTGGCGTGGTACCTTTCCGGCATGCGGGGCGCAGGCGCCCTCAGGGCACGGGTGAACACCGTTTCAAGCCTTGGGGAGCTTTCCGACATGCTTTGCAAATTAAAAGACACGCTCTCAACTTGACAAAGGGAAATCCCTTACATATAATGGCTTTACGAGTGTGCTTTCCTTAATATAATAGGGAAAAAATAGCTTCAGAACAGGCGTCCTTAAGGGGCGCACACGATTCAATATCAAACCGGAGGAAAGAGATCCATGGCAGAAGTACGTTTGACCGCGGAAGGTGTAAAGAAATACGAAGAGCGGCTTGAATACCTGAAGACCACCGGCCGCACCGAGATCGCAGAGCAGATCAAGATCGCCCGCGGCTTCGGCGACCTGAGCGAAAATGCGGAATACGATGCCGCCAAGGCAGAACAGGCCCGCATGGAGTATGAGATCGTTGAGATCGAAAACATGCTCAAGAACGTTGTGCTCATCGACGAGGAAAACGTCAGCACCGATACCGTTAACGTGGGCACCACCGTGCGTGTGAAGATGATTGCCCTCAACAGGGAAATGGAATACCAGATCGTGGGCACTGCGGAAGCGAATCCCTTTGAAAACCGCATTTCCAACGAATCCCCCGTGGGTGCAGGCCTTCTCGGACACAAGAAGGGCGAAGTGGTCGACATTCAGACCCCCGGCGGCCTGATGCAGATCGAGATCCTTTCCATCGGCAGATGATAACAGGCGGCATTGCCGCATGATTCTTACTTTTTTAACAGGAGATAAAAATGGACGAACAGAGAAGCGTAAACGCTACCGAAACGCAGGAGCTTACCCAGGAAGAGATCAGCGCACTTTTGCAGATCCGCCGGGATAAACTCAAGGCGCTGCAGGATGCCGGCCGTGATCCGTTTGAGATCGTCCGGTATAACCAGGAATTCTACAGCACCGAAGTGCTTGACAATTACGACAAGCTCGAAGGCTGCAAGGTATCCCTCGCCGGCCGTGTGATGTCCAAACGCATCATGGGCAAGGCCGCCTTTACCCACATCCTTGACATGGAAGGCAAGATCCAGGTCTACGTGAAGCGTGACGATGTGGGCGAAGCGGAATACGCAGAGTTCAAAACCTATGACATCGGCGACATCATCGGCGTTGAGGGCACCGTGTTCAAGACCCGCACCGGCGAGATCTCCATCCATGCCGAAACGGTAACGCTTCTTTCCAAGTCCCTCCGTCCGCTGCCGGAGAAGTTCCACGGCCTCAAGGATCCGGAGCTTCGCTACCGCCAGCGCTTTGTGGACCTGATCGTGAACCCCGAGGTGCGCACCACCTTCGTGAAGCGCTCCAGGATCATCGCCGCCATCCGCTCCCGGCTCAACAGCCAGGGCTTTATCGAGGTGGAAACGCCGGTGCTCAACAGCACCGCTTCCGGCGCCAGCGCACGCCCCTTCATCACCCACCACAATGCCCTTGATATCGACATGTATATGCGTATCGCCACGGAGCTGCACCTGAAGATGTGCATCGTGGGCGGCCTTGAGCGTGTGTATGAGATCGGCCGTATCTTCCGCAACGAGGGTATGGACGCCACCCACAACCCGGAGTTCACCACCATTGAGCTTTACCAGGCTTATACCGATTACAACGGCATGATGGAGCTGACCGAAGACCTTTTCTCCCATTGCTGCAAAGAGGTCAACGGCACCACCAAGATCAACTACATGGGGCAGGAGATCGACCTGACGCCCCCCTACCGCCGCCTTTCCATGAACGATGCGGTGAAGGAATATGCCGGCGTTGACATCATGGGCTGCGCCACCGATGAAGAAGCCCATGCCCTTGCAAAGAAGATCGGCCTTGAAATTGAGGATAAGACCGCCACCAAGGGCAAGATCCTTGCGGAAGCCTTCGATGAATTTGTGGAGGATAAGCTGGTACAGCCCACCTTCATCATCGATTACCCCGTGGAGATCTCCCCCCTCTCCAAGCGCAAGCCCGGCTGCCCCGGCATCACGGAGCGCTTCGAGTTCTTCGTGGCGTGCCACGAGTACGCCAACGCCTTCTCCGAGCTTAACGATCCCATCGACCAGCGCAGCCGTTTCCTGCAGCAGGCCATGGAGCGTGCCAAGGGCGATGACGAGGCCATGATGATCGATGAGGATTTCTGCACCGCCCTCGAATACGGCATGCCCCCCACCGGCGGCATCGGCATCGGCATCGACCGCCTTGTGATGCTTTTGACCGACTCCTCCACCATCCGTGACGTGCTCCTCTTCCCCACCATGAAGCCCATCGGCGAGCAGAAGATCGCCCGTCCGGAGCAGAAGAAGGAAGCGGAAGCAGCCCCCGCTGCGGAAGAGGTGCAGGAGGTCATCGAGCCCATCGACTTCACGGGCGTGGAGATCGAGCCCCTCTTTGCGGACCATGTGGACTTTGAGACCTTCTCCAAGAGCGATTTCCGTGCGGTAAAGGTCATTGCCTGCGAAGCGGTGAAGAAGTCGAAGAAGCTCCTCAAGTTCACCCTGGATGACGGCACCGGCACCAAGCGCACCATCCTGAGCGGCATCCATGCCTACTATGAGCCGGAAGAGCTCGTGGGCAAGACCCTTGTTGCCATCACCAATCTGCCCCCGAGGCCGATGATGGGCATAGAATCCTGCGGCATGCTGCTGAGCGCCCTCCACAAGCAGAACGGCGAAGAGCGGCTGAACCTCCTTATGGTCAGCGACCGCATCCCTGCCGGCGCAAAGCTGTATTAACAAAACAAAAACAAAGGCACTTTTCTCTGCCTGAGCGGAGGAAAGTGCCTTTTTTGTGTGCAGGGGCCTTCCATTGCCGTACGTTAACTGCGCTCGCAGGGTGCAATTTCATGATGGCGAAAGCGCCGCCGCTTCATTCCCCCGATGG
>JAFSEB010000003.1 GCA_017435905.1 Clostridia bacterium | reverse complement strand
TTGCGGTCGAAGAGTCTAAAAAGGCAAGACCGGTTCTATCGGCAGGCGTGTGGTCGAAGGAATAGTGGTGCTATTTCAAGACCGCACAACACACCGATAGGGCCGGTATTGCCTTTCTTAGACCGATGTTTTCTTAACGGGATGCCCCTTCAGGCAGGGCCTTTTTTCGTGAAGGGGAACGGAGTTCCGGGAGCAAGGGAGGCTAAAAAGAATCCCCTGTAGGGACTGTCTCCCGTCCCGATCGGCTGGGAAACGGATGCCGCCGCATTTGTATAACAAAGCTGTACTGTGCGTAATGCCCCCTTCCCTTGCCTCTCCCTTTGGGAGAGGTGTCCGAGCGCAGCGAGGACGGAGAGGGCGACCCCTACGGGGAATGAAACGACGGCTCTGCCGCCATGAAGTTTTTTGCGCCGCAAAAATGAAATAATGACTTGCGCCATCATGAAACTGCACCCTTCGGGCGCAGTTCTCGTCGGTTTGCCGACAGCAACCCTTCTTTTATTGACAACACATACCGCCCCATGTATAATGAAGTTGCTTCAGGGGGTGGTGAAATTCCACACCGGCGGTGATGCGGCGTATTTGCCGACAAGTCCGCGACCGGCACAATCGTGCCGCTGAACCGGTGCGAATCCGGTACCGACGGTACAGTCCGGATGAAAGAAGCAAGGCAAAGGCATATTTGTGTTTTGCTGTGCATGCCCCCGTTTCCGTATGTGGAAGCGGGGGCTTTCGATTCCCCCCGGATCGCAATATGACATGCGGGATGATTCCCGGGAAAGAAGGAACAAATGAGAAACGAAAAAACCATCAAGCTCGTGAAGCTGGCGCTTTTGACCGCAATGTCCCTGGTGCTGATGTATGCGGTGCGCTTCCCCTATCCTGCGGCGCCCTACCTTGAATACGACATGGCGGATGTGCCGATCCTGATCGGTACCTTCCTTTACGGCCCCGGCGCCGGTCTTGCCATCACCGCCGTGGTGTGCATTCTGCAATGGATCACCGTTTCCGTGCAGAGCGGCTGGGTCGGTGCGCTGATGCACTTCTTTTCCACCGGCATGCTGGTGCTGGTAGCAGGCTTCATTTACCTGAAAATGCACTCCATCAAGGGTGCGCTTCTCGGCCTCATCCTCGGTGCGCTGGCTGCCATCGTGATGATGATCCCCCTGAACCTCATCTTCACCGTGCACTACAACGGCGTGCCCATGGAAGCCATGAAGGCCATGATCTGGCCCGTCATCGTTCCCTTCAACAGCATGAAGGCCGGCATCAACGTGGCGGTGACCTTCATCGTCTACAAGCCCATCAGCCGCCTGTTCAAGAAGGTAGGAAAGGCGAAGGAAGCGTAAGCCTCATATTCTTCCGCTGCAGCGGATAGGCTATCAGCAGAACTTTTTCAGCACAGGAGGTCTTATATGAAGATCAAATTCGGCGAAAAATGCATTGGCTGCAACGTATGCGCCAAGGTCTGCCCGGAGGTGTTCGGCTTTGACAAGGAAAAGCGCCGTGCATTCCTGAAGGTGGAGGTGGTGCCTGCAGCACAGGAAAGCGCCGTGCGTGATGCTGCTCTCATGTGTCTTGTGGGCAATGTGAAAATAGAAGGTTAGGGGTGATCCCATGCGCCTTGAGGAGCGTATTCATGCGCTGATCACGGAAGAGATCGCCCGGATGGGGCGCAGCGACCTGTTTCGCACGCCAATCGTGGGGTTTTCATCGGCAGCGGATCCACGCTACGGTGCGCTGACGCACATCGTGGGGGAATGGTGCCGGCCGCCCCGCACGCATCTTCCCGGCACCAACAGCGTCATCAGCTATTTTGTGCCCTTCACAAAAGCCCTTGCCGATGCGCCGCAAAGCGGCAGGGAGGGGGCTGCCCTTTGGGCGGAGGCATACCGTGCCATCAACGCCCGTTTCCCCGTGATCAACGCTGCGCTCACCGATCTGCTTGTAAAAGAAGGCTTCGCTGCAGGCGGCGTCAGTGCGGCAGCCAACTTTGATGCGCTTGCGCTCAGAAGCGGTTTTTCCCACCGCAGCGCCGCCGTCATTTCCGGCATTGCCGCCTTCGGTGCCAACAGGATGGCCATCACGCAAAAGGGCAGCGCAGGGCGTTTTTCCTCGCTGTTCACCACGGCACAGCTTTCCGCTTTGCCTGCGGCGCCGCTTCGGCTTTGTCCCTATGAAGAGGATGGCAGCTGCGGACTTTGCTTTGCCGCCTGCCCTGCCGGGGCATTGACGCCCCACGGATTTGACCGCTTTGCCTGCAGCCGCTGCCTTGCTGAAAACGGCGAAACGCTCCGAAGGGAAGGGCAGACCGCCGAAAACACCTGCGGCAAATGCGTCGGCACATGTCCGCTCCGCTATATCGAAGGATAATGCAAAAAGAGACCTCCTGAAAGGGAGGTCTTTTTGTATGGTTGGAGGGAGCTGTCAGAGAAGGTGAGGGAGAGGCAGGGGGTGCATATCCCGGTGCTTTTTTGCAGGGGACTTTGCCACGGGCGGCCAATGGCCGCCCCTACAGATCCTAATGCGCATTCCCTCACTGTTGATGGGGGAGAGACCCGTTCCCGGTTTGCCGCAGGCAAACCCACAGCAACTGCGCCCAAAGGGCGCAATTTCACAATGGCGTAAGCCATTATTTCACTTTTTGCAAAGCAAAAAATTTCACAGCGGCGAAGCCGCCGCTTCATGCCCCAAAGGGGGAGCCAAGCGGTGGCTTGGTGTTGGGGCGGCCATGGGCCGCCCGTTTGGGATGCGGTGGAGATAAAACGGGCGGCCAATGGCCGCCCCTACGGGTCGTGTGATGTGCCTGTGTTTCTTGTCCTCATTATGCCGTATAAAATGCCTCCCCTCCTCCACGCCCAGACTTGCCTGCGGACGGGTGTGTAAGGGG
>JAFSEB010000022.1 GCA_017435905.1 Clostridia bacterium | reverse complement strand
AGGGCACGGCCGCCCCGTTTGCGCCCGCAGGGCGCAAACGTGCGCCCCACGGGGAAAGCAGCTTGCTTCGCCTGCAGTATCTTATCCGCACCACCCCTTGGCTCCCCCTCCGGGGGAGCTGTCAGCAAAGCTGACTGAGAGGGCATGCTTCCTTTCCTTCCTCTGCCATCAACTGCGCCCAACGGGCGCAATTTCACAATGGCGCAAGCCATTATTTCACTTTTTGCAAAGCAAAAAATATCACAGCGGCAAAGCCGCTATTTCACTCCCCCGCAGGGGGTCGCCCTCTCCGTCCTCGATCCGCCCGGACACCTCTCCCAAAGGGAGAGGCAAGGGGTGGTGCGCACGGTGCAGCTTTGTCATACAGGTGGGGCTGCATCCGTTTCCCTGCCGATCGGGACGGGAGACAGTCCCCTGCGGTTGGTTTGCGTGACAGGAGGAAAATGAATGAACGGGCGGCCAATGGCCGCCCCTACAGGCCGTGTTATATGCTGTGTTTCTTATCCCCATTATACTGCACCAAAGGCCGCTTTTGCATCACCGCTTACCCCCTGCCGAGGGGAAGCAAAGAACCGTATCGGGAGACGGAGGGAAGGTTCGTTCCGAAACTGCCCACTGTCAACTGTCTGCTTTTTGAACTATGAACGCCGTGTAAAAATCGCACAAGAGTATTTGATGCAAAGCCAAGAATATGGTATGATACGTTTGCAACGGTATGAACATGCCCCCATGCCGTTCCATTACTGTGTAAACCATTGAGGAGGAACTCATTCTTATGAAAAAATGGATCGCACTGCTGCTTGCGGCGATGACGGCTTTCACCGTGATCGGCTGCGGCGGCGACAATACCCCTTCCACCAACCAGCCCATCGACATCGTGGACGGCACCCCTGCCCCCGTAACATCCGAAGAGCCGGAGCAGGAGCCCGGTCTCGGTCTTACGCAGGCCGAAGCCCCCATCGGCATGGTGGATGCGGCAAGCGTTCATACCGTGGGTCTCCGTGCGGACGGCACCGCCGCTTCCGCCGGTCATGACACCAAGGGTCAGCGCAAGGTATCCGCTTGGGATAACATCATCTATATCGCTGCCGGTGACGCCTTCACCGCAGGCGTGAAGGATGACGGCACCGTCATCCTTGCAGGCGATGCTGCCGCCATGGATGTCAGCAGTTGGAACAACATCACCTCCGTTGCCGCAGGCAAAGCGCACCTTGTGGGTCTCACTGCCGACGGCACCGTAGTGGCTGCAGGCGATAACGCCGCCGCCCAGTGCGATGTCAGCGCATGGAGCGATATCGTAGCCGTTGCCGCAGGCGACAGCTTCACCCTCGGCCTCACCGCCGACGGCACCGTGGTCAGCGCAGGCAGCGCCCCCGATGTCAGCGCATGGAAGAACATCGTTGCCATCGATGCAGGCGGCGAAGTGGCAGCAGGCCTTGTGAACGATGGCAGCGCCGTTGCAGCCGGTGCGGATGTTTCCGCCCTGACCGGTCTTTCCGGCATTGCCGCAGGCGCATTCGGCGTGGTCGGCATCAAGGCCGACGGCACCGTTGCCGCTGTTCTTTCCGGCGAAGCTGACCTGAGCACCGCCGCCAACGTTGCGGATGCAGCCGTGGGTGCAAAGCACGTTGTGTTCATGCACAAGGACGGCACCGTTTCCGCTTACGGCGACAATGTTGACCTGCAGTGCGCCGTTGACCAGCTTTACCTCCGTCCCCATGTGGAGCAGGGCGGTGACGCTGCTTCTTCCTACATCATCGGCTTCCGTCCCGGCATGACCGTTGCCGAAGCCGGCGCCATCCTGAAAGCCACCACCGGCAGCGAGACCGCCTGCTTCCAGAAGGCTGACGGCACCGCCGCTGCCGATACCGACCTCATCGCCACCGGTCTTCTTGCCTGCAGCGATGCTGCTGCCCCCATCGCCACCATGGTTCTTATGGGCGATGTGAACGGCGACGGTCTCATCGACAACACCGACGGCGACCTCGTGCAGAGCTATGTGGAAAGCAAGAGCAAGCTTGAAGGCGCTTTCGCCCGTGCCTCCCGTGCCTGTGCGGACAACGATTGGAGCAAGGTGATCAAGGTCACCGCTACCCTGCACGGCGAAGAGGGCGGCTTCACCACCCTCAATGACATCAACCTTTCCGTCGCCGGCATGGTCGCCATCCGCAACTATGCTGCCGGCACCGGCAGGATCACCCAGTACGGCGATTGGCACAAGGAAGCCAGCGAGCTGAACGCCAGCTACAAGACCGCTTACGGCCAGAACGATGACACCATCGGCTACATCACCCTTGACAAGACCAACATCGCCTACCCCATCATGGTGGACTATAACGGCAAGTGGTATTACAACGACCACACCTTCGAAAAGAAATCCTCCGAGTCTGCGTCCATCTACGCTTACTACTACAACTACCAGCAGAACAACGTGGTCACCGGTCACAACAGCCGCCCCAGCGGCAGCATGTTCCACCAGCTGCACCACATTCAGGAATTCAACCTTGGCGAAAGCAACTGCGTGCATGAAAAGCACTGCGGCAAGGAGCTTGTGGATCTGCCCAACCTCAACAACTACGCCGAGCGTGTCTGGACCGTGAACCTTTACGGCGTGGAGACCCGTTACGAGATCTTCGCCATGTATGAGACCAAGGCCGGCTGCGACATTTCCGAGACCCTGTACGACAACGTATGGTGGGGCGACCTCCGTCCCGATGACGAAGCAGGCGTGCAGAAGTGGATCGACAAGCAGCTTTCCCTGTCCGAGATGCAGTTTGATACGGAAGTTTCCACCGATGATACCTTCCTGACCATCTTCACCTGCGGCAACGAGCACAGCGATGCTTCCAAGAATGCCCGTCTCTACTTCTTCCTGAAGCGTGTTGACTAAAAATCGATTTGAAAAGGCTCTGCCGTTAGGGGCATCCCATTAAAAAAACATCGCCGCAAAACGAATCCATTCCGGGCAACTGCATCGTCATCGTCGGTCGGAATATCGACGGATATGCCTTCCTCCTCTTCCTTGCATTTACCCGAAAGCGATCCATTTTGCGGT
>JAFSEB010000021.1 GCA_017435905.1 Clostridia bacterium | reverse complement strand
CCTGTAGCCCATATGATGTTCTCGCATATCCAGTATAACTGCTGTTTTGAATTCTGCCGAGTACCTGTTGTATTTTTGTCCCTTCTTACTCATTAAAAATATGCACCTCCCAAAGTGTCTAACTTTAGGGGTGCATATCATCTCGCTGTGCTTTTTATATGCATGGTTTGTTTTAAAGGGCATTTATCCGATCTTTTCGCCGAATTTGCGTCCAAGAGGGATGATCACGCCGCCCACCGCATTGCCGAGGGTCATGATGAGCAGGTAGCCGAAAGTACGGAGGCTCCACACGCCTGCCACGGAGAAATAGTACATGTTCGCAACGCAGTGTTCAAAGCTGCAGAGGATGAACACCACCACGCCGAAAAACAGCGCCAGATACTTGCCGAGATCGTGCTTGCTGCGATTGAAGCCTTCAACGCCCACGCAGATAAGGATATTGCAGAAGATCGCCAGCACGAAGATGCTGAGAAGGTCGTCGCTGAGTTTTGCTTCGCATACCTTCAGCGCAGCTTCCTGCAGTTTGGGTCCAATGCGGGTCAGAAGCTCCAGCTGTGCGGTGAGCCATGTACCCACAAGGTTACCCACCCAAATGATGCCCACATCAAGGATATAGCTTTTTTCCCGTTCAAAGACGTAGCATACCTTGCCGGTATACAGGTTGTAGCCAAAGGTGCAGATGCTGAAAAGGCCGATGGTGAAAAGCGTGGCGCCAAGCACCTTGTTTTCAAGCAGCAGATAGACCGTGCCGCCGATGCCGATGCAAAGGCCTGCCAGCACCGCAAACACAAATGTTTTCAATCGTTTCATTCAATTCCCCGTTCCTTCCCCATACTTCCTCACTATCATACCATAAAAAGACCTGTCATGCCACGGGAAAATGACGCCGATGCGAAAGATTGGCTATGCGCCACAGCGCCGGTTCTGCTATAATCGTATCAGCGCCAAGTATGCACAAAGGAGATTTCCGATGAAATCAAAGAAATGGATGATCGCACTCGTTATCGTGTTTTTCTCGCTCTCAATGATCCTGACGAGCTTTATCGGCAGCGGCACCACCGGACGCTGCATCGCCGCAAAGAACGGCTCTGTGTTCCTTGTGGACGGAAATACGCCCACGGTGCTTTCCAACCGCACCGTTTTCGGGCAGGACTTCTCCCGTTATGAGACCGGCGACAAGCTGTTCGTTATTCACGGGGCAATTGCGGAAAGCTATCCTGCGCAGACCGCTGCCTATCTTTGCATTCGGCTTGCAAAGGGCACGGAGGCTGACATTTCCTCCGATCTGATCAAGGAGCTTTCGGAAATGGGCTGGGTCGAACCGACCCACTGAACGGTACGGGAAGAGCATACCGCTGCGGTGGTTTCCCATGCTGCCGTAAGAGTTCGCAAGGGCATTTTTACGCTTACAGCAGAAGAGGAAGGCAAAACGTTGACCTTCACCGTCATTGCAGCCACGGTGCACATCGGTGCGCAAAGCATTCCACCGGCGATGTGCTTTTCATGACATTGGAACGGGAAACCGCTTCCGGCCACAGGACGGCACGGATGCTGCAGGCAGCATAACAAAGCGGTAAAGCAAAACAACGGCAAAAGGGCGTGCCCGGAGATTTCCGGGCACGCTTTTTTTGCGCACTTTTGCTGTAGTGATCCCATGCAGCGCAGGGATATTGCATTTTCCTTTTCACATGATAGAATAGACGAAAAGGTGGGATTGATTATGATTTTTCAGGATATGGACAGGATCGTATTCGCCGGCGATTCCGTAACGGATATGGGCAGCGCAGAGCCCATCGGCGAAGGATTGTTTGACAATGTGGGACACGGCTATGTGCGTGTGCTGGAAAGTTTGCTTGCGGCTTGTTATCCGGAAGTACATCTTCGCATCACCAACGCCGGCATATCAGGCCATACCAGCCGTGATCTGCTTGCACGTTTTGACCGGGATGTGGTCTCCCTTAAACCGGACTGGGTGTCCGTCTGCATCGGCATCAATGACGTTTGGCGGCAGTTTGACTCCCCTGCCATTCCCGACGGGCATGTACTGCCGGATGAATTTACCCGCAATGTGGAAGAGATGATCCTGCGTGTCAAGGATTCCGTAAAGGGCGTTTTCATTCTTTCCCCTTACTATATGGAGCCTAACCGCAGCGACCCCATGCGCAGACGCATCGACGAATATGTCATGATCTGCCGGGATCTGGCGGAAAAGCACGGCTGCATTTTCGTGGATTTTCAGAAGCTGTATGAAGATTACTGCACCCTGCGCCATTCCTGCTACATTGCATGGGATCGCATCCACCCAAACCAGGTGGGCGCCACGCTGATGGCAAGAGAGTTTTTGAAGCACTGCGATTTCGATTACCTGCACGAATACAAAGCGGAATAAAGAATAAACGCCTTCACCGGCGAACAAGGGTACCTGTTGAAACGAATACACAGTACAGTAACATCAACAAAGGCAGCCTCAGCTTGCATGAGGCTGCCCTTGTTATTCTTGGAAAACAGCATTATCAAGACCGAAGCGGGACAGCCTTAGGGCGAGGATCATTCCATCAGTGGGAAACAAAAAAGACCACCTTAGGGGCATCCCATTAAAAAAACATCGCCGCAAAACGAATCCATTCCGGGCAACTGCATCGTCATCGTCGGTCGGAATATCGACGGATATGCCTTCCTCCTCTTCCTTGCATTTACCCGAAAGCGATCCATTTTGCGGT
>JAFSEB010000002.1 GCA_017435905.1 Clostridia bacterium | reverse complement strand
TCGTCGGTCGGAATATCGACGGATATGCCTTCCTCCTCTTCCTTGCATTTACCCGAAAGCGATCCATTTTGCGGTCGAAGAGTCTAAAAAAGGCAAGACCGGTTCTATCGGCAGGCGTGTGGTCGAAGGAATAGTGGTGCTGTTTCAAGACCGCACAACACACCGATAGGGCCGGTATTGCCTTTCTTAGACCGATGTTTGCTTATCGGAATACCCCGTTCGGGGCGGTCCTTTTCAGTGCATATATTTTATTCGATGCCGGAAAGGTCGTATTCTGCAAGGAATGCAGCCGCTTCTTCCGATACCTGCTTGAGGCATTCGGGATCGAAGGGGTTTTTGAGCCCGGCAGCCTTGAGAAGATCCGTGAAGACCCTGCTGCCGCCAAGGCGGGTGTATGCCATATAGGTCTCAAAGGCGGCATTCCTGTCCTCCCGGATACGGGCCCAGAACTGCAGCGCCACGGACTGGGCAAGGCAGTAATCGATATAGTAGAAGGGGTTCTTGTAAATGTGGCTCTGGCGCTGCCAGTTTTTGCCCTCGCCGTAGAAGGGGGAGCCGTCAAGCTTCACCCAGGGCATGTAGACCTTGAGAAGCTCCTGCCACACGGCATGGCGCTCTTCGGGGGTCATTTCGGGCTTTTCGTAGACCTTGTGCTGGAAGTGATCCACCAGCGTGCCGTAGGGGATGAAGGTGATGGCGGAGGCAAGGTGCGTATAGCGGAACTTGCGTGCATCGTCCCCAAAGAAGCCTTCCGCCCAGGGCTCCGCAAAGAATTCCATGGACATGGAGTGCACTTCGCAGCCCTCAAGGCTGGGCCACTGGATATCGGAGGGGATGCGGTCACGGTTCACATAGCTTGCAAAGGCGTGACCGGCTTCGTGGGTGATGACTTCCACATCGTGGGCAGTACCGTTGAAATTCGCAAAGATGAAGGGGGACTTGAGCAGCGGCAGGCCGGTGCAGTAGCCGCCGGCGGATTTGCCGGGCCTTGATTCCACGTCCATCATTTCATGCTCACGCATATGTGCCCAGAATTCCTTCGTTTCGGCGGAAAGCTCGGAATAGAAGGTGGTGCCCATGTTGAGGATATCCTGCGGCGTGCCCACGGGGCGGGGGTTACCGCTGCGGAAAGCAAGATCCTTATCCGCAAAGGTAAGGGGGTATTCAAAGCCAAGGCGCTTTGCCTGTGCCTTGTAGATCTCCGTTGCCACGGGCACAAGGTATTTGCGCACGCCCTCACGGAAGCCTTCCACGTCCTTTTCCGTGTAGCAGTTGCGCTCCATTCTGTCGTAGCCAAGGGGCGTGTAGCTCTTGTGACCGAGCTTTTTGCCCATGCTGTCACGAAGCTTGGTGAGGGAATCGTAGATCTCGTCAAGCTCTGCCTGATGGGAGACATACCATTCACCCTCCGCAAGCCATGCGCCGCGGCGTGTTTCGTCATCGGGGCTGAGCTTGAAGGGGGAAAGCTGGGAAAGGGTATAGGTCTCGCCGTTGAAGGGGATCTCGGCGGAGGCGATGAGCTTGGTGTAGCGTGTTACAAGCTCGTTTTCCTTCTGCAGATCCTCCACCAGCTCCGGCACGAAGCTGCGTGCGGAGATCTCCGCATTGATGAAGGACACATTGCCGTATTTTTCTTCAAATTCCTTGCGGAAGGGGCTTTTGAGGAGCGTATCCGTCCACGCCTTGAACAGGGGGCGCAGCTTGGGCATCTCCTGATTGTAAAAGCTGATCTCGCCATCGTAGAAGGGATCACGGGTATCGATATCCCGGCGGATCTGCGCAATGGTGCGCATGGTGGAGATCTCGTTGTCGCAGAAGGTCTCAAACTCAAGGAAGACCTTATCCGCCGCAGCAAAGCTTTCGGCTTTTTCAAGCTGCTCTGTCAGCGCTTTGATCTTCGTTTTGGCAGCTTCCACATCCACCCGTTTATATGCGATCTCAGAAAATTTCATATGATATCCTCCGCAAAAGATAGGTTTGTTGTCATGATACCATATTTCAAGATAAGAAAAAACCCGTTTGCGCCTGCCGCAAATGGGAATTTTTCATGTCAGCGTTCAAAAATATTCATATAATTTCCCCACGGATCACCACTCTGCCGCCATCGGGACAGCGGCAGGTGAAGGAAGTGCTTCGGCTGTCGCCCAAGTCGAGCGCAGCGCCGTTCTGCAGGGCAAACACATAGGGGTAAGCCGCATGCCACAGCTCCTGACAAAGGGGCGGGCAGCGCCCGTCAAGAATGAAGGTATCGCCCTCTTCGCACAGGCGGTCCCTGCAGCGGCTTTCCAAAACGGTGATCTTTACGGTTTTCATTTTCTTTTATCCTTTTCGCTGTCAAGCTCAAACTGTGCCTTGTGCTTCTTCCCCACGTTTGTGCCGTAAATGCCGCCCCGAAGGATGGCGCCCGTGCCGAAACGGCTGCGGATATCGTCCGCCGCCCGGTCTATTTTGCGCTGCTTTTCCTTTTCCGCATCCGGGAAGAATGTCATTTGGCTCATGCCGAAGCGGTCGATGTCCGTGAGCGCCACGCCAAGAAGGCGCAGGGGCGTGCGGTGATCCCAAAGCTCGTCAAAAAGGGCTTTTGATACCTCAAATACCTCTTTGGTAACATCCGTTGCCTCTTTGAGCTTTTTCTGGTGGGAGTGGTTTTTGAAATCGTTGCTGCGGATGGTCACAGCCACACAGCGTGCTTTCACGCCATCCGCCCTGAGGCGGCTCGATACGCTGTCCGCAAGGGCAAGAAGCACCCTGTGCCCCTCCTCGGCGGTGGTCACGTCCTTTTCAAGGGTGGTGGAATTGCTGTAGCCCTTGGCATCCTCGCCCTCCGCAAGCACGGGGGAATCATCGATGCCGTTGGCGTAATCGTGCAGCTGCTGCCCCCATTTGCGCCCCACGATGGCCTGCACAAGCGGCAGCTCCGCCTTGGCAAGGGCGCCTACGGTGGTGATGCCGTGGGCTTCCAGCTTTGCCGCCGTGGCTTTGCCCACGGTGAAAAGCTCGCCCACGGGAAGGGGCCACAGCTTTGCTGCGATCTCATCCGGAAACAGAGTGTGGATCCTGTCCGGCTTTTCAAAATCGCTGGCCATTTTTGCGAGAAGCTTGTTGGTGCTGATGCCCACATTGACGGTAAAGCCCAGCGTATCCCGCACGGTGTTTTTGATGGCGGCAGCCACCTGAAGGGGATCGGGGTAGATGCGTTCCGTGCCGCTCATATCAAGGAAGCATTCATCGATGGATACCTGTTCCGCCACGGGCGCATATTGGCGGCAGACCGCCATAAAAGCCCTTGAATTTTGCTCATACAGGCAAAAATCCGGCTTTGCCAGCACAAGGTCCGGGCATTTTCTGAGGGCAAAGGCGATGGGCTCGCCGGTGATGACGCCGCACTTTTTCGCCGGGATGGATTTGGCGAGGACAACGCCCGTGCGCTTCTCCCTGTCGCCGCCGATCACGGCAGGGATGAGCCGCAGGTCGGACTCGCCGTTCCTGACACGCCTTGCGGATTCCCAGGAAAGGTAAGCGCTGTTCACATCCACATGAAAAATGAGCCGTGCCATGTTTCCTTCTCCCTTCTCCGCATTTTTCTTTATTGTAGCGGCGAACAGATGTTCTGTCAATCCGTGCCAAAAAACGAAAGCGGCAGGGAAGACCCTGCCGCAAAAGCTGCCCGTGTTCAGAACATGATGAAGATGCCGAAGATGACGGTGATCACGCCGCCGATGCGGTTCCAAAGCAGCGCCGCCTCGGAAGGCTCTGCGTTTTTGAACCGCCAGCCGTATTCCATTTTCCATGCGGTCTCGGGGGAAGCGATGCTGAATGCGCCGATGGCAATGGCAATGATGCCGATGAGGAAACTGCCGCCGCCGGCATCGCTTTTTTTCAATTCAGGCGCTTCCGCTTCGATCACATCCCGAAGGGTCATGCCGGAAACGTAAAGATCTTCGTTATAATTCTGGCTGACGGCGCCGCTGCCTGCGGTGACATTTCCGCTTTTTGTTTCGGTCCAGGTGTACGTTTCGCCGTCGGGATAGGTAAAGGTGACGCTGTATCTTATGCTGCCGCCGCCGGAGATCTCATAATGATATACCGTTGTGCCATCCGTAATGGTGTGGGCATCCGGGTCAACGGTAAACCAAATGTTGTCCACGTTGACGGAATAACGCCTGTCTTGGGGTGCTTTTTCCTCTTTGGCGCAGCCGCAAAGAAGCAGGAGGGCAAGAAGGGTGCAAAGAAGGAAAACGGTGCGTTTCATGTGCTGCTCCTTTCTGACGCAATGCGGTATGGGAACCATCATATCACAGCAGCCCCTGCGCCGCAAGCACGCCGGCGGCAAGCAGCCTTGCCCCGGCAATAGCGGTGCCCGGTTCCGCCCGGAAATCGCTCTTGTGCCACGGTGCGCTTTGCCCGTCCGCCCGTCCGCTGCCAAGGAAATAGAAAAAGGAGGGCACATGCTCGCCGTAGACGGCGAAATCCTCACAGCCCATGCAGGGAACGGCGCTGCGGATATTCTCTGCGCCAAAGGCAGCCTGTGCCGCTTTTCCTGCAAGCAAGGTCATTTCACGGCTGTTTATGACGGAGGGGGTCAGCCGCTCCGTTTGGAGCTTTGCGCTGCAGCCGTAAGCCGCAGCGGTGGTTTCGCTGATCTCACGAAGCCTTTGAAGCGCCCGTTCACGCACTTCCTTTCGCATGGTGCGCAGGCTGCCCGTCAGGCGCACATCCTCCACCACAAGGTTTTCTTCCGTACCGCCGTGAATGGAGCAAACGGAGAGCACCGCCGCATCAAGGGGGCTCACATTGCGGCTCACCACCGTTTGCAGGGCATTGACCACCCCTGCTGCCGCCACGATGGGGTCGATGCAGGTATCGGGCAGGCCGCCGTGACCGCCCTTGCCGTGAATGTCGAGGATGAAGTCATCCTTGCCTGCCATTAGCGGCCCTTCCGTAATGCCCACCGTACCAAGGGGCAGCGCCGGCTGGTTGTGAAGGCCGAAGAGCATATCGAAGGGGGCTTTTTCAAACAGCCCCTTTGAAACAAGGTGCCTTGCGCCACGCAGCACCTCCTCCGCAGGCTGGAAGATGAAGACTACATCCCCTGTAAGGCACTCACGCATTTCGCTCAGCGCCATGGCAGCGCCGAGAAGCGCAGCCGTATGCACGTCGTGTCCGCAGGCATGCATGATGCCTGCTCGGCGGGAGCGGTCGCTGCGGCAGACGCATTCCTCCTGCCTGATGGCATCGATATCCGTCCTGAGACCGACCGTGGGGCCTTCTTTGGCGCCTTTGAGCCGCCATACCGTACCCGTTTCAAGACCGAGGTCCACCCGAACCGTGCCGGGCAGGGCGGTAAGGGTCTCATCGATGAGTCGGGTGGTGCCGTATTCACGGAAGCTCAGTTCCGGTTCGCTGTGCAGTTTCGTTTCGATGGCATTGATCTGGGGAATGAGGTGGGTGAGGTTGAGCATGGGATCGTCTCCTCGTTTGTTGATAAGGATATTATAGCAAACAACGGGGAAAAGAAGAATGGGGAAGGGGTGGGAAAAGGCAACACCGTTGCCTTTTCTGATCCACCCTTCGAGCCCCCCTTATCAAATTGTGTACAACACAAAGAGACCCAAATGGGTCTCTTTGTGTTGGTACACCCTCAGGGGCTCATTTTCGGCCATCGGCAGGCCGTGCTTGCACTCCGTGCTGCGCACGTCACGCCTGGGCCCGAAAATCCGGGGTGGGAAAAGGCAACACCGTTGCCTTTTCTGATCCACCCTTCGAGCCCCTTTATTGAAAAAGTGCACACAACAAAAAACAGGCCTTATGGCCTGTTCTTTGTTGGTACACCCTCAGGGGCTCGAACCCTGGACACCCTGATTAAGAGTCAGGTGCTCTACCAGCTGAGCTAAGGGTGCATATGGAGCGGGAGACGGGGCTCGAACCCGCCACCTCCGCCTTGGCAAGGCGGCGCTCTACCAAATGAGCTACTCCCGCATCTTTTGTGGGTTCCGGCGTTTCCCTGCCGGACAGTTACATAGTTTACCCGAAGCGGTGGTAAATGTCAAGCATTAAATTCAAATTTTTTTGATTTTTTTGCAATAATCGTTTTGCATGGGAAAACCGCTTGGCGCTTGACGAACCTCTGTTCCTATATTACCATAAAATCAGGCGCAAAGGAGGATGAAAATGGAGCTTTTACATGGCCTTAACCGGGAACAGCTTGATGCCGTGACCGCAACGGAGGGCTTTGTGCGTGTGCTTGCAGGGGCAGGCAGCGGCAAGACCCGTGCCCTGTCCCACCGATTCGCCTACCTTGTGAACGAGGTGGGCATCATGCCCGGCAACATCCTTTGCGTCACGTTCACCAACAAAGCCGCAGCGGAAATGCGCCGCCGCATCCATGCCCTGACCGGCGATCAGGATACGGGCTATGTTTCCACCTTCCACGGCTTCTGCGTATCCGTGCTGCAGGAGGACAGCCATGCGGTGCAGTACCCGAAAAACTTCCTTGTGCTCGATAATTCCGATATCGATGCCATGCTCAAAATCATCTACGAAGAGCGTGGGCTGACCCTTCGGCACATGACCTTCTCCAATGCCCGGGATATGATCGAGATCCGCAAGATCAAGGAGAACCCCGATTATTACCTCGATATGATCGATATGCCCCTTGATGGGCTGAAGGCAAAATACCTTGCTGCCGAGGTGCCCCGGGATATCATCTTTTACGGCTACCTTTACCAGCAGAAGAAGTGCTTCGGGCTTGATTATAACGACCTCATCAAATATACCCTTTATATCTTCGGCAGGGATGATGCTATCCGTGACAAGTGGCAGCAGCGGCTTGAATACATCATGATCGATGAGTTTCAGGATATCGATGCGCTGCAGTATGAGCTGATGGAAGCCCTTTGCGGCTACCACAAAAACCTGTTCATCGTGGGCGATCCCGATCAGACCATCTACACCTGGCGTGGGGCGGATGTGCGCTACCTTCTTGAGTTTGACAAGCGCTTCCCCGGCACCCACACCGTCATGATGCTGCAGAACTACCGCTCTACCCCCGAGATCCTTTCTGCCGCCAACTCCCTCATCGATACCAACAAAAACAGGGTAAAGAAGGAGCTTATTTCCACCCTTGCAGGCGGCAGACCCGTTCGCTGGCACCATGCGAAAAATGCGGAAGCGGAGGCACGCTTTATTGCAGGCGAGGTAAAAGCCCTGCAGGCGGAGGGCGTATCCCTGCGTGATATGGCGATCCTTTACAGGGCGCACCATGTGAGCCGCACCCTTGAGGAAGTTTTCCTGAAGGAGGAGATCCCCTATTCCATTTCAAGCGGCATCGGCTTTTTCAACCGCACGGAGATCAAGGATGCCCTTTCCTATCTGCGCCTTGCCGCATACCGGGATGACCTTTCCTTCCTTCGGGTGGCAAACGTGCCAAAACGCAACATCGGCGAAAGGCGCATGCGCTTTCTGCAGGAATATGCGGAGCAAAACCACGTTACCCTTTATGAAGCCCTTGACCGCAATCTTGAGCACGAGCTTTTCAAAAACACGAAGGCGAAAGCCCTCATTGACCTTGTGGAATACTTTGGCAGGAAAAGCCCCGAAACGCCCGTCTCCGAGCTTCTGAGCGAGATGCTCGATAAAAGCGGCTATGAAAAAATGCTCCGCACGGAGGGTGCACAGGAGCGCCTTGACAACCTGGCGGAGCTCAAGCAGGCGATCTATGAATTCGAGACCACCTGCGGCGAGGAAGCCACATTGGAAGGCTACCTTGCCCGTGTGGCGCTGATGACCGCCGCCGATGCGGCGGATAAGGCGGAGCGCATCCGTATGATGACCGTGCACACCGCAAAAGGGCTCGAATTCCCCCATGTGTTCATCGCAGGGCTGGAGGAGGGCGTATTTCCCTCCAAAAAGACAGCCACCCTTGAGCAGATGGAGGAAGAGCGCCGCCTTGCTTTCGTGGCGTTTACCCGTGCGCAGCAGTCGCTGACGCTGACGGAATCGGAGGGGCGCAATTTTGACGGCTCCTTCCGCTATCCGTCCCGTTTTCTTTACAACGTGAAGGAAGACCTCCTCGAAAAGAGCGGCGCCATCGATGACAGGCTCAAGGAGGATGCCTTCCGCCACATCGCCGTCAGCGAGAAGCTGCTCTCTCCGGCTTTGGGAGAGCGCTTCCGGGCAGGCGACAGGGTCAGGCACGACATCATGGGCGAGGGCACCGTCACCGCTGTGGATGAAGGCAAAAGCGCCTATGCGGTGAAATTCGACATCCTGCCCACGGAGCGGCGCATCAGCTTCCGTGCTAAGCTGGAGAAGATACAGTAAATACAAAACCGTGTGCGAACAAGTTCGCACACGGTTCTTTTTTGTTTATTCCGTATCCTCCGCCGCAAACACAAAGTCGCAGCGGTCTTTGATGCCGTATGCATCGAAATAGCGGTGCTCCATGGGGATCCAGACACCTTCAAACCGCCGGAGCATCATTTCCCCGTTGCGTGCAAGGATGCGCTTTCGCTGCAGGGCGATGTCTGCAGCAAGGAAAACGTGAAGATCGTAAGGGTCGCCGAAACGGGGATGCATGGCATAGGCGCCCTCCACAACGGTCAGCGCAGCGGGGGAAAGGTCGACGCTTTTTGTGACTTTCATCACGCTGCAATCGAAAATGCCGTAGGAAAAGGCGGTTTTGCCGCCAAGGCAGGGGAGGACCTCCTGCGCAAAACGCTCGTAATGTACGTTGCCGCCGGGCTCGGAGAGCCGTTCCTCCGTGCGCAGGGCAGGGGGAAGGAAGAAATCATCCATGTGGATGATGTTTACGCTGTGTTCTTTCACAAAGTGTGCGGCAAGCTCTTTTGCAAGGGTGCTTTTGCCTGCGGCGGCGCAGCCGTCAATGGCAATGACAGCCTGTTCCTTTTTCTCGAGCAGGCTTTTTACGGTGTTGGTAAGCATTTCAAAATCACGGTGTTTCATGGGTTGAATATTAGCATCTTCGCCTTTGTGTGTCAATCGGTGCGGCTTTACAATCACGGGCGGTTGTGCTACACTTTCCGTATAGTTGCATACGCAACAGTTGCGTGTGCAACGAAAAACGATGATAGAGGATGCCGCCATGCCACGCTTAACAAACCACTACCTGATGACCATTGCCCGCTGCAGCAATCAGTTCCGCACGGAAAAGCTGAAGGAATACGGGCTTTCGGGGCAGCACTGTGCGTATTTGCTGCGCATTTCCCGGGAACCGGGGCTGACGCAGGATGCCATCGCAAAGGAGCTTTTTGTGAATAAGTCCACCGTTGCAAGGCAGCTGCGCTTCCTTGAAGAAAAGGGCTATGTGCGCCGCTGCCCTTCGCCGCAGGATCAGCGTGCGCTGCAGGTGTTCCCCACGGAAAAAACGGAGGCGGTACTGCCCAGGGTGCGTGCGGTGCTTCGGGAGTGGAACGACTACATCACCGCCGGTTTTACGGAGGAGGAAAAGATCATGTACCGTGAGCTTTTGATGCGCGCGGCGCAGCGGGCACGCAGCTCTCTCGATGGCGTCAGGCAGGAGGATATGCCGGAATGAAAACCGTTTTTTCTTACCTTAAGCCCCAGTATTGGCGCATTGCGCTGCAGCTGACGATCAAGTTCACGGGCACCGTAACGGAGCTTTTCATTCCATGGATGCTGTCCCACATCATCGATGAGATCGTCCCCCTGAAGGATATGGGAAAGGTGTACCTTTGGGGCTTTTTCATGCTGCTGGCGGCAGGCGTGGCGCTTGCGGGCAACGTGATCGCCAACCGCTATTCCACACGCATCTCAAGGCGCTTTACACGACAGCTTCGCCACGATGCCTTCAAGCGTGTCAGTTACCTTTCCGCAAGGCAGATCGACGCTTTCACACTTTCCTCCCTTATTTCACGCCTTACCAGCGATACCTACAACGTGCACCAGATGGTGGACAGGATGCAGCGCCTTGGTGTGCGTGCGCCCATACTGGTGCTTGGCGGCGTGATCGTCACCTTCTCCCTTGAACCGGTGCTGACGCTGGTGCTGCTCTGCACGCTGCCCCTTCTTGGGGCGGTGGTGATCACCGTGTCAAGAAAGGGCGTGCCCCTTTACGGCAGGGTGCAGCAGGCGGTGGACGGCATGGTCAGAAAGGTACAGGAGAACATGACCGGCGTCCGTGTCATCAAAGCCCTTTCCAAGACGGATTACGAAAAGGCACGCTTTGATGAAGTGAACAGGGAGGTCGTCCGCCGTGACCAGCACGCAGGTGCGGTGATGGCCACCACCAACCCCGTCATGAGCCTGTTTTTGAACCTCGGTCTCACCGCCGTGGTGGTGGTGGGTGCCTTCCGGGTCAATGCAGGGCTTTCCCAGCCCGGCAAGATCATCGCCTTTTTGAGCTACTTCACCATCATCCTCAACGCCATGATGATGGTGTCACGCCTGTTCATGATCTACTCCAAGGGTGCTGCCAGCGCCAAGCGCATCGAGGAGATCCTCGTAACGCCCATGGAACCCACGCTGCAGGCTGCGGATGCAGAGCGGAGCGAATACCATGTGGAATTCAAGGATGTCAGCTTTTCCTACAACAAGGCAAAGGACAAAACAAGAGACGATGTGGAACACATCAGCTTCCGCCTGAAACGGGGGGAGACCCTCGGCATCATCGGCCCCACGGGCAGCGGCAAATCCACCGTTGTGAGCCTTCTCATGCGCTTTTACGATGCGGATGAAGGCGAGATCCGCATCGGCGGCAAACGGATCGAGGGTATACCGGAGGAAGAACTTCACACCATGTTCGGCGTGGTGTTCCAGAACGATTTCATCCTTGCGGATACCATCCTTGAAAACATCGATTTCGGCAGGAATATCCCCGAAGATGCGATCCGCCGTGCGGCGGCGGATGCACAGGCGGAATTTATCGAAGAAAAGGAGGATGGGCTCCTTCACATGCTCACCGCCAAGGGTGCGAACCTTTCCGGCGGACAAAAGCAGCGGCTTCTCATCGCAAGGGCGCTGGCAGGGGATCCCGATATCCTCATCCTTGACGACTGTTCCTCCGCCCTTGATTACAGGACGGATGCGGCGCTGCGCCGTGCCATCCGCAATCACTATCGGGATACCACCACCGTCATCATCGCCCAGCGCATCAGTTCCATACTGCATGCGGATCACATCCTTGTGCTTGACGGCGGCAGGGTGATCGGCGCTGGCAGGCATGAAGAGCTGCTTGCTTCCTGTCCCGATTATAAGGAGATCTACGACGTCCAGATGGGCGAAGCCATGGAAGGGGGCGAGCTGTAATGGAAGAAAAAAAGCAGACGAACACCCAAAAAGGCGGCTTCGTATCATTGCGGGGCGAGGAGAACAAAATGAAAAAGACCGCCATCCTCAGGCGGCTTGCGGTCTATTTCAAAGAGTATAAATGGATGCTGCTGCTCGCCATCCTGCTGACCCTTGGCGGCAACCTTCTTGCCCTTGTGGGGCCGAAGCTGTCGGGCCTTGCCATCGATGCCATCGAGCCCGGCCCGGGCAGGGTGGATTTCCCCACGGTGTTCCGCTATGCGGGGCTGATGGCCGTCGTGTACATCCTTTCCGCCGGCATGAACTACGGCCTTTCAAGGCTCATGATACGGCTGAGCCGCAACATCGTGTACCGCATGCGCAGGGATGTGTTTGAAAAGCTGGTTTCCCTGCCGGTGAGCTTTTTCGACCGGCACCAGACCGGCGATATCATCAGCATCATTTCCTATGATGTGGATACCATCAACGCCTCCCTTTCAAGTGACATCGTGCAGATCTGCACCAGCTTCATCACCGTGCTCGGTTCCCTTGTGATGATGCTGTCCATCTCGCCGGTGCTGATCCTTGTTTTCGTGGTCACCATTCCCGTTTCCGTGCTCATTACCCGTTACAGGGCAAAGAAGGTGCGTCCCCTTTTCCGCCTGCGCTCGAAAAAGCTTGGCGAGCTCAACGGCTTTGTGGAGGAGGTGACGGGCGGTCAGCGCACCACCAAAGCCTATCACCGGGAGCAGGTGATGATCGACCGCTTTGACGAAAAGAACGATGCGGCGGTGGATGCCTACTGCAATGCGGATTATTACGCCTGCGTCATGGGCCCCTCCGTGAACTTCGTCAACAACTTTTCCCTGGCGCTCATCAGCGTGTTCGGGGCGCTCCTCTATATGGGCGGCGGCATCTCCCTTGGCAATATCTCATCTTTCGTGCTGTATTCACGCAAATTCTCCGGCCCCATCAACGAGTTTGCGAACCTTTTGGCGGAAATGCAGTCCGCCTTCAGCGCAGCGGAGCGTGTGTTCCGCCTGCTTGATGAGGAGAGCGAAAAGGCGGATGCACCGGATGCCGCGGCCCTTTCCGATGTGAACGGGGATGTTTCCCTTGCAAACGTGCGCTTTGGGTACGATGCGGGCAAGACCATCCTTCATGACCTTTCCTTTGATGCGCCAAAGGGCAGCCTGACCGCCATCGTGGGCCCCACGGGCGCAGGCAAGACCACCATCATCAACCTGCTTATGCGCTTTTATGATGCCGAAAGCGGCCGCATCGCCATCGATGACAACAACATCTACGGCGTCACACGCAAAAGCCTGCGCCTTGCCTACACCATGGTGCTGCAGGATACATGGCTGTTCCACGGCACGGTGTACGAAAACATCGCCTACGGGCGTGAGGATGCCACCATGGAAAAGGTGGTGGAGGCAGCCAAGGCGGCAAAGATACACGACTACATCATGTCCCTGCCGGAGGGCTACAACACGGTTTTGACGGACAACGGCTCCAACATCTCCAAGGGGCAGAAGCAGCTATTGACCATTGCAAGAGCCATGCTTCTTGATTCCCCCATGCTTATTTTGGATGAAGCCACATCCAACGTGGATACCCAGACCGAGCGGCGCATCCAGTCCGCCATGCTGGAGCTGATGCGCGGGCGCACCTGCTTCGTGATCGCCCACCGCCTTTCCACGGTGGAACACGCAGACCGCATCCTTGTGGTGAAGGACGGCGACATCGTGGAACAGGGCACCCACAGGGAGCTGATGGCGAAAAACGGCTTCTATGCATCGCTGTACCATTCCCAGTTTGAGATCGCATAAGGCTGGAAAAAACATAGCGGATGGGGTATGATAAGCACACACCCCATTTTTGCTCAAAGCATATCTTTTTTGCGATAAGGAGGACCCCATGCGCATTTCCCAAATCGAAACCCCGGCGCTGATCGTGGATCTTGATGTGATGGAAGGAAACATGGCGAGGATGAAGGAGCTCCTCAAGCCCCTCGGTGCGGCATTGAGACCCCACTATAAGTCCAACAAATGCACCGCCATCGTAAAAAAACAGCTTGCATACGGCGCAAAGGGCATCACCTGTGCCAAGCTCGGCGAGGCGGAGGACCTGATCCGTGCCGGCGTGGAGGATGTGCTCATCGCCAATCAGGTGGTGGAACCCGGGAAGATCGCAAGGGTCGCATACCTTGCAAACTGCTGCCGCCTTGCGGTGTGCGTGGACACGGAAGAAAACATCCTTGCCCTGTCCCGTGCCGCACAGTTTGCGCAAAGCACCCTCCATTGCCTTGTAGAGTATGATATCGGCATGCGCCGCTGCGGCGTCACCACGAAGGAAGCTGCCCTTGCCCTTGCAAAGGCGATCCTTGCGGCGCCGAACCTTTCCTTTATGGGCATACAGGCCTATGCAGGCAACCTTGCCCATGAATACGATGATGCGGCACGCACCGGCGGCAGCGATGCGGTGGAAGAGGATCTCCGTGCGCTGAAGGCATATTTTGAAGAAAACGGCGTTGCGATCCCCGAGATCAGCGGCGTCAGCACCGGCACGGTGGAAAAACGCCGGGAAGGCACCGTCTACACGGAGGTGCAGGCAGGCTCTTACATCTTTATGGATGCCGCCTACAGAAAGGTGGGCGCAGGCTTTGCCCACAGCCTGTTCATGCTTGCAAGCGTGGTCAGTGCGGATGAAGATCACCTTGTGGTGGATGCAGGCATGAAGAGCCTTGGCGTGGATCAGGGATCGCCGCTGTTTGTCGACTATCCGGAAGCCAAGGTGGATATGAGCGAAGAGCATGCCACCGCCTATATCAAAAACACGGCGGCTGCAGGGGAAAAGCTCAAACTCATCCCCGGACATTGCTGCACCACGGTGAACCTCAGCGATATGCTGTACTTCGTCCGTGGGGACAAGGTGGTGGACTGCGTGCCCGTCACCAGCCGGGGCAAATCCCTCTGAGGAAGAACGGATCATCAATTAAAAGAGGCGTTTCTAACGAAACGCCTCTTTTATCCGTATACGCTTTTTTATTCTTCTTCCATCCAGAACCGCCATGCGCAGTTGCAGCTTTCATCCGTCACATCGGGATAGCAGCTGACGCATTCGCAGCGGATACGGGGATCGATCTCCTTTGCGAACAGGGCGTATTCCACAAGCCCCACGCTTTTGCAGGGGTGGTAGGGCATGCCCTTGTCGCTGCGAGCTTTCTGCACATAGCATTCCAGCGTGCGGTAAATGAGCTCGTTTTCGCCCCGGATGATCTCATCCGCATTGATGCAGGCATACAGGCGGAAGGCAAGGGCCTTTTCAAGCCCGTCGAGCCCTGCATTCTCCGGCAGGGAAAGGAACTTTTTGATGCGCTTTGCCTCCGTGCGGGTGAAGCCCCGCCAAATGTTCACATCGTGCTCCATCGCCTCATCCATGCCGTGCTTTTTCTCGATGGACTGGAACCAGTAGCCGTCCATGGCAAGCCAGTTCTTTGCATAGATCTCAAGCAGGGAAAGAAGCTCTTCCTTTGAAAGTGCGGAAAGGGCGCTGTTTTTGTGCATAGAATCCTCCAAATGACGGTAACGATACAAAAAAAGGCATGGTGCATGCCCTTTTTTGTTGCGTGTATGCTTATTTCTTGATGCGCTCGATGCAGTCCACGATGTTGTCGAGCCAGGGAGCGTTGACAGTTTCAATTTTGCCCTGATCGCAGGCCTCCGCAAAGGCGGGGGAGATGGGCAGGCGGGCAACATGGGTGATCTGGTTGCGTGCGGCAATGGCATCCACATTGCTGTTGCCGAAGATCTCGTGGCGGCCCTTGCAGTCGGGGCACTCGAAATAGGACATGTTTTCCACAATGCCAAGCACGGGGATATTCATCATGCCGGCCATCTTCACGGCCTTTTCCACAATCATGGAAACAAGTTCCTGCGGAGAGGTGACAACGATGATGCCGTCAACGGGCAGGGACTGGAACACCGTGAGGGGCACATCGCCGGTTCCCGGAGGCATGTCAACGTACATATAGTCCACATCGCCCCAAACGACATCCGTCCAGAACTGCTTCACAGTACCTGCAATGACAGGACCGCGCCATACAACGGGATCGGTCTCGTTTTCAAGGAGCAGGTTGATGGACATCAGCTTCACGCCGCCTTCGGTCTCGGCAGGGTAAATGCCCATATCATCGCCTACAACGCCACCGTGAACGCCGAATACGTTGGGAATGGAGGGGCCGGTGATATCCGCATCAAGGATGGCGGTGCTGTGACCGCGGCGGGCGGTCATCGTTGCAAGCAGGGAGGTAACGAGGGATTTGCCCACGCCGCCCTTGCCGCTGACAACGGCGATCACCTTTTTCACGGTGGAATAGCGGTTGACTTCTTCGAGGAAGCTCTGCGGGTCTTTGCGCTCGCCGCAATTGGCGGAGCAGTTGCTGCAATCGTGGTTGCAGGATTCGCTCATGATACTTTTCTCCTTTGCTGAAATATGATGTACTTCAAGTTTTGGGCTTGATAAGTTAACGGGTTTTCATTTGTGCAGCGATGTGGGAGACGATCGCTGCAGCGATATCCACGCCCGTGCAGGCGGAAAGTCCCTGGAAATGTGCGTTGGAGTTGACCTCGCACACAAGGGGACCCTGTTTGCCGAAAAGAAGGTCAACGCCTGCATAGTCAAGGCCGAGAAGCCTTGCGGTGCGCACGCAGAGCGCCTCTTCCTCCTCGCTGAGCGTATAGACAGCGGTTTTGCCGCCCTGTGCGACGTTTGCCCGGAAATCCTCATCGTTGCTGCGCACCATGGCGGCGGCGACATGTTCGCCCACCACATAGGCACGCACATCACGCCCACGGCTCGATGCGATGAATTCCTGCATCAGAAGGGGCGTGCCCTCGTGCTCTTCCAATATGGCAGCGGCTTCTTCCCTTGTGTTTGCAAGGTACACCTGCTTGCCAAAGCTGCCGCTTGCCTCCTTGATGATGAGGGGAAGCCCCAAAAGGGCAATGGCACGGTCAAGGAAGGAAAAATCGCCGTAGCCCACATAGGGGTAGGTGCGGGGCACAAGGATAGTCCTGGGCATAGGAATGCCGTGTTTTTGAAGGGCAATGTGGGTGAGTGCCTTGTCATCGCAGACGGCAAGGGCATCCACGCTGTTGAACACACGAAGCCCCAGCGCTTCAAGCTGCATGCCAAGGTATTTATCCTTATCCCAAAGGATGGCAAAATCGTACGCTGCGGCATCAAAAAGGGGCGTGCCCGATGAAGCATCGAACAAAAGGGCATCGTGCTTTGCGTAATCAAGGGCGATCCCCTGCGCCTTTGCCGCTTCATAGAGGGCGTTCCAAAGGGAGAGGAAGTTGTTTTCCTTCACAAAACCGTTTGTGATCAGAAGTCCGCGCACGGTGGCCTCCTTTACATCAGGTTGAACTTGTCGAGGACCTTGTTCCTTGCAAGCAGCTTGATGATCGCATAGATGAGCACCGCATAAAGGGGGATCATGATGGCCTGCTCCATCAGGCGCAGGGTCATGAGGCTCCAGGGAAGACCGTACAGCTTGACCAGCAGGAATGTGTTTAGAAGCACGCTGCTCAGCAGCTGCCCGGGGGTGATGGCAAGCAGCAGGTAGGGGAAGGTGACCTTTCTGCGCTTCATGAAAAACAGGCCGGGAATGAGGCCGAAGAACATGGCGGAAAGGGTGAACCAGGGCATGAAGGCGCCCTTGGGGAACAGCAGCACCTGCAGCAGGTCGGTAAGCATGGCAACGATGGCACCGTAAACGGGCCCGAAGAGCACACCGGAAAGAATGATGGGCAGCGAGCCGAAGCCGATGTTGAGGGAATAGGTGCCAAAGGGCAGTGCGGGAAGGCTCAGCGGACCCATGAGGATAACGCCGAGGGCGATCAAAAGACCGCAGATGACGATCGAAACAACACGCTGGTGAGAATTTTTCTGCATAGAAATACCTCCTTCAAAATATGCGGCAAAAAAGATCGTACCGCATAAAGGAGGTGTCTCCCATATGCAGCAGCGGGATCCGGATGCCGCACCGCAAGCACGAAGGCTTTTCGTCCGCCGGTGGTCTCCCTCACCGGCGGCACTCACCGCCCAAAGGACGGCATAACGCGCGGCAGCCTGCTCTGCCTTTTATTTGTTTCCCCTAAATTGTACCCGAAACCGCAGGCAATGTAAAGGCGAAAACGGAGGATAAAACAGGGGTTCCATCGGTAAAAACGAAAAAAGCCGCCATGCAGAAGCGCATGGCGGCAGGTAACGGCGTTTATTCGAATTTTTCGGCAGCTGCCTTCAGGTGGTCGGTGATGGAGATGTGCTGCGGGCAGCGGGACAGGCAAACTTCGCACTCGATGCAGGCAGAAGCAAAGGGCTTATCCTTGGTGGCGGAAGCATACTGGCGCTTTGCATACGCCTCGCCGTAAGCGGCATCATCGTTCAGGGAAGCAAGGATGGAGGGAATGGGGATGCCCTGCGGACAGGTCTCCGTGCAGTAATTGCAGCGTGTGCAGGGGATGGTGGGCGCCTTTTCCAGGGCCTCACGCACCTCTTCCACCACCTTGCGCTCCTGCTCATCAAGGGGCACCATAGGGGAGAAGGTGGCCATGTTGTCCACTACCTGCTCCATGGCGGACATGCCGGAAAGCACCATCAGCACGCCCTCAAGGGAAGCGGCATAGCGAAGGGCCCAGGAAGCGAAGCTCTTGTCGGGGGCAGCCTTTTTGAAGGGATCGCCGATGGGGCTTCTGAGGTCCGCAAGGGAACCGCCCCGAACGGGCTCCATGATGATCACAGCCTTGCCGTGGCGGCGGGCGACCTCATAGCAGCGGCGGGATTCCACACGCTCGGACTCCCAGTCCGCATAGTTGATCTGCAGCTGCACGAACTCCACCTGCGGATGGGCGCTAAGCACCTTGTCCAGCACTTCCGGCGTATCGTGGAAGGAGAAGCCCACGTGTTTGATGAGACCCTCTTCCTTCTTCTTGAGCACGAAGCCCCAGGCATCCACCGCATCTGCGGTCTCGATCCTCGCTTCGCTCAGCGCATGCAGCAGGTAATAGTCAAAGTAACCGGCGCCGGTCTTTTCAAGCTGCTCGCTGAACAGGCGCTCAAGGTCTGCGCTTTCCTTCACGAGCCATACGGGCATCTTGTCTGCCAGCAGGAAGCTCTCACGGGGATGGCGCTTCACAAGTGCCTCCCTGACAACAAGTTCGGATTTATAATCGTGGTAGCCGTAGGCGGTATCGAAATAGGTAAAGCCGCCTTCAAGGAAACGGTCAAACAGTTTTTCGCATTCCTTCACATCCACTTCGCCGTTGACGGTGGGAAGGCGCATGGTGCCAAAGCCAAGCTGTTTCATGGATCAAACCCCTCCAGTATCGTTTGCATTTGCGGCATCTTTTCTAAGAAACCATTTTGAGCGTAACAGAAAAACAGGCTAACGTCAACCGTCGCATGTAACAGGTGCCGAAAAATGGGAAAAACGTCGGCTGCCAATCTTTTCAAGCATGGGCGTATGCGGTAAAATGATAAAGATATACCGAGTATTGTACAGGAAAGGTTTGTTATGATCGTTGTGATACCGGCTTATGAGCCGGATGAAAAGCTGCTTGGCGTTGTGGATACGCTCCTTGCGAAGACGGATTACCGCATCATCGTCGTCAATGACGGCAGCAGCAAAAAGGCAGATGCTGCCTTTACCGCCCTGCCCGAAGGCGTGACGCTGCTTTCCCATGATGTAAACAGGGGAAAGGGGCGTGCGCTCAAGACCGCATACGAATACATCGCCGCACATTTTTCCGAAGATGAAGGCGTTGTGACCGTGGATGCGGACGGGCAGCACCTGACGGAGGATGTGATCCGTGTGAGCGAGGCATGGGCAAAAGAGCCCGATGCGCTCGTGCTCGGCAGCCGCCGCTTTACGGGAAAGGTGCCCTGGAAAAGCCGCACGGGCAATGCCATCACAAGGGCGGTGTTCCGCCTTTCCACCGGCGTGCCTGTATACGATACCCAAACCGGGCTTCGGGCGTTTTCCGTGAAGCGCATCCCCATGATGCTTGCCATGAAGGGCGAGCGCTACGAGTATGAGATCAACGTGCTTCTTTACGCCACACGGGAGCATGTGCCCATCAGGGAAGTGACCATTGCCACCGTATATATCGAGGACAATGCATCCTCCCACTTCAATCCCGTTCGGGATGCGTGGCGCATCTATAAAATGATATTGCTGTTTGCGGCATCCTCCTTCCTTTCAGCGGTGGTGGATTATGTGTTGGTGCTGCTTTTTGACCTGCTGTTCCGCCCCCTTCAAAACGGGCTGCTTCTGAGCGTGGTGCTTGCAAGGGTCATCAGTTCCCTCATGAATTACCTGATGAACCGCAAGCTGGTGTTTGAGGACCGCACAAGGGGCAGCATGGTGCGCTATTTCCTGCTTGCGGCAGGCATCCTTGCGGCGAACTATCTGCTGCTTGCCATCATTGAAAAAGCAATTCCCCTTGCGATCGCAAAGATCATCGTGGAGGTACTGCTTTACCCCGTCAGCTTCTATATGCAAAGAAAATTCGTATTCCCTCACAAAGAAAGGAAAACGCATGAACGGTAAGCCCTTTAAACGGGGGAAACGCATTTTCACAATGGTGATCCTCGATCTTCTTTCCTTCGGCGCGGCGCTCCTTGTGTTTGCCTATTTCCACCATGTGCGGCAAAGACCCCTTGCCCCCGTGGCGGCGGTGACCGGCACGCCCGTGCCCACCGTGACGCCTGCCCCCACCCCCGTGCAGACGGAAACGGACGGTACGGCAGCGGAAACGCCGGCGCCTACGGAGGTGCCCACGGGGCTTCTCGGCGGCAAATATGCGGAAAAGTTCTCGCAGGGCGGCGTGATCTTTACCGATACGGAATACCGCAGCAAAAACGCAGCGCTCGAGCTTCGCACGGAGCTCCTCTATGAAAGCCGCATCCACATCGTGGATATCTACCTGCAGGATATCGCCTGCTTCCAAACGGCTGTGTACGATCAGTTCGGGACGGAGACGCTCCGCACCCGGGAAATGGCAAGGCTGACGCCTGCCATCGCCGCCCTTTCCGGCGATTATTTTTCCGCACACATGAACCACTCCATGTGCATTATCCGCAACGGGCAGTGTTATATGGATAAGCAGCCCGACAAGTACGACACCTGCGTGCTGTATGAGGACGGCGTGATGGAGACCCTTGCCGAGGAGGATTTCGACAGGGAAGCGGTGCTTGCACGGGGCGCTTATCAGGTATGGTGCTTCGGTCCTGCGCTGCTTGACGGGGAGGGGAAGGCCATTCCCTCCTTCAAGGGCAGCACCATCCGCACCAATAACCCCCGAAGCGCCATCGGCTACTATGAACCGGGCCATTACTGCTTTGTGATGGTGGAGGGCAGGAGCGATACCTCCGAAGGCATCACCCTGGAGGATTTTTCCGCCTTCTTTGAATCCCTCGGCTGCAAAGCGGCATACAATCTTGACGGCGGCAAAACGGCGGAGCTTGTGTGGAACGGCGAGCTTGTGAACGAGCGGCTCACCGGCGGCAGGTCCGTCAGCGACATTCTCATCATCGTGGATACGGAAGAAGGGGGAGGGGCACAATGAAAAAGTTAGGCAGGCTCATTCCCCATATCACCCTTATCCTTGCGCTGATGACGCTCACGTTTTTCATCATCGACCGCTTCAACGAATTTATGGACTTCATGACGGCGGAGATGAGCAAGTGGCTTTTTGCGGCGCTGGCGGTGTTCGCCGTGGCGGCATCTGTGCGGCTCATTGCGGCGGATCTTGATACGATGGAACGGGAAGCGAACGAAAAACGGAAAGAAGAGGAACTGCACCGATGAAGCTCATCATGCTCGGCACCGGCAATGCCATGGTCACAAAATGCTACAACACCTGCTTTGCCTTTGAAGAGGGCGGCAAGTATTACCTTGTGGATGCAGGCGGCGGCAACGGCATCTTCCGCCAGCTGGAGGATGCGCATATCGCTCCCGAACAGATCGAAGGCATGTTCATCACCCACGGCCATACGGACCATATCCTCGGTGCGGTATGGGTGGTAAGAAAGATGGCGGAGCTGATGAAAAAGGGCATCCGCAAAGAGGAATTCGTCATCCGCTGCCACGATACGGCGGCTAAGATGCTGTCGGCCTTCTGCGAAATGACCCTTGCAAAAGCGCAGCTCAAATACCTTGAAAACGGCAGCATCCGCATTGAGACGGTGGAAGAGGGAACGGAGTTCACCGCCCTTTCCATGCGGCTTCGCTGCTTCGACATCCTTTCCACCAAGGCGAAGCAGTTTGGCTTCAACGCCCTTCTGCCCGATGGAAAACGCCTTACCTGCCTTGGGGACGAGCCCTTCAACAGCGAGGCGGATGCCCGTGCCGGGGGCAGCGACTACCTTCTCAGCGAAGCTTTCTGCCTGTATGAGGACAGGGAACGCTTCCACCCCTATGAAAAGCACCATTCCACCGCCCTTGATGCAGGCAGGATGGCAGAGGCGCTTGCGATCGGCACGCTGATCCTGTACCACACGGAGGATAAGACCATTGCCACACGCAAACAGCGCTACAGTGCGGAGGCGAAAAGCGTCTTTTCCGGAAATGTCATCGTGCCCGATGACCTTGAAGTGATCGAACTGTAAAAAAGGAGGAAAAAACCGTGAATCCCACCCTTGAGACCCTCAAAACACGCCGCAGCTGCAGGAAATACCTTGCAAGGCCTGTGGAGGAAGAGACCCTTTGCGCCATTCTTGAAGCAGGCATGTATGCGCCCACGGGAAAAAACAGGATGGCACCGAAAATGGTCGTAGTCCGTGATAAGGAGACCATCGCCGCCATTTCACGCATGAATGCCGCCGTGATGGGGACGGAAAACGATCCTTTTTACGGCGCCCCCACCCTCATCATCGTGTTTGCGGACAGGGAAGTGCCCACCTATGTGGAGGATGGCGCCCTTGTGATGGGCAACCTGATGAACGCCGCCCATGCCCTCGGCGTGGATTCCTGCTGGATCCACCGGGCAAGGCAGGTCTTTGAAACGGAGGAAGGGCGCAGGCTGATGGAAAAGTGGGGCGTCGGTGAAAACTATGCCGGCATCGGCAACTGCATCCTCGGCTACCGTGACGGGGAACACCCGGAAGCCTCTCCCCGAAAAGAGGATTACGTGCTTTGGGTATAATTGCCAACAAACAAAAAAGCAGGATGATTAGTCGGGTGGCCGTAAAACAGTTAAAGCCAAGCTGCAAAATGCAGCTTGGCTTTTATCTTTGTTGGCACTACAGGGCAGGATGTAATGTATAGAAGTACGCCCTTACTGTTCGACAAATTGGGATTTACCAGCGTTTCATATTCTTCTCGAATTTTTCTGAATATGCTTGTTTCAATTCATCAGCAGTAATGCCATAGCAGAGCATGACATCATTGTAGTACATAAGAACATCTGCCATTTCTTCAACCAAGTCTTTTCTCAATGCTTCATCGGTCGAAGCCTTTGTCCCGCCATGCTTCTTGACAATATCGATTACCTCACCGATTTCTCCAATCATCCAAAGCAGTTTATTCTGTCCAATCTCAGCACAGATAGGCTCCCATTTATGCTTGTACTTATCCTGTAATGCTTTTTGCATTTCCTGCATCTCGTTTATGCTAAAATCAGCCATAGTATCGCCCTCCGTCAAATTCAAGTTTGTTCAACTGGCGCGGGAGCGCCCAAGGCTCCCTTGTGTAAAGGGAGCTGTCAAAAATCTTCTGATTTTTGACTGAGGGATTGTTCTCGCAGTTTGATTTTGCCCTCACAATACAATGATGTAAGTGCCTACTGTACAATCCCTCCGTCACGGCTTCGCCGTGCCACCTCCCTTTGCACAAGGGAGGCTTTGGTGCGGTGCGTAACTGTTAGTCAAATTCAAGTTTGTCTAACTGATTATACACTATTATAATTGGGGCGAACAGACAACAACAGGCACAGCGGATCAAACTGCTGTGCCTGTTAACTGTCTTATGAGTACTGTCCATTCCTGTTTTTGCTTTGTTACAGCTTTACCGGCACGAAGCCATCCTTTGTCAGCACATCCGCCGTTTCAAAGCCGCAGCTTTTTGCATATTCCGCCGCATCGGCAAAGCCGTAAAGAAGGGTGGCGGTGCTGTGGCTGTCGCTTGAAAGGACGATGCTGCCGCCAAGCTCTTTGATGCGCCGCAGTAAAAACGGGGCAGGGTAGGGCACGCTGCGCCAGCCCCGGCTGATGGCACCGGTGTTGATCTCAAAACGGCCGCAGCGGATGAAGGCAGCTTCAAGTGCCATCAGCGCTGCGCTGAGGTAACGGGGATCATCCTCCGAAAACAGAGCGCCGCCCTCGTTGAATTTCGTGACAAGGTCAAAATGGCCGATGATATCCGCCTTTTCCTCACGCATCATGTGCTTGACGAGCCCTTTGTAGTAAGCCGACGCATAGCGGTAAGGGTCGCCGGAAAAGAAGGTGTCGATGGTGTGCTGCGTTTCCTCCGGCGAAAGATCCACCGCCGAAAAGCCGCCGCCCGGCAGGGGCACATAGTGTCCCGATACGATGGCATAATCGTAGGGGGCAGTATCAAAGCTGCCGTACACATCCTTTTCAATGCCCATAAAAACCGTGAGCTGCGGTGCAAACTCCGCTTTCAGGGCGGTGATCTCCTTCCGGTAGGTTTCCGCTGCCGCCGCATCCATGCCGCATGTGGGATCGAATGCCACAAAGGAGTGACCGGAAAATCCCAGCGTATTCAGCCCTGCCTTCAGGGCAGCCTCCGCCATTTCACGGGGGGAGGCTTTGCCGTCACAGAGGTTCGTGTGGGTGTGAAGATCGCAAAGAAGCATCAGGTCATCTTCTCCTGCTTTACTTTTTTATCGATCACATGGCGGGATGCAAGCTCGCGGATGATATCCTCCACGCCGATGCCCATCTGCACCATCATCACAAGCACATGGTAGGCAAGGTCGGCCACCTCGTAAACGGTCTCACGCTTGTCGTCCGCCTTTGCGGCAATGATGACCTCCGTGCATTCCTCGCCCACCTTTTTGAGCATTTTATCGATGCCTTTTTCAAAAAGGTAGGTGGTGTAGGAACCTTCTTTTTTCTCCGTTCTGCGGCCCTCGATGAGGCTGTAAAGCGCCTTCACGGAAAAGGGCTCGCTGCCGAACACATCCTCGTTAAAGCAGGAATCCGTGCCGAGATGGCAGGCAGGGCCCTCCTTGTTCACATATACCACAAGTGCATCCTTGTCGCAGTCCGCCTTGATGTTCACGATGTGCTGCACGTTGCCGGAGGTCTCGCCCTTGCGCCAAAGCTGCTGACGGGAACGGGAATAGAAGCAGGTGCGCTCCTCTTCAAGGCTGATCTGAAGGCTTTCTTTGTTCATGTAGGCAAGGGTCAGCACATCCCTTGTCACCGCATCCACCACGATGGCGGGGATGAGACCTTTTTCGTCAAATTTCAGTTCGTCGATGTTCAGCATGTTTGCTCCTTTATCATACGCATGGTGATGCCGTTTGCGGCAAGTTCCTGTTTGAGGTCGGGGATCTTTACCTCGCCGAAGTGGAAGATGGAGGCTGCAAGCCCTGCATCCACCTTGGGGAGTTTTTGGAACAGTTCGATGAAGTGGGCTTCGTTTCCTGCGCCGCCGGAGGCGATGACGGGCACGTTTACGCTTTCACAGACCGCTTCCAGCATGGGGATATCAAAGCCGCCTTTTACGCCGTCGGTGTCGATGCTGTTGAGCACCACCTCGCCGGCGCCGAGGGAAACGCCCTTTTTCACCCACTCGATAAGCTCAAGGCCTGTGTTTTCTCTTCCGCCCTTGGAAAACACCCGGAAGCTGCCGTCCACCCGTTTGGCATCGATGGAAAGCACCACGCACTGGTCGCCGTATTTCATGGCGGCATCCCGAATAAGCTGCGGGTTTTTGAGGGCGCCGCTGTTGACGCTGACCTTGTCCGCACCGCACTTGAGCACCCGGTCGAAATCCTCCACCGCATTGATGCCGCCGCCCACCGTCAGGGGGATGAAGACGGTGCTTGCCACTTCCGTTAAAATGTCGGTAAACAGCTTTCTGCCGTCCGAAGAGGCGGTGATGTCGTAAAACACCAGCTCATCCGCACCGCATGCGCTGTAGTAGGCAGCCAGCTCCACCGGGGAGGAAACATCCCGAAGCCCTAAAAAGTTGGTGCCCTTGACCACACGTCCGTCCCTGACATCAAGGCAGGGGATGATGCGTTTTGTGATCATGCCTGCTCCTTTCCCACGGCGATGGCCGTGCGAAGGTCGATCTTCTTTTCATACAGGGCCTTGCCGAGGATGGCGCCGAAAAGACCCATCTTTGCAAGGGCTTTTACATCTTCTATGGTCGTCACGCCGCCCGATGCCACGATGGCAAGCCCCGGGAAGCGCTTTTTCAGCTCCGCATACAGGGCAAGGTTCGTGCCGGCAAGAAGACCGTCCTTTAAAATATCCGTGCAGATGACGCCGGAAGCGCCGAGGCTCACGAGCCTTTCGCAGAAATCCATGCAGCGCGTCCCCGATGTTTCAAGCCAGCCGTGGGTGGCAACATAGCCGTCCCTCACATCCACGCCCACGGCGATCCTGCTGCCGTAACGGGAAAGGGCTTTTTCAAGGAATACGGGATCGTTGAGGGCTGCCGTGCCGAGGATGACACGGTAAATGCCTGCATCAAGGTAGCGTTCCACCACGTCCATGCTGCGGACGCCGCCGCCGATCTCCGCCTTGAGGGATGTTTTTTTTACGATATTGCGCACCGTTTCAAAGTTGGGCGTTTCGCCGTTTTTTGCCCCTTCAAGATCCACAAGGTGCAGGTATTCCGCCCCGGCTTCTTCAAATTCCTTTGCAAAGGCAGGGGGATCGTCGCTGTAAACGGTCATTTTTTCGTAATCGCCGCGCACAAGGCGCACCGCTTTGCCTTCAAAAAGGTCGATGGCAGGAAAAATATACATGCGGTGCTCCTTTCTTACAGTTCAGCAAAGGCTTTGAGGATGCGAAGACCGGTGTCGCCGCTCTTTTCCGGGTGGAACTGGGTACCCATCACGTTTCCCTTGCCGGCGGCTGCTGTGAGCAGGGCGCCGTATTCCGCTTTGGCGGTCACGGCGTCCCCGCAGTCCACCGCTGCATAGGAATGGACGAAATACACGCACTCCCCTTCATCCACCTCACGGAACAGGGGGGATTTTTCCTTTCCCTTCGGGAAAATGAGCCCGTTCCAGCCGATGTGGGGCACCTTCAGCCCCTCGCCGATCATGGGGGCGATGGGCTTCACCGTGCCGGGCAGCAGGGCAAGCCCTGCGTGCTCGCCGTATTCATAGCTTGCTTCAAACAAAAGCTGCATGCCGAGGCAGATGCCCATCAGGGGCTTGCCGGCAGCGGCTTCTTCTTTCAAAAGAACATCAAGCCCCGTCAAACGCAGCTTGGTTGCCGCATCCTCAAAGGCGCCCACGCCGGGCAGGATGATCCTTTCCGCACGGCGAAGTTCGTTTGCATCACCCGTTACAAGGGCATCGATGCCAAGGCGTTTCAGGGAGCTTTTCAGCGAAAACAGGTTGCCAACGCCGTAATCGACGATCGCCAGCATCACAGCACCCCCTTGGAGGAGGGCACTTCATTTGCCGTTTCCGCATCGATCTTCACCGCCGTGCGAAGGGCACGGGCGAGGGCTTTGAAGCAGCCTTCGATGATGTGGTGGCTGTTTTCCCCTGCAAGCTCCTTCACATGCAGCGTGATCTCCGCCTTTCTTGTAAAGGCAATGAGGAATTCCTTCACAAGCTCCGTATCGAAGCTGCCTACCTTTTCCGTGGGGATGGGCATATCGTAAACGAGCATGCCCCGGCCTGAAATATCCACCGCCGCAAGGATGAGCGCCTCATCCATCGGCAGAATGATGCTGCCGTAACGGGTGATGCCCCGTTTGTCCCCAAGGGCGGCTTTGAAGGCTTCGCCAAGGGCGATGCCGATATCCTCCACCGTGTGGTGATCGTCAACAAAGGTATCCCCTTTGCAGGAAAGGGTGATATCAAAGCGGCCGTGCACCGCAAAAAGGGTCAGCATGTGGTCAAGAAAACCGCAGCCGGATGCGATCTCGTTTTTGCCGCTGCCCTCAAGGGTAAGGGCAAGGGAGATAGCTGTTTCTTTGGTGGTGCGCTCGATGGTAGCGTTACGCATATTTAAACTCCTTTCGGGGCGGTTTGGCTGAGGATGTCGGCAAGGGCGAAGAAGAGGATCTCCATCTGCTCCGGCGTGCCCACGGTGATGCGAAGATAGTCCCGGATCAGGGGCTTGTTGAAGTGGCGCACGAGCACGCCCCGTTCTTTCAATCCGCTGTAAAGCGCCCCGCCGGAAACGGAGGGATGCTTTACAAACAGGAAGTTGGCGGTGGAGGGGGTCATGGTGAAGCCCATCTCCATAAGCCGTTTTGCGGAAGCCTCCCTTGTGGCGGCGATCTTTTCGCAGTTGGCTTTGTAGTAGCCGTCATCCTTCACCGCCGCCTCACCGAGAAGCAGGGCAAGCCTGTCAAGGTTGTAGGGGTTGGTGGAATAGCGGATGGTCTCAAGGTCGGCAATGATCTCACGGCTGCCGAAGGCGAAGCCGAGCCGTGCGCCGGCCATGGAACGGGATTTTGAATAGGTGCGGACGATGAGCAGGTTATCGTACCGGGGAAGCAGGGAAAGCGCACTTTCGGTGCCGAAATCCACATATGCTTCATCCACCAGCACGATGCGGTCTTTGTCGCTTTTGAGAAGATACTCGATCTTGTCAAGGGGAAGGGCGATGCCGGTGGGGGCGTTGGGGTTGGCGATGACGATCATGCCCTTCTTTGCGGCGAGGGCTTCCACATCTACGGAAAAATCCGGAAGAAGGGGTACCTTTGCGGCTTCAAGACCGTAAAGGTCCGCATACACGGGGTAAAAGCCGTAGCTGATCGCCGGGAAGGCAACGGGGTTCTCCCTGTCGCAGAACGCCATGAAGGCGAAGGAAAGGATCTCGTCGCTGCCGTTTGCAAGGAGCACGTTTTCCTTTTCAAGACCGTAAAGCGCCGCAAGGGCTTCCCGAAGCCGCCTGCCCGTGGGGTCGGAATACAGGTTCAGTTTGTTGAGCTCCGCTTCCGTTACCGCTGCAACGGTGGCAGGGGAAGGGGGATAGGGGGATTCGTTGGTGTTGAGCTTTGTATAGCTTTGATCCTGCGGCTGTTCGCCGGGGGTATAGGCTTCAAGGGATGCGAAGCGGCTGCTGAAAAAACGGCTCATTTCTTCAAATCCTCCAGTCTGTACAGCACGCTGCGCCCGTGGGCATCAAGCCCTTCCTTGTTTGCAAAGCAGGCGATCTTTTCCGCCACGCAGCCGAGGGCATCGGCGGTATAGTAGGAAAACTGGGTCTTTTTCACGAAATCGTCCACGCTGAGGGGGCTTGAAAATTTCGCCGTGCCGCTGGTGGGCAGGGTGTGGTTGGGGCCTGCGAAATAATCGCCGAGGGCTTCGGGGCAGTAGTTGCCGAGGAATACGCTGCCGGCGTTCCGTACCTCGCCCAGCATGGCGAAGGGATCGCCGACGCAAAGCTCCAGATGTTCGGGGGCGATCTCGTTGGCCAGCATCAGCGCATCCTCGATGCAGCCCGTGAGGATGATCTTGCCGTTGTTTTCGATGGATGTCCGGGCGATCTCCTGCCGGGGCAGGGCATTGAGCTGCACCTCAAGCTCCGCCTGCACCGCCTTGGCAAGGGCTTCGGAGGGCGTCACCAGCACCGCAGAGGCGTTTTTGTCGTGCTCCGCCTGGGAAAGAAGATCCGCTGCCACATAACGGGGGATGGCGGTATCGTCGGCAATGACGAGGATCTCCGAGGGGCCTGCGATCATGTCGATATCCACAAGGCCGTAGACCTGCCGCTTGGCTTCCGCCACGAATACGTTGCCGGGGCCTACGATCTTGTCCGCCTTCGGCACGCTTTCGGTGCCGTAGGCAAGGGCTGCGACAGCCTGCGCACCGCCGATGCGGAAAATGCGGTCAACGCCGGCAACGGAAGCTGCCGCCAGAATTTCCGGGCGGATGATGCCGCCCTTTGCAGGGGTCACCATAATGAGTTCCCTGACGCCTGCAAGCTTTGCGGGGATGGAATCCATCAGCACCGTGGAAGGATAGCAGGCGGTGCCGCCGGGCACATACAGACCCACCCTTGCAAGGGGCGTTACCTTCTGCCCCAGCACGATGCCGCTTCGTTCGCTGAGCACGAAGCCGTTTCTGACCTGGTGCTTGTGGAAATTGCGGATATTCTCCGCCGCTTCATTTAAAATGGCAAGGAACGCAGGGTCGATGGCGCTGACCGCCGCTGCGATCTCCTCTTTGGATACTTCAAGGGGCGTTTCATCGCCCATGCCGTCAAATTCCTTTGCATAGCGGCGAAGGGCGCTGTCGCCCTCTTCCTTTACCGCCGCAAGGATGGCGTTGACGGGTGCGGAAACATCCGGCGCTTCCTCCGTGCGGGCAAGAACGGCTTCTTTGCCGAGGGTTTCATAGGGCAGGATACGGATCATGGTTCAATTCCTCACTGTTTTTCTGCGATCAGTGCGCCGATGCGTTCCTGCATCTCACGCATGCGTTCGTTTTTGAATTTGTAGCTGACCCTGTTTGCGATGAAACGGGCGCTGATGGGCACCACTTCCTCAAGGGGGATAAGCCCGTTTTCCTTTAAGGTGGTGCCGGTCTCCACGATGTCCACGATCACATCGCTCAGCCCGAGCAGGGGGGCGATCTCAATGGAACCGTTGAGCTTGATGATCTCGATCTCACGGCTTTGTGCTGCAAAGTGCTTCGCTGCGATGCGTGGGAATTTCGTTGCCACACGCAGCGTTCTGCCGGTCTCCTCCAGCGCACCGGGCTGTCCTGCCACCATCATGCGGCATCTGCCCATTTTCAGGTCGTTGAGCTCGTACACATCCGGTGCGTACTCAAGAAGGATATCCTTTCCCGCAACGCCCACATCCGCAGCGCCCCGTTCCACATAGATGGAAACATCGGAAGGCTTTGCCCAAAAGTAGCGCACACGGGCTTCTTCGTTTTCAAAGATCAGCTTGCGGTTATCCTCACGGATGGAGGGGCAGCCGTAGCCGATCCTTTCAAACAGGTCATATGCTTTTTCGCCGAGCCTGCCCTTTGGCAGTGCAACGGAGATCCAATCCTGCATAGCTTATCCTTTCTGCCCGGAAGGGGACTTTTCCACGAGGATGCGCTTTCCCTCTGCGGCAAGGGCACGGGCTGTTTTGAGTGCTGCCGCAGCGCCGCCGTCATCCGCATAGGAGAGGGAAAGGGGCTCTTCCGCCTTTTCCTTCGGCGTATCGAGAGAATCGAGAAGCCCCACATTCACCGCAAAGCCGATGGCACCGCCCTGCTTGTGCATTTTGCGCAGCAGGCTGTCGTAGCGGCCGCCGGAAATGACAGGGGCATGGATGCCGGGCAGGAAGCCCTGGAAGATGATGCCGTTATAATAGGAAAGATCGTTCAGCAGGGAAAGGTCGATGTTGACCTCCGGCAGACCTGCCTCCTTCAGCGTACTGCAAAGGGCATGAAGCTCCGAAAGTGCGGCATGGGTAGCGCCGTTGACATCAAGGGCAGCCGCCTGCGAGAGCACCTGTTCGCTGGTGCCGTAAAGGGAGGAAAGGGAGGCGAGCTTTTCCGTCAGCGCACCGTCCACGCCGTTTTCTTCGCAAAGGGCACGGAGCTCATGGGCATTTTTGGCACGGATGCAGGCAGAAAGCTGTGCCTGCTTGCCTGCGGAAAGCTTCGTTTCCGCAAGAAGCCCTGCCGCAAGCCCCACGTGGGAAACATCCATGATGAAGCGGGGGGAGAAGGCACGCAGGCTGTCGATGGCAAGGGAGAGGACTTCCGCAGCGGCATAAAGGTCGATATTGCCGATGAATTCAAGCCCTACCTGCGGGATCTCCCGAAAGGAGGCGGCATTGCCGTCGGTGCGGTAAACGGTCTCGCTGTAGCAGAGGCGTGCGGGCAGGTGCGCATCCTTCTTGATGCTTTTCACGATGGAAAGGGTGATATCCGGCTTCAGGGCAAGGAGCTTTCCGCTGGGGTCGTGAAAGGTGAGAACATCCTCCGCCTGAAGGAAACTGCGGTATTCCGCATAGAAGTCGTATTCTTCGAATTTGTTCATGCGGAACTCACGGTAGCCGTACTGTGCGTACAGGGCACGGAGCTCCAGTGTGGCAAGCTCGCTGCGCTTGCGTGGGGCAGGTGCGATCATAGTGACCCTCCAAAAAACTGATACAGGCAGTATATCATGCTCTGATACTTTAGTCAAGTAGAGTGATAAATCAATAAAGCGAAAGCAGGGAGAGAACAAGTTACTATAATATGTTGCTGTGCATTACGTCAAGCATTTCCGCATACAGCGATGGAAAAGGGAGGTTTCTAAGCGCAGAAGGCTGTGGTAAACTAAAAGAAAATGCGTTTTGGGAACAGGGATATGGAACGGGATTTGGAACAGATCAAAAAGCGGTTTTCGGAGCTGGCGGAGCGTGCTTACGGCAGCAACATGTTTACCTTCACACCGTTTCTCGGGCTGCAGGAGCAAAGCGTGTTCCACGGGATGCTGCGCTCCCTTCCGCCGGTGGGCGTTACGCTCTTTGGGGGCGTGGAGGGCTGTGAAAGAAAGATGGTGCGCTTTGGCGATGCGGAGGCGCTTGGCTATGAGGAACCCTTCCCCATCCGGGCGGTGCGCATAGCTCCCCGCAGCGCAAAGTTTGCAGAGGATCTTGCTCACCGTGACCTGCTCGGTGCGCTGATGTCCCTTGGCATCGAACGGGATACCCTTGGGGATATCATCCTGCGTGAAAAGGAAGCCTATGTGTTTGCAGCGGCGCATATTGCTCCGTTTCTTGAGGAAAATCTGCAGGAAGTCAGGCGCACGAGCGTGCATGCTGCGATCGCGAAGGCTGTGCCGGAAGGGGAGCTTTTCCGCCTGCAGGGGAAGACGGTGCAGGTCACATCCGTCCGTGCGGATGCGGTGGCAGCCCATGTGTGGAATCTTTCAAGGGGCGAAAGCCAGAACTGCTTCCGTGCCGGCAGGGCATTCATCAACGGTGCGCTGACGGAAAGCCCGGCAGCCTCCCTGAAGGAGGGCGACATCCTGAGCATCAGGGGGCTTGGAAGGCTCGTTTACCGGGGCGAAGGCGGCATGACAAAAAAGGGAAAACACAATGTCCATGTGGATGTTTATGTTTAGCTGAAATACAAAAAGGCGGTTCTACTGCAATGGCAGAACCGCCTTTTTTACTTTGCTTTTTCAGCGCAGGGTGCGGATGGGCTCAAGGGCCGTTTCCTCGATGAAGTGGGTGTTTTCCGCCGCACGGGCACGGCGGGTGAGGGTATCAAGACCGTAAAGGGTGCGGTCCACAAGGATGACGGTGCCATCCTTCATGACGAAGCGTGCGCCGTCAAGCCTGCGCTTGCTTTTGCCAAGGTATACAACACGCACCACATCCGCATAGCGGTAGGTGGTCACCTTGCCTCGCAGGCTTTTGCAGGTGAAGGTTTCGCCCTCATCAAGGGTCATGGACCAAAGCATGCTGTGCACGGCGTAATAGAGGGCGCCTGCCGCAAACAGGATGAAAATGACATAGGCAAGGGGTGCCACCACGGAACCAGAAACGAGGGGAACGATGAGCCCCGCAAAGAAAAGGTAATAGCTGACGTAGGCATACCATGCGCTCTTGATAACGATGGTGCCCGGCATGGGATATTTGGAAGCACGCTCACGCTTCACGGCGCTTCTGACGAGGAAATAGTCCGTGACCTTGAGAACGGATGCGATCGCCCAGACGATCAGCATGATAAGAAAACCGATGTACTCTTTTTCAGGCATTTTTTGCTCAATACTCCTTTTGTGATCCGAAGGCTCCGGCTTTTTTACTGCCGGGTGCCGCAATAGTATTATCTTATCAATTTGCGGCGTGAAAGTAAAGAGAATATACATACCCTTTGCGGCGGGGCGCATACTACGGGTATGAAACGGACGGAAGACAAAAGCAATAAATCGCTTCAAAAATGGCTGACAGGGCTGGCAACGGGCGCCTGCAATGGGCTCTTTGGCGGCGGAGGCGGCATGGTAGCCGTGCCGCTGCTGGAAAAGCTGCTCAAAATGGAACCGCCCAAGGCGCACGCCTCTGCCATCAGCATCATATTCCCCCTCAGTGCGGTGACGGCAGCGGTATATGCGGTGCGCGGATCGGTGGATTGGAACACCCTTGCCTATGTGGCGCCGGCTTTGACGGCAGGCAGCATGCTTGGGGCAAAGCTGACGGGAAAGCTGAAGCCGGAAAAGCTCGACGGCATCTTCACGGCGCTCATGTTCCTTGCAGGCCTATCGATGGTGTTCGCATGAGGGGGCTTTTTTTGATCCTGACGGGATTTCTTGCAGGCGTGGCGGCAGGCATGGGCATGGGCGGCGGCACGCTGCTCATCCCTGCGCTGACGCTGCTTCTCGGCGTGCCGCAGCACATGGCGCAGGGCGTCAATGTGGCGGCTTTTCTGCCTGCGGCGGCAGCGGCACTCTATATCCATGCAAAGGCAGGGCGGCTGCACCTTCGGGAATGCCTGCCCATCATTGCGGCGGGCGGCATCGGTGCGCTTGCCCTTTCGCTGTTGGCAGAGAATATCTCCGCACCGTGGCTCAGGCGGCTGTTCGGTATCTTCCTGCTTGCGCTGGCGCTGAACCGCACCTTCGGAAAGAAAACGAAACGGTAACATTTCTGTACAAAATGTCTGAACGATTTGATTTTTCGGAACGGGTTAAATATATAACATGAGTGTCATTTTTTGCACATGCCAATTGGGACGCAAAACAGGGGAAAACATAGAAAAAACGAGAAAATATAATGCAACTTTCAAATGGATGTGCTATAATATCCGGTGGAATTCTGTTTATCAGAGCGACTCTATATCATTTATTCAATTCCGAAAGGCTGGTGCTCTATTTGCCGAAGTATTCTTTCCGTGGCGGCATCCATCCCATGCATCACGAGCATGAGGGAAAGCTGCCTTCACGAAATGTCCCGATTCGGGATTTCGTTTCCGACACGGTGTGCATCCCCATGGGTATGCACCTTGGCGCTCCTTCCAAACCCTGCGTGCAGAAGGGTGACCATGTTAAGATTGGTCAGGTGATCGGTGAGCCTGTGGGCGGTCTTGGCCTCCCCGTGCATTCGAGCGTTTCCGGCGAGGTCGTCGCCATTGAAGAGCGTATCTCCACCGGCGCTGCGCCCGCACTTTGCGTGACCATCCACAACGATTTCCAGGATGAATGGGTCGAGGGTATCAAGGGCTACGGCAATGTTGAGACCGTGGATCCTTCCGTGATCATTCCCGCCATCAAGAACGCAGGTATCTGCGGCATGGGCGGCGCATCCTTCCCTACCCATGTGAAGCTCTCCATTCCCGAGGGCAAGACCTGCGATACCATCATCCTCAACGGCGCCGAGTGTGAGACCTTCCTCACCGCCGACTTCCGCCTGATGGTGGAGTATCCCGGCAAGGTGGTGGACGGTCTTCGTGCCATCATGCGTGCGCTCAACGTGAAGCGCGGCGTCATCGCCATTGAGGATAATAAACCCGAAGCCGTGGAGGCCATCCGCAAGGCTGCTTCCGGCCGTGAGGGTGTTGAGGTCGCCGTCATGCGCACCAAGTACCCCCAGGGCGGTGAAAAACAGCTCATCCGAGCCATCACCGGCCGCAAAGTCCCGAGCGGCAAGCTTCCCATCGAGGTCAGCACCATCGTGACCAACGTTGCCACTGCCGCCGCCATTGCGGATGCGGTCATCGACGGCCGTCCGCTCATCGACCGCATCACCACCATCACCGGCTGCGTGAACAAGCCCTCCAACCTGCGCCTTCGCATCGGCACCATCATCGCCGACGCCATCGGCGAGTGCGGCGGCTTCTCCGAAGAACCGGGCAAGATCGTCATGGGCGGCGGTATGACCGGCTTTGCAGCCCCCAATATGGAGATTTCCGTGGCGAAAGCCAGCGGCGGCATCGTTGTTTACAACGAAAAGAAAGCCCGCAGCGTGGAGGAATCCCCCTGCATCCGCTGCGCACGCTGCGTGGAAGCCTGCCCCATCGGCCTTGACCCCTACCGCCTGAAGCATTACTGCGACAAGGGCGACCTTGAATCCGCCAAGGCACACAACGTTATGGACTGCATCCTCTGCGGCTGCTGCTCCTACAACTGCCCGTCAAGGCGCTGGCTCACCGCATCCTTCAAGATCACCAAGGAAGCCATTGCCCTTGAAGCAAGGAGGAAAAAGTCATGAAGCTTTACCTTTCCACCGCGCCCCACATCCGCAGCGAGCAGAACACCCAGTCGCTCATGCGTGATGTGATCATTGCGCTTCTGCCCACCACTGCGGCCGGTATCTTCTTCTTCGGTCTCAGCGCCGCAATGGTGATCGCCCTTTCCGTTGTTTCCTGTGTGCTGTTCGAGTACCTCTGGCAGCGCATCACCAAGCAGCCCATCCGCATCAGCGATCTTTCCGCTGCGGTAACGGGCCTCATTCTCGGCCTGAACCTGCCTTCCACCGCACCCTGGTGGATGCCCGTGATCGGTGCGCTGTTTGCCATCGTCGTCACCAAGCAGCTTTTCGGCGGCATCGGCGATAACTTCCTGAACCCTGCGCTCGTTGCCCGTGCGGTGCTGCTTGCAAGCTGGCCCGCCCGTATGACCGGCGCCACCGCCTATGCCATCCCCACCATGTGGAGCGGTGCGGATGCCGTGACCTCCGCCACTCCCCTTGCCGGCTACGAAGCCAGCACCATGGATCTTTTCCTTGGCAACATTCCCGGCACCATCGGTGAAGTGTGCAAAGCCGCCATCCTTCTTGGCCTTGTGTACATGCTCGTCCGTAAGGTCATCACCTGGCGTATCCCCGTGGTGTTCCTTGCAGTGTTTGCGGTGCTGTCCCTCCTCGTGGGCGAAAACCCCGTTGTGGAACTGCTTTCCGGCGGCGTGCTCTTCGGTGCCGTGTTCATGGCCACCGACTACACCACCAGCCCCATGACCCCCAACGGTCAGTATCTCTATGCTGCCCTTTGCGGCGTGCTTGTATGCGTTATCCGCAATTTCGGCGCTTACCCCGAGGGCGTTACCTATGCGATCCTCATCGGCAACATCGTGACGCCGCTGCTTGACAAGTACAGCAGGCCGAAGCTTTACGGCAAACCGAAGAAGGAGAAGAAGGAGGCAAAAGCGAATGGCTAAGAATCAAAAGAGCCTTTCGAGCGTGTTCATGAACGGTATCATTACCGAGAACCCCACGCTCCGTCTGGTGCTTGGCACCTGTCCCACCCTCGCCACCACCACCAGCGCCATCAATGCCCTTGGCATGGGTGCTGCGGCTACCTTTGTGCTGATCGGCTCCAATACGGTCATCTCCCTTCTCAGGAACATCATTCCCGATAAGGTACGTATCCCCGCATTCATCGCCGTTATCTGCACCTTCGTTACCATCGTGCAGATGGTCATGCAGGCGTTCCTGCCGAGCCTTTACGAAAGCCTTGGCATGTTCATCCCGCTGATCGTTGTAAACTGCATTATCCTTGCCCGTGCGGAAGCCTTCGCCAGTAAAAACGGCGTGCTTGCCTCCGCAGTGGACGGTCTTGGTATGGGTCTTGGCTTTACCCTTGCCATCACCGTTATGGGCATCATCCGTGAGCTCATCGGCAACGGCACCGTGTTCGGCATCAACCTGCTGGGCGCCGGCTACGAGCCCATGCTCCTCATGGTCCTTGCGCCGGGCGGCTTCCTTGTGTTCGGCGGCGTGCTGGCGGTGGCCAACCTGATCACTGCCCGTGCGGAGAAAAAGAAAAAGGATGAGAAAGGGGTCATCCACGCATGAACGAGATCGCAAAAATCCTTCTGTTCATGGTGAGCTGCGTGCTCTCCAATAACTACATCTTCTCCCGCTTCCTTGGCTGCTGCCCGTTCCTTGGCGTATCCAGCAAGGTAGAGACCGCTGCGGGCATGGGCGTTGCCGTTACCTTCGTTATGGCCATCGCCTCCCTGTTCACCAAGCTCCTTTACGATCTGGTGCTCGTGCCCCTGAACCTTGGATACCTCAACACCATCAGCTTCATCATCGTCATCGCAGGCCTTGTGCAGCTGGTTGAGATGTTCATCAAGAAGGCCAGCCCCTCCCTTTACAAGGCGCTGGGCATCTATCTGCCGCTGATCACCACAAACTGTGCGGTGCTGGGTGTTACCATCCTCAACATCTCCAGCGGCTACAATCTGTTCTACTCCATCCTCAACGGTACCTTTGGTGCGCTGGGCTTCCTGCTTGCCATCGTGCTGATGGCGGGTGTGCGTGAACGCCTTGAAACTTCCAAGGTCCCCGAGTGCCTGAAGGGCTTCTCCGGCTCCCTCATCATTGCGGGCCTGATGGCGATCGCCTTTATGGGCTTCTCCGGCCTTGGCAATTAAGGAGGTAACAGCATGAATTGGATCCCTGTAATTCTCGCTTTCTCGGTGCTTGGTCTCATCGGCCTTGTATTTGGCGTGATCCTGACCATTGCGGATAAAAAGCTCAAGGTAGAGACCGATCCCCGTATTGCGCAGGTGCGCGAGCTGGTGGGCGGCGCCAACTGCGGTGCCTGCGGTTTCGCAGGCTGCGATGCTTTTGCAGAAGCTGTTGTGGAAGGCAAGGTCAAGCCTAATGCCTGCCCTGCTGCTAAGGCTGCAGCCATCGGTGAGGTGCTCGGCCTCAGCGTGGAAGTTGGCGAAAAGAAGGTTGCCCGTGTGATCTGCCAGGGTCACAACGGTGTTGTCACCCAGCGTTATGAGTATGATGGCTATAAGAGCTGCGCTACCGCTGCCGGCGTTGCCGGCGGCCCCAAGGAGTGCCGCTATGCCTGCATCGGCCTTGGTGACTGCATGAAGGTTTGCCCCTTCGGCGCCATCAGCATGGAAAACGGCATTGCCAAGATCGATGAGAACAAGTGCGTTGCCTGCGGCAACTGCGTTGACAAGTGCCCCCGCAGCGCCATCCGCATCATCCCTGCGGATACCAAGGTCATCGTCCTCTGCCGCAACGCCGATACCGGCCGTGTTGCCCGTGCTGCCTGCATGAAGGCCTGCATCGCCTGCCAGCGCTGCGTGAAGACCTGCAAATACGGCGCCATCACCGTGGAAAACGGCTGCGCCCGTATCGATCCTGAAAAGTGCACCCGCTGCGGCGAATGCGCAAAGGTTTGCCCCTGCGGCTGCATCGTCGACTACTCCGTGGTCACGCCGGAAGCATAACAAGAAACCAAAGCAGCAAAAAGACCATCCTTTCCGGGATGGTCTTTTTTTTGCGCTTTGGCTTCAGCGACGGTTCGTGATCAGGTCGAAGGCGTTGTGCAGGTTCGTAACGGTGATCTCCTTTGCGCCCTTTGCATATTCGCCGTCAAGGGTCCAGGGAACGGAATTGGGCGAATAGATGCTGATCCTGGCGGCGGAGGCGGTCTCGATCATCTTTTCATCGTACTGCTGGGACTGGAGCGACGTCAGGATGCGCCCAAGCTCCGCCGCCGTGGTAGGCATGCGGATGAGCGTGATCTCAAAAAGACCGTCATCCACGATAACACGGGAAGGATCCATGGTCATAAGCCCGGCGATGGAAGTAGAGTTGCTGATGGCGCCAAAGAGGTATTCCCCCTCGAAGATATCGAGCTGATCCGTTACAAGCCTGAGCGGCGTGGAACGGATGTTGGCAAGATCCTTGACCCCTTCAAGGATGTAGGCAAGGTGACCGAGGATGTTTTTGACCTCCTGCGGCGTGGTGTAGGCAGTCTCCGTGAATGCGCCGAAGGATGCCACATAGGTAAAGGAGCGGCCGTTGAAATCGCCCACATCCACGGGGCGGGGCGTCCCTTCCATGATGTCCCTTGCCGCCTGCATGATGTTGGGAGAAAGGCGGAGGCTTGCGGCAAAATCGTTCGTGCTGCCGGCAGGAATGTAGCCGACAGGGCGCCGGATCCCGGCAGAAAGAAGCCCGTTCACGGTCTCGTTCAGGGTGCCGTCACCGCCCACGGCAACAACAAGGTCAGCCTCAGCGGCATGGGCTGCTGCAAAAGCGGAAGCATCTCCCTGCTTGCCGGTCATGTAGGCGGTGGTCACATAGTCATAGTCCGAAAACAGGCGCAGCATATCCGGCAGATAGCGGTTTGCACGTTTCTGCCCTGCCCGGGGATTCATAATGAGCAGCAGCCGTTTTTCCAAGAAAGCACACCTCCTGTGCAAAAAGCCGACGGGAACAGCCATATTGTGATCGGGAAAAGCAATTCCATTTTACTCCAACCGCCGCCTGCGGTCAACGTGGGCTATTTGGCGTAAATGAGACCAACAAGTCGATTTGTGACGCGGCAGGGGAGGAATTTTGCCAGCATTGTAAAAACTTTGTATTGAAGCCCCACGGTGCGCTGCGGCTTCAGGGAACGGCTTTGAGACATCCTGTAAAGGGCATGGGCAATGCAGGCAGGGTCCATGCCGTGCTGCTCATCGTGCTCCATGGTGGCAATGCTGTGCGGCAGGGCAGGGTAAACATCGGTGCCAAGAAGGTTCTTTTCCCTTGCTGCGGTAAAGCCTGTTTTGATATCGCCGGGCATTACCGCCCCCACCCGGATATGGAAGGGTCTGACCTCGTTCGCCAAAGCCGCCGTAAATGCGTTCAGAGCGGCTTTTGCGGCGCTGTAGAAGGTCTGGAAGGGAATGGGGAGAACGGCCGCCACAGAGCTGACAAAGAGGATACAGCCGCCATTTTGGGCACGCATATGGGAAATGACGGCGGCAGCACAGTTCACCGCACCGAAGAAGTTTACATCAAACTGCTTTTTCGCCTCTTCGGGGGCGGTAAACTCCACAGCACCGGAAATGCCGAAGCCTGCATTGGCGATCAGCACATCGATGTGCCCCTCCTTTGCGATGACCGCATCCACCGCAGCCCTGACGGCTTTCGGGTCTGTGACATCCGTGGGGATGTGGTGAACGGGACCGCTGTTGTAGGGCTTTCTTGAAAGCCCGTAGACCGTATGGCCTTTTTCGGAAAAAAGCGTGGCGGCGGCAAGGCCGATGCCGCCGGAAGCGCCGGTAATGATGACTACTTTATTCATGTTCTTTGAGCACCTTTTCCAAAATTTCGAGGGCTTCGTCAAGCAGCGGCTCCGTCAGGGTAGCCATGTAGCTTGTGCGCAGCAGGCATTCCGTGGCAGGTGTTGCAGGGGGCAGCACCGGGTTCACATATACGCCGGCATCGTAAAGGCGCTTTGCGGTGGTAAGGGTGTTGATCGTATCGTAGGTGTAAATGGGGATGATGGGCGTGGTGCTTTCCCGGATGGCGATGCCCCTTTCCTTGAGTCCTTTTCGCATATAGGCGGAAAGGGCGGCAAGGCGGCGGGGGAGCTCCGGCGTTTCCTTCAGGATGCGCAGCGCCTCAAGTGCGGTGGCGCAGTTGGCCGGGGGAATGGAAGCGCAGAAAATGAAGGGACGGGAGGCATGGCGCACATGCTCCACCACACGAAGATCCGCTGCCATGTAGCCGCCAAGGCTTGCAAGGGATTTGCTGAAGGTGCCCATGATGATGTCCACCTCATCGGTGAGACCGAAATATTCCGCCGTGCCCCGACCGCATTCGCCCAGCACGCCGAGGCCGTGGGCATCATCCACCATCACACGGGCGTTGTACTTCTTTTTGAGGGCTACGATGGCAGGAAGGTCGCAGATATCGCCGCCCATGCTGAAAACGCCGTCCGTGACGATCAGCTTGCCGGCATCCGGGGGAAGCGCAGCGAGCTTCTTCTCAAGATCTGCCATGTCGTTGTGGCGGTAGCGTACCATGGTGGCATAGCTGAGCCTGCAGCCGTCGTAGATGCTGGCGTGGTTTTCCCTGTCGCAAAGGATGTAATCCTCACGTCCGGCAATGGCACTCAGGATGCCGAGGTTGCTCTGGAAGCCGGTGGAAAACGTCATGACGGCTTCCTTCCCAAGGAATGCTGCCAGCTCTTCTTCGAGTTCAAGGTGCATGGAAAGGGTGCCGTTAAGGAAACGGGAACCGCTGCAGCCGCTGCCGTAGCGTTCAAGGGCTTTGATGCCCGCTTCGATCACCCTTGGGTTTGTGGTCAGCCCAAGGTAGTTGTTGGAGCCGAGCATGATACGCCGCTTGCCCTCCATGATGACTTCCACATCCTGCCGTGATTCCAGCTTGTGGAAGTAGGGGTAGATGCCGGCTTCCCGGATCTTTGTTACGTTCGTGTTGGTACATTTTGCGAATAAGTCCATATGAAATGCCTCCTGAAATGATGAGGATGCCGCAGTACAGCAATAAACAGAATAAAAAAAGGCGCTGCCATGCGGAAAATGAAATATACACAATTGTAAATGATGGCAACAGCCGATTCAAGTGAGATATTATTAAGAATCAATGATAATTCCGCCATATTTTGATTTGTTTATGGGGGTATTGTGCGCCAGGAACGGCGTATGGTATCATAAAAAACGTGTCCGGTTCTGTCGAAATACGGAAACCGGCACAATCGGTATCACACAGGAAACGGTATGAAAGAAAAAATAAGGATCTTATTCGTTTGCCACGGCAGGATTTACCGGGCATGATGAAAAGTCTCATATCGTCTCATAAGCCCCGTTTTTATGCGTTTTTTGTGTTTCGATCTCAAATTTACCAAAGATTTACCAATATTTCTGGAGAGTCAGACTTGCGATTCTAACACCAGAATATGGAGATCAATACTATGACTGAGATGAAGAAACACATTTATGATGAGAACAATGGCCTTTGGTATGAACTCATTGGCGATTATTATATTCCGGTTCTTACCCTGTCCTCCGAGGAACAGCGCCCCATTGGTAAATGGGGACGGATGCACCGGGACTACCTCAAAGAGCATCGTCCGATCCTCTACAATGACCTGATCCTCAGTGGTCAGCTCTGGACATACCTCGCTGATCTGAACGAACAAGCGCAGGAGCGTTTGTCCCTGATTATCGAACAGATGAAGGAAACTGAGGGCGTGACAGAGGACATGAAGCAGCACAATCAGATGGCATGGGTTGGAGCCATGAACAACATCCGCAACCGGGCAGAGGAAATCATCCTCCGGGAACTGATTTACGGGGAGGATGTGGCATGAGACTACTGGAAGAATTTTGGTACGGCAACATTGAGCCGACTGAGTACGACACCTCTTCCAAGGAGTACAAGAAGTTACAGGAGCTGATCTGTAGGAATGAGGAAAAGCTCAAAGCCACTATGACGGACGAGCAGAAAGAACTATTTGAGAAGTACACGGATTGTGTGCGAGAGTATCAAACCATCACTGATTGCCTGATCTTCCAAAACAGCTTTAAGCTGGGTGCCAGAATGATGTTGGAAGTCATGGAAGAATAATTGAACATATAGCAGCCGCCCACCGGTCAGCAATGATCGGTGGGCGGCATTTTTCGTAGGTTGCTATTGTCCCATTTCTACAAACTGTTGATATGTAAAAATTTTGTCCTCACCCACAAGGGTTGTTAAAAACGCTCTAAAAACAGGATCAACCGGTACAGTGACAAAAAAGAACAGTCTTTTCCTTGGCCTTGAACAGCACACATAGAAAAGATTTCTGTTTCGTTCAAAGGATGCCTCTTTACCTTTTGGGATAGCAGAATGACCTGTTATCATCGGTGCATAGGTTTCAAATTGGTACTGATTCCATCCTTTGCTTACAACAAAAACAACATTGTCATATTCCTCGCCTTTGACACCATGCTCAGTGGAGAAAACTGCTTCCGGATATAAAAAGTCTATCGCAGCCAGAAACTGTGTGTATTCCAACTCCAAGAAGGATCGAATTGTAGTTTCCGCAATATACATTGTTTCCGGAGCATCATGGTACAAACGATAATATCCATCCAGTTTGGGCGGCATAGGAATTAACTCGGTTTGACAAACCAGTTCTAATACATCAATAGCTTTTTTGGTTCGTGCTTCTGCCAATTGTTCCCGGAGTTCCTGCCATTTTACCTTCTCAGACTTTTTTGTGATAGGATAGCGCTTGATGTCAAGTGTATCAAACAGTAGTTGTGTATTTGATGTGCAGAGGGCTTTGTACACGGGTTCAACAGTATTCATAAAGAACAAAAGAAACGGATCTTCTTTGTTGCGAAGCCCATCGCCCAAAACATCCAAAAGTTGCTCATATCCTTGCTGAGTTGCGAGCACTTTATGAGTAATCATCAGGATTTTTAGGCTTTCATCATTTGGGGTATCCCGCTTTATTTTCGCTTCTATTTCATCTAAGCGGGCTTTTAGTACCTCAGGAGGAAGCTCACCTTTGAAATTACGGTCTGTGCGTCGAGTGCCAGTATAATCTTCACAGGTAATTACAACAACTTCTCCATCAAACGCATCAATCGCTGATTTTTGGGGCAAATCGGGACGAATATCATTAAGAAGCTGTACAATTCTCGGTGCAGATCTAAAATTTGAGTTTTTCTTGATTACGTCGATGTTGTCATGTTCAATTGCCCCGCAAGCTTTGTTGGACTGATAGATAGTTTGCCAAGCATCACCGAAAAACCCGAATTGTGGTCCGCTACCTTTCGCAATAAAATGATCAACAAAGCGGTCGATAATAGGCTTATAGGAGTCCTGATATTCATCGATTAGAATTAATGGATACTTATCCGCAAACACACGGCGAAACTTAGCATTATCCAAAAGTAAGCAAAACAGTTTTAGAACATCGTCATGATAAAGGTACTGAATTCCATTTTCTTTATATCTATGTCCCAAATTATAATCAACTTTAGTGACCTTATAAAAGTCGCCCTCGTCTGGTAGAAAATCAGGATTTGTTGTGACAGCTTCAATCAAAACACGCTGATACTGTTTGATGGCATTCCAGGCAAACGAGTGAATCGTGGAAGGGAGAATGAAGGAATCTTTTGCCAGTCGCTCTGCAATTACATCTACGGCCGCATTTGTATACGTAATACAGACCACATTTTGTTTCTTTCGGCTGTAATCAGACCTTTTATTTGCTTGTATCCATTCAATGACTCGATTCAGAGAGTAAGTTTTGCCAGAACCTGCACCTGCTTCAACACGGAAACTGTGTCCGGACTTAAGTGTTTCGATAATCTGTGCATCAACCTTGTCAGCCTCAGCTTTTGCAAGATCGTAATTTCCGCTAATATACTCTCCACTCATGAACTGGCACCTCCTTACTCAAGAACTCGTTGGCCATTTAACCATTTTAATCCGGATTTTATGTAATCAGGAATACAATAATCGGAGCATTTATAGATCAAATCGAGTGCAAAATCTGTTTTGCTCTTGCCCGTGAATTCAAGCTTCTTCTCGCTTATTCTATTACCTAAATTGTAATGCTTTCGATTGACATTACGAATTGCCTCTTCCAGAGAGTGTCCACATAATCCATTTTCGGCAGTTTGGAACTCGATATGGCATTTCCCTCTGGTTTTTTCATCCGACGTCATTGCAATAATGTTCGAAAGGGCAATTTTTGAGGTATCATCGTCAGGAAGGCCTTTATTTCTACGAATCCACCACTTTATTGTCTCGTTAGATGTCGTCTCGCCTTCGCTTACAACTACCGATTTTTTTACGATCTTTCCACCTTTTCCTTTTCGATCCGCTACTGAATCCAGATCAGTAAGAATTAGACATGGCACTCCTAAAAAATCGATAAAAGGAATAAACTTGTGCGCATAGGCTCCACCGATTTCAATTACCGCATAGTACTGTGCAGATAACGGGTACTTGCAGACACCAAATATTCCGGAAGCTTCACACTTCCCGATCATGTCTGGTAACAGCAAACGCTCAGAGGCACCTTCAACAAAAATTGCTTTATCTGCAAAGAAAAGATCGCATCTCGTCAAAGTCAAATACTTCCGGATAAAATCCACATTATCGGGGTTAGCTTCAGCAAAGGTATTCAAGTTTTTATAAATAACACCGGTATTAGATTTCTGTGAGTAACGAATCTTTGAGAACTCCATGGTATTTGCTATGTGAGCAGAATGCGAGGTTAAAAAAGTTTGGATTTTCACAGCAGAGAGCTTGCCGAGAAACTTTTCTAAATACGTGGCAAAAGCAGTCTGCATTTGTGGATGCATATGAGATTCCGGCTCTTCAATAAAGAGCAGCGGAACACACGCAACACCACGTTTCTCAATATCCTTGGCAAATGCAGCAAGAAGGAACTGCATTTTAATCAGATTCTTATAGCCAAGGCCATTGTGAGAACTCGGCAAGCTTTCATTTGCAGTTTCGGAGATATAAGATAGCTTGGTCTGATTCTTGATCTGATCGTCGATGCTGAGCTGAGTTGTAACCCCAAGCTTTAATTCCTCTATGTTGGGATAACCAAAGCCAATAGAATTGTTCACGACGGAGCTCAGTATTTCGTCACTTTGCTTTTGAACATCTTTGTTGGCTTTTTCGACTATTGTACGCAACCGCTTGATTTCTTCTGCAACTTCCGGAGCCAAATCTGCTTCACTCATATCAAAGAAACCAGAAATAAGTGAGCCAAGAGAACTGTTATGGGCATCATCTTCACCAAGAACTCTTTCAGCGGGAATTGCATAGAATGGGAACAAATCGTGCAGTTCTTTTTGACTTTTTACCTGTTTGTCCTCCATGTTGTTTGGATTGATGGCATATACGGTTAATCCAAACAATTTACCAAAATTATCAGCAAGTACCTCGTGCGCTTCTTCGCTTGGTGAAAAAGAGCCGTCCTTATAATAGCTACTTTCTAAGAGTGCCCACAAGGTTTTTTCGTCAGTTTTTAGTCGATACTCTGCACGAATCAGAGCAGTTGTTGTGTCCACATCGACATCGATAATGAAAGGTGACAAAGCCCCCAAATTATCATCCGGGTCATCTAACGAATAGTCTACCAGAAAGTCTATGGAGATAACTTCGATCTGCTTGCAAAGTTCCTCATAAGAGAGCTTTTTCTCCATAAACAGCGCAATTTTAGTGTAGAATTCTTCCCGCCTTAACAGTGGATAGTCATTGAAAGATACGTCATCTCCATCCAGCACATTTCCAATACACGAAAAACACGATGTTTTGGCTGTGTTGTTTCTACCCACAATTAAGGTTGTCTTGGGATCGACCTCCAACTCGGCATCAATAAGCAATCTGTAGTTTTTTATTTTTATCTTTGATAATTGCATAGTTTGATTCCTCCCCTAAAAGAACTTAGAGGTTCAAAAATGTTGTTAAAGACTTTGGAGAATAGAAATCCGATCCATTGCTACATTTCTGGCTTTTTGTATATACGACTCCATATATGCAAAATCTGGGGCTCCGTCAGCCTTAACAGGCAGTTTAATGATGTCTTGCTTCATATCTTCCAGCTTCCACTTATCATCATATTCATGCAATCCACCTACACACTTGATGATAGGTGCAAAAAACAAGGCGATATCTTCGTTCATGTCAAATTTTGGATATAGAACATTTACATCATCTGTGGCCCAATACGGCTCAGACTGATAGAATGTTCTCCCGATATCGGAACCGTTATAGCAGACAGTTAAAGTATTAGCTGGATGAAGGTGTTCTTCGTTAGAAATATACGTTGTAATACCGTTGTTGAACGACGAAGCACCTACATACCTGATAGTACCTTCTCGCATTTCGGCTTTGGTAAGACGACTGCCTTTGACTACATCAAATAGTTCAGAAATAGAAAATTCTTTCCACATTGATAGGTCTAACGCTGTTTTTGGCTTTTTAGAAACACAATTTAGATTATCGAGATAATGACGAGCTTTGCCCTCGATTTCTTTCATAAACCGTTCCATGTAATCATAATCCGGTGTGCCATCACTTGTCGCAGGAAGCTTGACAGCAATCTCTTTTGCTATTTCACGAGTGAATTTAAAAACATAGTCAAAGCCTAATGAAAAGGCAGCCTTTTTCATCTCCGTTAAAAAGAACAGCAGAGAATACTTTGTCCATTTTTCTTTGCACTCTGGTTGAGGATATAATCCTTGTACATGAGGATATCCTACAAAAGCATCTTCTTGGTAAAAAATCGCATCCGCCGAAGTGGTGTCACTAAAAGTTATTATATTACCTGCTTCTGTTGTGGGGAGATTGGTGTATCCTCCTATGCCATTATTGTAACTCGAGTTTACGACTACGGGATTAGATCCACCATCTTCAAACAATCTACTATTTGTCAACTTGTATGCTTTCGTGGGATGAATATCAAACATTGATCCTATTTTGAATGCCTTCCATGTCGAAGTATCTATTTTAGCCATCTGATTCACCGACTCCTTTTACTGTAATAGATACCGTATCTTCTTCTTTTGAAATAACGCTATCGAACAACACTTTGTTTGTAACGGAATCAGCAAAAGACTTTACATCAATACCGTTCTGAAACATTAGATAATGCATCATGGTTTTCACAAAATCTTCGTCGTACAAGTCATAGTCTTTTTTAGGAATCTGGTAGCTAAGCGCTTCTGCAGGTTTCAACCACTGAATGGTGTCATTACCGGATTGCTTTCTAATAATCTCAACCCATGTATCCTCAATGCTTTGCCACCTATCTTTAATGTCCTGTCGCCCTTGGTTCTTGACTGTCTCAAGTCCGTCATCTTCAATATAGCAAGCGAATATTTCTCGTTTATTCTGCGGGACGCCAGCCTCAAAGATGAAAATTGACGTAGTAACACCCTCGGAGAAGACTTTTTCAGGAAGTTTAATGATTTTATGCAAAGTGCTATGCTCAAGCAGTTTTTTGCCTTTTCTGTCTTTTTCTAACTTTTTATCCGGAAGAATAAATGCACATTTAGTTCCCTTCGCAACGCTTCTCAATACATTATCGACAATGACAAGACAACCATATTTGGACTCAAACGGAGGATTCATCAAAACCTTTGTGATGTTTTTTGACTTAATCCAATCGCAAGCTTCCTGTGTCCGGCTATCCAACTGTTCCAAATTGGTTTTGCCATCTTTGTGAATGAGCATATTAGCGCAAGCCAAAGCGAAAATTTCACGATCAAATTCGATTCCGTAAAGCTGTACATCTTTGATTGTGGCAGCCTTCTTGGTTTTTACACCACCGGCTTCTTTCACCATATTACACATGGCTTTTACAAGGAACGCACCGGACCCGCAGGCTGCATCCAACACTCGATCGTCTTTGTCAACGTCAATCAAACGATACATAAAGGATGTAATATGGTCAGGAGTGAAAACCTGTCCACTGTCCGATTTTTTCTTGTAACGATTGAATTCGTTGAAGAAGATACCCATTACATCTTCGCCGTTCCAGAAATCGGAATTTACACAATCAGAAATCTCGGCAATCCATTCAATAAAATTGTCGATTGCGTCCTGATTGGTGGTGTTATTCATTTTGATTTCAGAATAGACTTCAATCAACAAATCAAGCTTGAGGTTTTGTTTTCTGCTTTCTTCCAAAGATTTTGAAAGAGTACTCAGAATGGAGTTCTTCATTAAAGTAAACGCCATTCCTTTAACTAATAAAGCACCATAGCGTTTACCAACTAATGCGCACGCAGTAAAGATCATCCTGTGGTACAAGTTCTTGATGCCAAAATCAAAATGGAGACAATCGTTTATGCGCTTAGTAAGCGTATAGATCTGCTGCTTGTCAATTGCGTTCTTAGTAAACAGGGTCAGATAGTACGATTTGTCTTGCAATGTGGGTGCCGTGGATTCTGCCTCAATGTTATCAAGAAAAATGCGAACAGTTTTGCCGTTATAGAGGATTCCGACAACATGCTTATACTGTGTTAGGGCGATGTTGCAGTTTTTTATCAGCTCTTTCGCCCACTTTTGCAAAGAAATATCCTCTGCTTCTGATTTTGTTTCGAGAATAATTGCAGGAATCCCTTTATCATCCGGGAGATACCAACCATCGGGCTTATCGATAACGCCCTTAAATCCCAATTGATTAAAGGTTGTAATTTGACCGGTTCCTTGTTTGACTTTGGGTTCTGTTTTGTCGAAGCCAAGTATTAGCTTAGCGCTATCTCTAACTTCATCTTCTGTTCTATAATTCATGGTTTCTCTCCTTGTTTTTATTCCAAGGCTTTCTTAATAAGCCATTCGTTGCAAACGGTTAACCTTTTCTGTACTTTGTTTTTCTGCCGCTTCCGTCCTGATAGATCAGGCCGTCTGCAACCATGCGTTTTAGAATACGGCTGGCCGTTGTTTGGCTGACATCCAAAAGTTGATCCACATCGCTGCGTACTACATGACCGTTTTGAGCGATTAAATCCAGAATCTTTTCTTCATTGGATTTGCGTCCGTTGACCACGTTATCCGTTGCCTTAGCGGCATTTCTATTGGGGAGTGTGATTTTGAAAGCGTTGTTTGTTACTTCAATTTTAGGCTCCAATCCTGTGCCTGCGTATGCTTTCATAATTTTAGGCATACCGGTTCCGTAAGCTTCAATCAGCTGCAAGCGATAGAAGATAGCTGCTAATTTCGGATTTCTGCAAACAGAGAGCCCGAGCATAATGTCATCCAGAGTGATTCCAGTAGGTAGACCGCCTACGGATACAAATTCGATTCGGTCATCATAGATGCTGACAAGGGTGCTGGCACTAAAAGAATAGTCCCTGTGCACCAGAGAATTCATCAGAGTTTCTCTCAGCGCATCCTCGGGGTAATCTCTGGTATCAGTTCGGTATAGCCCTTCAAATGTGGCCTTGGTTTGATTGTGCAGATCGAGATAGGCATACAAATCCTCCATCTGCTGAAACAGCGAACCGGTGAATTCCCGTCTATCCTGGAAGACGCTTTGATCAACACCGGCAAAGGTCGCAGCCTTGATGGTGTTCGGACATTGTTCAGACAGAAGCAACGCTACATTGGAGTAAATACCGTCCTGGGAAACCATTCCCAATGTCTGCATCTTGGCAGCATCGTAGGGAACATTCCGCTTGGAAAACTGCGCCTCAGTTGCCTGAAATGACAGATTCTGCTCCAAAGAGCGCATAGATTCAAAACTGTCGCCATCGGTTTCTTTAATCATTTTTCGGATGGCAGTATCAGTGGCAGGATCTGTAGATGTACCGTTGCGGACATACACGCCGCTGGGCTTTAATCCCTTGCTACCCAGATAATAGGGACGGTCTGTACCCTTCTGAATAGTCACGGCGATAATTTGCTTATCATCTATCACCTGTGTTTCGTAGTGGACAAACATCGTAACATCAGGTTTGATGGAATCCCGAACCATGTTATTTATTTGCAAGGTAACTCGGTCGGCGCTATCCACGCCAACCACCGTACCATTGTCCTCAACACCAATGTAAAGGGTACCACCTTTTGTATTGGCAAAGGCAATCACCTCTTTGCAAAGGTCTGCAACAACCGAAGACTTGAGTTCGATAGTTTCGCTCTCAATAAATGTCATAAGGCACCTCCTGTAGTTTTCTTAATCACCATTATAGTCATTATAGTCGTTCTTGTCAATTTGTATTCGTGTGATGATTAGAAGAATAAGAAGATAAAAAGCTTTCACTAAAGCAAAATTCCAGTCATTGTCTGGCAAATCAACCAAATAAAACGCTGCAATTTCCTTCGTGTGTGGAAATTGCAGCGTTTTATTTTTTGCAGTTCAGGGACAATATTATTATCTGTTGCGCACTTTCCCGAAAGACAGCATACTGTCAGCTTGTCGCTTTGTCTCTATAGCGATTGTTTCAAATGTAGATCCCGTGAGTTGCAGTAATGTCCGGTATTTTTCTTCATATGCCTGAACTAATTCTGTGTTAAGTTGCGTTATTTGCAGGTTGATATTTTCGTAGCTTATCGTTTTGATTTTTTCTACAACTTCCTCGTTAAGAGCAATATGATCTTTTGAAAAAGAGCCTGGACGCTCTTTTTCAATCCGTAGCATTTCGTGAGCGGCATCTTTGTGTTGCCAAATTCGAAGATCAGAATACTGATCAATTTCCTTTTGACTAATACCCACAAAGTATTCTGCTGTAGTTGCAATGCCATCGATTAATTCTTTGAACTTTGGGTAATCACTCATATTCAAGTGGACATTCAACAAATCGTTGGCCATTTTACAATCCAACTGATATCTCTGCAAGAGATGGATTGCCTTTGTCGGATCAGTAAAACCATTATCCATCACATCTTTAAGAACCCTCATGGGATTGATGTCATTTAAGATCTGCAGAAAAATTTCTCTGAGCCTATTCCACTTCTCATCTTCGTTTTTCAGAAAAGACTCTCGCTGGATTTGCTTTTTTGTAAATGTTATTGTTACGATGATTGAAATTACGGCAATCACTGAACCCAGTATTGTTCCATAATACCCCAGCACATCCGAACCATCCCATACAGTTATGTAGCCACAATTGGCCTTATAGCATTCGTTGATTATGACCGGAATGCCGATAATTAAAAAAACAGCTCCTAATATTATGAGGAACTTAGTTCTTTTTGACATGTGCCCCTCCTTGTTGATTGTATTTTTAGAAGTTACTTCCGTTTCCGTTTGCCTTTACCATGGGTCATACTGCCTTTACCACGCTGGCTGATTGGACTGTTCATGTGCTTGGACAGTTTCAGCACTTCAATCAGATTTGCAAACTGTTCCTTGGTAATCGCATCATAGTCAATGCCGAGGTTAGCAAGGAACAGACGAGCTTTCTTTTCTTCGGTACTGCCTTTGTAGTCCATGGCATCCTGTAATTGTTTCTGAACATCCAGCGCAGCGGAACTCTCGTCCGCTGTGGTTGCATCCTTGCGGTGCGTATCACGAATGTCACGTAGGATACCGGTCAGATCCTTGGAAATCACATGGCCGAAATATTCATCTTCCTGCACCTGCGCCAGCTCCAAGGTGCGCAAGTACAAATCCTGCTGATCGTTCTCTTTTTTCTTAATCACAGATTGCCGAACAGCTTCCATGACAGCATTCATGTCGGTGATCCGCATATCCGCAATGCGGTCAACATAGATTTCCGCATCCAGCATCATGCGCTGAAAATCTTTGTGGCAGATCATTTCAGAAAGCAGCCGGTGATTGAAGTCCCCCGCAGTTAATACAGTAATTGCGTCATCACTCAAATGCAGAGCATTCAGCTCTGTGTTTGGGTGATTTTTATTTTCTGTCAGACCCAGCAGGTAGTCCGTGGACACGCCATAGAACTTGGCGAGAGTTTGGATCGCAAAGGGACTGATGTCTTTTGCGGTTTCATCGGATTCATATTTTCCGAGAGCAGAACGGGACAGGCCGGTGCGCTCTGCCAATTCTTCCAGCGTCAACTTAAAATCTACAACACGCAGATCCTTCAATCTTTCCTGAACAGTAAGTTTCGGTTGCATATTTCATCTCCATTTCCATAAGCGTGGAAAACCACGCATTTTTACGCTCTTTTCCTACCTTTTGGACATACGGGAGAGAGCGTCTTTTTTCGCTAAACTGTACTTGTAAATCACCGATGCACCTTGAAAACTGAATGACCGTCCGAATGGGATATGGCCCCCAGCGAAGTATCGCCACAACTGCGAAATGCACGAGCGTACCAACGGGGCGAAAACGCCGGGAAGATCTCCGGGCAGGAACGACATTTGGGCAGAACGGCACTCAAAAATCACGGGTTAAATTCAAACCATGTGAAATCAGCGTAAAAACCACTCATTTTGTGTGGTTATCCATACCAATGAGTGATGCACTCAACAGTGAACCCAGTGCAGCATAGAATGAGGATTTTCGTTATTTCACAAAAAAACATATTAAACAGCGAAGATGGATGCTTCCCCTTATGGACAGGACATCGTCCAGAGAATTTTGAGTCAAAAGCCTATTCGCCGTTTCTGACACGAAAAACTGTACGGCACTCGCTGTTTGATAAGCAAATTATACCATATTACGAACAAAAATGAATGGAGGAAATGTGAATATGAAGAAGAAAACGTCTGAATTGTATCGAAACGAAATCAAGTCCTACATTGTCCGGGCGGGAATGACCATGAGCGAGGTGGTGGATTATCTGGCAGATGAGTACGGATGGAGCAGCAGTGTTCCCAATTTGTCCGGTAAGCTGAAGCGTGGAAGCCTGCGCTACGGCGAAGCGGTGGAGCTGGCCGATGCTTTGGGTTATGACATTGTTTGGGTCAAGCGGGGGTGATGCGATTGCCGAATGAACAGTTGGAAAAATTGAAGCAGCAAAAATATGTGGCTGAGAAAAAACTGACCGCAGCCAAGCACAAGGAAAAGCGACTGGAAAGCGAAATCAAGCAATTAACCCGGAGTGAGAGAACCCATCGGCTCTGTACCCGTGCCGGTATGTTGGAAACCTTTTTGAGAGAGCCAACCATTCTGACCGATGATGATGTGATGGAACTTTTGACTTTCATCTTCCACGACGAAGCGGTTCATAAGAAGCTGAGTATGCTGATTGAGAAACGAAAAGAAACAGCACAACCGGACGGAGGCTAAAGCCCTATTCTTGAATAGGGCGCAATTATACACCACCTAAAGATGGTGATTGCGTTCTGCCGAAAGCCCCTTGCAGGGAGCTTGATGATTTCCGCAAAAGTCCTTTGCTCCAATCATCCAGAGGAAGCTACACTTCCCCTGCGCTGGCTTTGCCAGCTACCCCTTTGTGGACTTGCCGCCGAGGAACGATTGCAGGCGCAATCGTTCCCCGGCAGCAAGTTGATAACGCACCGAAAGGAGGTTCAAACAAAATGCCGGTTCCCCATCTGGAAATACGAATAGTTCAGAGAAGCAAAGGCAGCTCTGCTGTTGCCGGAGCCGCCTACCAAGCCGGAGAAAAAATATTTTCCGAGTACGACCAGAAATTCAAAGACCACCGTAGAAAGCAGAAGGAAGTTGTTTACACGGAAATTATGCTTCCGACAAATGCCCCTTCCGAATATGCAGACCGGGCAACGCTCTGGAACTCTGCTGAGGAGGTGGAGAAGCAATGGAACTCGCAGCTTGCAAGGCGATTTGTCGTTGCCCTGCCAAGAGAGGTTCCGCTTGAAATGTGTCCGCAGATGTTGCAGGAGTATTGCCAAGAGCATTTCGTGTCCAAGGGAATGTGCTGCGACTTTGCAATCCATGACCCAGATCCTCCGGGACACAATCCGCATTGTCACATCATGCTGACCATGCGAGCCATTGATGAAAATGGAAAGTGGCTGCCCAAGAGCCGAAAGGTTTATGACCTTGATGAGAACGGTGAACGCATCCGCTTACCGTCCGGCAGATGGAAAAGCCACAAGGAAGATACCGTTGGCTGGAACGAACAGTATCACGCCGAGGAATGGAGACACGGATGGGAAGTTATTCAGAATAAATATCTGGAACTTGCCGGAAGTCCTGAACGAGTGGATATGCGTTCCTACGAACGGCAGGGAGTTGATGTGATCCCGACAGTACACATGGGAGCCGCCGTGTCTGCACTGGAACGCAAGGGCATTGAAACCAACATTGGCAATCTCAACCGGGATATCAAGGCCGCTAACCGCATGATGAACGCTATCCGGAGCACCATCAAAAATCTGCGAAACTGGATTGCGGATATTCTGGAAGCTACCAAGGAAGCCTTTGCAGAAATGCAGGCAGAAAAAGAAAATGCTTCGCCAGACCTCTCCACTCTGCTCCGTGATTATATGAATCTGCGAAAGGCAGAGCGCAGCGAATGGTCGAGGTACGGACAGCAGAAAGGAACAGCCGATGATTTGAAAGCAGTTTCCAAAGCGCTGATCTATTTGAAAGGACATGGGCTTTTCACGCTGGAAGATTTGGACACTGCCCTACAGGGTGTGAACCAAAAGGCAGGAGCAATCAGCAAGGAACTGAAAACCGCATCGAACCGAATGAAAATCATTACCGCTATTCAGGCTGCGGTTGCCGACTGCCAGACCCACAAGGCAGTCCATGACAAATATATCAAAATTGGATGGAAAACAAGACAAGCCGCCTTTGCCGAAAAGCATAAGGACGAGCTGACTGCCTACAACAAGGCGTATCGTACTCTGAAAAAGCACGGCGTTGATTTGAACGTAGATCTGGAAGCTCTGCAATCCGAGTATGACACGCTGAGAGCAACCCACACCGAGCTTGCCGAACAGCTTACGACCGTTAAAGAGGAATTGCAGCCGATGAGAGATATTCGCTACTGGGTTGGCAAAGTCCTTACGCCGGAACAGGCAGAGGTTCAGAAAAAGCCCGAACCTAAGCACTCGCCTACTGAGCAAATCAAATTCTACCAGGAAGAGGAAAAGCAGAAACAGGAGCAGAAATCTCCGCAGCACAAAAAACAGAATATGGAACTCTAACAGGCACTTGCCGTTTTCCCTGCGAAAATGTCGGGTGCCTTTGTTGTTCCCTGAAAGGAGGATGCAATGAATGTATTTGAAGCGGTCAAACAGACCGTCACGACCCGACAGGCAGCAGAGAGCTACGGCATTCATGTCAACCGGGCAGGAAAAGCCAACTGCCCTTTTCACAATGATCGGACACCCAGCATGAAGGTGGACAAGCGGTTCCATTGCTTCGGCTGCGGTGCTGATGGAGATGTAATTGATTTTACTGCACAGCTATATGGGTTAGATGCAAAGTCCGCCGCCGAAAAACTGGCTGCGGACTTTCAAATCCCCTACACACATCACAAAAGAAAGGAAACGGTGAAAAAGACCATCAGAGAAAACTCGGAGGAGCAAATGTACCGAGAACTGGAAGCCAGATGCTTCCGGGTATTATCAGATTATTTTCATCTGCTCCGGCATTGGGAACAGGCATACGCCCCAAAAACGGAAGATGAAACATGGCATCCATTGTTCGTGGAAGCCCTGCAAAAGAAAGACCACATCGAGTATTTACTGGATGTACTGCTGTACGATTCCATTGAGGAGCGTGCGGCACTTATCAAAGATTACGGAAAGGAAGTGATGGAACTTGAACGGCAATTATCAGAGCTTGGCACCGGATCTAAAAGAGAACTTGAAGATGCTGGCAGAGAACCGGCTCTGCCAGACCCCGGAGGAAGTCAGGGAACTTCTGGAGGTGAACGATAAAGGGCAGGTGAAAAATACCATGCAGAATGTATACCAGGTCTTTCAGTCCGACCCGGTACTGCATGGAGCCATCGGCTATAACATCCTCACCGGGCGCATTGACATCTGCAAGCCCCTGTGGTGGGAGCGAACCACCTCTGCCATGAGCGACACGGATTTCAACTACCTCATGCTGTATCTGGAAAAACGATACGGGCTGAACAACGAAAACCGCATCCGCAGGGCGCTGACGGTGGTTGCACATCAGAATCAATACCACCCGATCCGGGAGTATCTGAACCGTCTGGAATGGGATGGCACAGAACGCATCCCCTATGTACTTCATCACTTCCTGGGCGCAGAAATATGTGCGTATGGCACCGAAGTCATGCGGCTGTTTCTGTTGGGAGCCATTCATCGGGTATTCAGACCGGGCTGTAAGTTTGAACTGATGCTCTGTCTGGTAGGCGGACAGGGAGCCGGTAAATCGACCTTCTTCCGCTTTCTGGCCTGCAAGGATGAATGGTTCTCCGATGACCTGAAAAAGATTGATGACGACAATGTGTTCCGCAAGATGCAGGGACACTGGATCATAGAAATGTCGGAGATGATTGCCACAGCAAACGCACGGAGCATCGAAGATATTAAATCGTTTCTGAGCCGCTCCAAGGAAACCTACAAGGTTCCTTATGCAACAGAACCGGAGGACAGGCTTCGGCAGTGTGTGTTTGGCGGCACTTCCAATGCGCTGGACTTTCTTCCCCTTGACCGTAGCGGAAACCGCCGTTTTTTGCCCGTCATGGTACATCCCGAACAGGCAGAGGTCCACATTCTGGAAGATGAAGCGGCATCTCGGCAGTATATGGATCAGCTGTGGGCGGAAGCTATGACCCTTTACCGGCGAGGAAAGGTACAGCTGAAGCTGTCTAAAGAAATGAATGAGCAGCTGGTTCTCCTGCAAAAGCACTTCATGCCGGAGGACACCAAGGTGGGCGTGATACAGGCGTTTCTGGACGATTTTGATGGAGATGTGGTTTGCTCCAAGCTGCTCCATCACGAAGCGTTGGGGCGCTTTGACGAGCCGAAATCGTGGGAGATACGAGAGATCAACGAGATTATGAATCAGTCTGTGACGGGCTGGATTCCTTACCCTAATCCCAGAAGCTATAAGAAGTACGGAAAGCAAAGGGGCTGGATGCGTGGAAACGAAACGGTGGAAACCGGGACAAGCCCCTTGGATGGCTTTCGTGAGCTGACCGAGGAAGAATGCAGCCAGATGGAACTGCCGTTTTAAGAAAGGAGCATGGTTTCCTGTTTAATATCCAATCCGTTGCCATATCGGTTTCCGGGAAAAGCCCTGTTCCGCAGGGCTTTTTCTTCTCTGGAAACAAAGGCAACAAAGAAATTCAAGAAAAACCAAAATAGCAAAGACAACTGCCGCAAGGAAGAATCTGGTTTTTAGAAGTCAGTTTCTGGTTTCTGTTTCCGGTTCCCCTTGCCTGGCTTTAGGAGGTATTGAAATGAACGCAGCACAGAAGAACGCAGGGTTCAGAACGCCCCATCCCTGCACAACGAATTGATATATGGAGGTAAATGCCTATGGCGAATAACAAGAGCAATGCAAGCGAGAAGAACTATTTTGATATTCCGGTATGGCGCAGATACACGCTGACCATTGAGGAAGCTGCCGGGTACTATCACATCGGTGAAGGGAAACTGCGGATGCTGATCGACCAGAACCCGCATGAAGATTTCTATGTTATGAACGGCAACAGGGCGCTGATCAAGCGGGAGAAGTTTGAGCGGTATCTGGATCAGGCTACCGCTGTGTAAAAAAATAATACGGCAGAACTGCCGTTTTCACATGATACAACTATACGGAGAGCCAAATTTGTGATATGATGTTATCGCAAGTCTGGCTCTCCTTTCTTGAAAGGAGAGATTCCATGAGCGAAAAAAGACGAGACAATCGAAACCGGATTTTGCGTGAAGGCGAATACCAGCGTACAGATGGGAGGTATCGTTACCGATATATTGACGAGGACGGCAAGGAAAAGAATGTATACAGTTGGCGTTTGGACAAGAACGATCCGACACCCAAGGGCAAGAAGCGAGAGCTTTCGCTGAGAGAGAAGGAAAAACAGATTCAGGCAGATCTGTTTGACCACATTGTTACCAATGGTGGTAATTATACGGTAGTTGAACTGGTAGAAAAGTATGTGTCTTTGAAAACCGGAGTGAGCCACAACACCCGTGCAGGATATAAGACCGTGATCAATATCCTGAAGAAAGAAGCTTTTGGAAAGCAGCGCATTGACAAGGTTCGCCTGTCCGATGCGAAAGCATGGCTGATTAAGCTTCAGCAGGTGGATGGCAGAGGGTACAGTTCCATTCACTCCATCAGAGGTGTTCTGAGACCGGCTTTTCAGTTGGCAGTGGATGATGACCTGATCCGTAAGAATCCCTTTGGATTTGAACTGGCATCGGTGATCGTAAATGATTCTGTTACCAGAGAAGCAATCACTCGAAAGCAGGAGCGTGAACTTCTGAAATTTATCAAGGAAGATAAGCATTTCTGCCGATACTACGATGCGATTTATATTCTCTTTAACACAGGGCTGCGTATCTCGGAATTTTGTGGATTGACCTTTTCCGATATCGAGTTCGATCAGAATCGCATCAAGGTTGACCATCAGTTGCAGAGAACATCGCAGATGCAGTATGTGATCCAGGACCCCAAGACGGAAAGTGGTATCCGCTATGTGCCGATGAGTGAGGAAGTGGTGGCGTGTTTCCGCCGTATTCTCGCCAATCGTGTGGCACCGAAAGTGGAGCCGATGGTGGATGGATATGCCGGCTTCCTGTTCCTGGACAAGAACGACAGACCGATGGTTGCGCTGCACTGGGAGAAATACCTGCAGCACATTGTCGAGAAGTACAACAAGATCTACCGCATCCAGATGCCCAAAGTAACCCCTCATGTATGCAGACACACCTTCTGTTCCAATATGGCGAAATCCGG
>JAFSEB010000020.1 GCA_017435905.1 Clostridia bacterium | reverse complement strand
TTCGAGTCCCTCCATCAAAAGCCCGCTCCAAAAACAATAAAAACACCCTTTTGGGTGTTATTTGTAAAGGTGCCGGGGGGACAGCTGCAGGGGTAAAGGGACTCGTTTTGCGCATCGGCATCGCCTTACTTGTGCTCCGCACGGCGTGCGGCGGCCTGTGCCGCAAAACCCGGGGCGGGAAAAAGCAACACTGTTGCTTTTTCTGATCCGCCCTTCGAGTCCCTCCATCAAAAGCCCGCTCCAAAAACAATAAAAACACCCTTTTGGGTGTTTATTGTTTTTGGAGCGGGTAAAGGGACTCGAACCCTCTATCTCAGCTTGGAAGGCTAATGTGTTACCATTACACTATACCCGCATGTTGCAGCAACTTGGTGCGGGCGAAGAGACTCGAACTCATACACCTTTCGGCACCGGAACCTAAATCCGGCGCGTCTGCCAATTCCGCCACGCCCGCATTTGCGCCGAAAAGAAAATGGTGACCCGTCGGAGATTCGAACTCCGGACACCTTGATTAAAAGTCAAGTGCTCTACCGGCTGAGCTAACGGGTCAAATCTGGCTGGGGTGGCAGGATTTGAACCTACGAGTGCGGGAGTCAAAGTCCCGTGCCTTACCGCTTGGCGACACCCCAACGACTCCGGCGCACCGTATGGAAAAATAAATGGGGTGGCTGGTGGGATTCGAACCCACGACCTCCAGAGCCACAATCTGGCGCTCTAACCAACTGAACTACAGCCACCATGTTTGGCGCGCCCGCAGGGATTCGAACCCGGGACCTACGGCTTAGAAGGCCGTTGCTCTATCCTGCTGAGCTACAGGCGCACATCCCTTTTACAAAGCGCGTGCCGTTTCCGGCTGTGCGGCAGCGGTGTCTCTGCCGACAGTAATGTATTTTAACAGATTCCTGCGGTGCTGTCAATCCAAAGAATCGAATTATTCTTGATAAAACAGAAAAAAGTTCCCACATTGCTGTGGGAACCGTGGTTCACGTTCTGCTTTTCCATGTGGAGGCGGAGAACAGCAGCAGCATGGGGAAGATCTCCAGCCTGCCGATGAGCATGTCCGCCGTCAGCACCAGCTTGCTGAGCACGGAGAAAGCGGAGAAATTGCCCGTGGGGCCTACCATGCCAAGACCGGGACCTACATTGCTGATGCAGGTGATGACTGCCGTAACGGTGGTCTCCATGTCAAAATTTTCAAAGGAAACAAGGAGAATGGAGACAAGAACAACGAACACGAAAGCCGTCATATAGGAGAACACGCCCTTTATCACATGGTCGTCAAGGATCTTGCCGTCCACGCATACCGCCTTTACCGTACGGGGGCGCAGCATTTTCTGCATATCGCTTTTGAGCGCTTTCCAAAGGATGACCACACGGGCAACCTTGATACCGCCGCCGGTGGAACCGGCACATGCACCGATCACGGTCAGCAGCACCAGCAGCATACGGGAAAACTCCGGCCACAGGTTGAAATCCACCGTGGCAAAGCCCGTTGTGGTGATGATGGAGGATACCTGAAAGAAGCTGTGGTGCAGCGCATCCCAGAAGTTTGAAAACATGGGCAGCACGTTGAGTGAGATGGCCAGCGTGGAAACGCCGATGATGCCAAGGTACAGCCGCAGCTCCTCGCTTTTGAATGCCTGTGCTGCCCGCCCAACGAGCACCAGATAAAACACGTTGAAGTTGATGCCGAAGATCAGCATGAATACGCCGATAACGATCTGCAGGTAAGCGCTGTCATAAGCTGCGATGCTTGCGTTTTTGATGGCAAAGCCGCCGGTGCCTGCTGTGCCGAAGGCGGTGGTGATGGAGTCAAACAGCGGCATGCCGCCCACTAACAGGAATACCACCATTATCACAGTCAGCGCAACGTAGATCAGGTAGAGGATACGGGCGGTGTGTCTCAGCCTGGGCGTCAGCTTGCCCACGGAAGGGCCGGGACTTTCCGCACGCAGCAGGTGAAAGGTCTCACCGGTGCCCTTTGACATGGGGACGATCGCCAGCAGGAATACCAGCACGCCCATGCCGCCGATCCAATGGGTGAAGGAACGCCAGTAAAGGATGCTCATGGGCAGCGTTTCGATCTCGGAAAGGATGGTGGCGCCGGTGGTGGTAAAGCCGGAGACCGTTTCAAACCAGCAATCGATATATTTCGGGATGGCGCCGGAAATATAGAAGGGCAGCGCACCGAACAGCGAAAGTACGATCCATCCCAGCGATGTGATCACAAAGCCTTCCTTCGCACGGATCTCGCCGCCGAAGTGGGAGCTCCATTTGCCTTCACGCAGATTTCCCCTGTTGCTGCAGAGGAACAGCAGCAGCATGCCCACCGCCAGCACCGCAAGGATGGTGATGCCAAAGCCGTGGAAGGAAGCAACTTCCTGCCTGTATGCGGCGATCAGCAGCGCAGGGACAAGAAGGATCCCCTCTATGCGCAGGATATGCCCGATATAAAAACCGATGGCTTTTATGTTCATGCGTCTTCCTCGATGAAAATGTCCCTGAGTTCGGAAACGGCATGATCTGCCGTGGTCACGATGATCACATTGTCACCCTTTTTGATCTCATCCTGACCGGAGGGGATGATCACCTTCCTTTGGCGGATGATGCTGGCAATAAGGATGTTCGGCTTCATGCGGAGCTTCATGAGCGGTGTGTTCGTGTAGTTCGTCTCGTTTTTCACCGTAAACTCCAGCGCCTCTGCCTGCCCGTCCACGATGCGGTAGAGCGTCACCGCAGACATGCCCGTGGTGTCATCCATGGCACGCACATAGCGGATGATCCCATCCGCCGTCAGCAGCTTGGGGCTGACGGTGCTGTCGATGCCCCGGCTTTCGTAAACGTTGTTATACTCCGTGCGGTTGATCTTCGTGACGGATTTGGGAACGCCGAGATAATCCGCAAACATGGAGACGATAAGGTTTTCCTCGTCCATGCCCGTGAGGGTGACCACCGCATCCATCTTGGCGATTCCCTCTTCAAGCAGCAGTTCCTGTACGGTGCCGTTGCCGTGCACCACGGTTGCTTCCGGCAGGTCTTCCGACAGGGCAAGGCAGCGGTCCTTATCCTTTTCGATAATGGTGAGCTTCGCCTTGCTGCGGATGAGCCGCTGCGCAAGGTATTTGGCGGTGCGGCTGCCGCCGATGATCATCACATGCTGTGCCTTGGGGGTGTAAACGCCAAGGTTCTTGATGAGCTTCACAAGGTCGCCCGCATCCGCCGCAATGGTGATCTTGTCGCCCACCTGCAGGGTGAAATTGCCCTTGGGGATGGTGATGGTATCGCCCCTGTCCACAGCGCAGACGAGGGCGTTGACATTGGCAAGGGTACGGAACTGGTCGAGCCGCTTCCCGGCGAGCACGTTTCCTTCCTTGATTTTCAGCTCCACCAGCTCCACGCTGCCCTTTGCAAAGGAATCACGCTTCAGGAAGGTGGGGAACTGCAGCAGGCGGAAGATCTCAAGGGCAGCCTGCTTTTCCGGGTTGATGACCATGGAAAGACCAAGCTCGTCCTTCAAGAAACCGATCTGCTGGTCGTATTCCGGGTTGCGCACACGGGCAATGGTGTGGCGGCAGCCGAGCTTTCGTGCAACCACGCAGCACAAAAGGTTGATCTCGTCTCCGGATGTGGCAGCAATGAGCAGGTCGCTCGTTGCAACGCCTGCTTCAAGCTGCACTTCCACGCTGGCGCCGTTGCCGTCCACAACAGCAACATCCAGCATTTCCTGCGACTGCAGCAAAACATTTCTGTCCCTGTCGATCACGACGATATCGTGCCCCTCTTCCGAAAGGCGTTTTGTCAGCGTATAGCCGACCTTGCCGTCTCCCACGATGACGATCTTCATTTTAGTATCTCCTGAACAGTAAAAGTGGCTGAGGGATCAAAGCTCCCTGAGAACAAGCTCCGTAATGCCCGGGTTCGGGCCGGCTTGGATCCGCTTCACCTTGGGGTGAGCGGCGTATTCCTCCCGTATGAGGTCACGGATCTGCGTGCCGCTGTTGTGCCCGTGTATGAGCCGCAGCCGGTAGCAGCTGCCGTCCGCCCGGCGCAGGGCGGCATCCACGGCGATCTTTGCCTGCACACGGTTTTTTCCGTGCAGGTCAACGGTATGAAAACCCGGCTGCATGGCACCTCCGAAGGATAGAAATTATCCTTAATCATACCATACAGCCGGGGAAAAGAACAATGAAATTTATCAGTCTTCCTGCGGAGGCACCCATCCCTCCGCAGCTGCTTTGCGAAGGATGCCGCGCCGTGTGAACACATAGAACACGAAATGTGTCAGGCTCGTGATGGTCCATGTGATGGGGTAGGAAAAGAACAGCATGGAGAACGTGGGATTGAGCGGCAGCACAAGGTAGATCCACACGATGCGAAGACCGCAGGCGCCGAGGATGGTGACGATCATGGGCCCAAGGGATTTGCCCATGCCTCGCATCATGCAGGCAAGGGAATCCATGATGCCGCACAGGGGGTAGGTGAGGCCGATGATGGTCAGGCGGATCACGCCGGCTGCGATAACGGCAGGGTCGGTGGAATAAAGGCCGAGGAGCGTTTTGCTGAAGATGACGCTGGAAATGCCCACGAAGGAGCCGATCAGAAGCACCAGCAGCAGCGTGACGCCGCAGATCTTGCCGATGCGGTCATAGCGCTTTGCGCCCATGTTCTGGCTGGTGAAGGAAAGGGCAGCCTGGGCAAGGGAGTTGACCGCAACGTAAATGAAGCCTTCGATGTTGGCGGCTGCGGCGCTGCCTGCCATATTGATGGAGCCGAAGCTGTTGATGGCGGACTGGATCACGATGTTGGAAAGGGAGAACACGGAGGCCTGCAGACCGGCGGGAACGCCCACCCGAACGATGGCGGCAGCCTTATCCTTGTGGAAGGCAAGCTCCTTCGGGTTCAGGTGATAGCAGCTTTCGCTGCGGATCAGGCAAAGGCCGATGAGCGCTGCGGAAAGGTACTGGGAGATGATGGTGGCAAGCGCCACGCCCGCTACGCCCATGTGGAATTTGATCACGAAAACAAGGTTGAGGGCGACGTTGAGAACGCCGGCCACGCTAAGGTAATAAAGGGGGCGCTTCGTGTCGCCCACGGCACGCAGGATGCCGCTGCCGAAATTGTAGAACAGGCTTGCGGGCACGCCGAAGAAATAGATGCGCACATAGGTGGCGGCCTGATCGATGACATCGGCGGGGGAACCCATCAGCCGCAGCAGGGGACGGGCCAGCGTCACGCCGAGGATCAGGCAGACCAGGCTCGAAACAAGGCTCATCAGCATGGCGGTGTGAACGGTATCGTGCACATCTTCATATTCCCGTGCGCCGTAATGGCGTGCCACCGCTACGCTGACACCTACGGAAAGACCCATGAACAGGTTCAGGATCAAATTGATGAGCGGACCGGTGGAACCCACAGCCGCAAGGGCGGTGGGGCCTGCAAAGCGGCCGACCACCACGATATCCGCAGCGTTGAACAAAAGCTGCAGCATGCTCGAAAGGATCAGCGGCAGCGAAAAGGCAAGTATCTTTTTAAGGACAGGGCCGGAGCACATGTCCATTTCATAGCGTTTTTCCACAGAGATCACCTCTTGATCAGATTACACCGGGCATAACGTAATAAAAAACGATCAATCCCAAATATATTCCTTTGCTTTGCTGCTGTCAAGCAGGGGGTATTCGCCGTTCATGCATCGGGACGGAATGTGCGAAAGGCATCCTTTGCATCGAAACGTGTTTTGTAAGGGCTAACCTCGGAAAAATGGCGGCGGGGCTGCGCTTCGGTGCGCACCTCCCTGAGATCTTCCACCGGTATGCAGGAGAGACTGTCTTCCCTTGACAGGGTGCAGAGAAGCAGCCAGATGTCTCCCCGGTTGACAAGGGCATAGGGGCTTGCACGCAGGCGGTCATCGGGCGCTTCCTGAAGAAGAAAAGTCACCTGTAAACGGGAATCGATGGCCCTTGAAAGGGTGGAAAGGGAAAGGAAGAGCGAGTCATCCTTCCGTGGGGTGCCCTCAAGGGTCTCTGCCCGGGCAAGCAGCAGCGCCGCTGCCTCTTTTTCAAAACGCTGCGAGAGGGCGGAAAGGACGGCTGTGCGGCGTTCTTCCGTCAAAAAAGAAGCGGCGGTGACGGCTGCGCTGAGGGCAAACAGCAGATCCTCATCCGCAATGCGGTCATAATAATAGCCCCGCCTTGTGGTGACGATGCTTTCGCCCTGCTGCTGCAGTGCCCTGACGGCACGGTAAATGCTGCGCCGCTCCGCTTTGATGCCTTCTTTCATCAGGCGCAGGGAGAGCTCCGCTGCGGTCAGCCGGTGTTTGCTGTCCGTTTCTTTTTTCAGGATATCAAGGATGTAATGGGCTTTCAAAACCGTGCTGCCCATAAAAGGCCTCCTTTTCGGGATGTTTCGTTCTGCGCCGTTTGTCCGTATTTTACCACTTTTTACCGCTGTATGACAGCATGGGTTTGCGGCAGGGGCATTTCCTTTGTATAATGGTAAGGAAAAACGGCACAGGAAAGGATGCATATGCAGGAAGCGGAATTTCTCCGACAGTTTCATATCGTGCTCGATGCACAGCAGCTTGCGGCGATGCGTGCGGAAAAACGGCATACGCTGCTGCTTGCGGTGCCCGGCAGCGGCAAGACCACCGTCATCGTGGCAAGAACGGGGTATATGCTCATGTGCAGGAACATTCCGGCGGAGCATATCCTGACCGTGACTTTTTCCCGTTCCGCCGCAGCGGAGATGCGCCGCCGCTTTCGTGAAACATTCCTGACGGCGGAAAAGGATATGCCGGACTTTCGCACCATCCACAGCCTCTGCAGGGGCATCCTCCTTGCGCACTGCCGTGAAACGGGAACGGCGCTCCCGGAGCTTCTCACGGAGCGAAGACCTTTGCTGCGCCGGCTGTACCTGCAGCTGTTTCCGGAAGCGGAATATCCGGATGATGCGCTGCTCAACCGCCTTGATTCCCGTATCACCCACATCAAAAACATGCTGCCGGACGATGAAAAGATCGCCGCTGCCGCCTTTGAAGGCATCGATTTTCCGGCGCTTTACAGGGCATATGAAGCCGAAAACAGGGAAGCCGGATGCATGGATTTCGATGACCAGCTGCTGATGGCATACCGCCTTCTCAGAAAGGATGCAGGGCTGCTTGCACGGCTTCGGGCGCAGTATCCCTATATCAATGTGGATGAGGCGCAGGATACCTCCTATATCCAGCACCGCATCCTGTATCTTCTTGCCGCCCCCGGGGAATTGTTCATGGTGGGGGATGAGGATCAAAGCATCTACGGCTTCCGTGCCGCCTATCCGGAGATCTTCCTTCGCTTTCGGGAGATCTACAGCGGTGCGCAGCTTCTGCGCCTTGAAACGAATTACCGCTCCACCCATGTGATCGCCTCCGCCGCAGGGGATTTCATCCGCCGCAACAAAAACCGTTATCCCAAGGTGATGCACGCCGCAAGGCCAGGGGGACTTCCCATCCGTGTGGCGGAGTTTCTCCACAGAAAAGCCCAGTACGCCTACCTTGTCAGGGAGCTTGCCGCTTTGCCCGAGGGGCAGACGGCGGCGGTGCTGTACCGCAACAACGAATCCATGCTGCCCCTTCTTGCACCGCTGCAGGAAAAGGGGATCGCCTTTGAAGCACGGGGCGAGCGTGCAGCGGATTTCTTTTCCGCCGCACGGGTGCGCTATGCCCTCAAGGTGCTCACCTTTGCCCTTTACCCGGACAGCGTTTCCGTCTTTCGGGAGGTCTATCACCGGCTGAATATCTTTGCATCGAAAACCGATCTTGAGGCGGTGCTTTCTGCGCAGGCAAAGGGCGATCCCAGACCGCCCCTTGAGGTGCTCGCTTCCCTTGCGGAGGGCACACGGCGTGAAAACCGCATCCGTGAGCGCATTGCGGAGCTTCATGCCATCGCAAGGCTTTCGCCGGTGCGTGGGGTGGTGGAAGCGTGGCACGTGGCGAACGGCCCTGCGGAAAAGCCGGACGACAAGCAGAAGATCGATATCCTTGCATCCCTTGGCGAGGGCTTGAAAAAACCGCAGGAACTCCTTGACCTTGCGGAGCGGCTTTGCGCCTTTGAAGGCGGCGAAGAAGGGGCGAACATCACCCTTTCCACCGTTCATGCCGCAAAGGGACGGGAGTTTGACCGTGTGTATCTGATCGACCTCACCGACGGCGTTCTGCCTGCGCAGCCCCAGGAGGATGATCCGCAGCGGTCGGAGGAGGCCTTTGCGGAGGAGGAAGCACGCCTTTTCTACGTGGGTGCCACCCGTGCAAAGGACAGGCTGGAGCTTATCGTTTCCGCACGGGGCTACTGCGGCATGCTGTCCCCTTCGCCCTATGTGCGCATGCTGACTGCCGGGCTGAAGGAAAAACGCCCCTGATATCCGATAAATACTTATAGCAAAAGACAGTATGCCGAAAAAAACTTATATAGCAAGACGGGTTTTTATGGTATACTATAAATTGTAAGGAAATGCCCCTTTGCGGGGCTGAAAGAGACAAATGATTTCATTATCCTGAGGAGGAACGCATTATATGCAGTATTCACGCGAAGTTGAAGAAATGTTCTGCGTTGCAAAAGGCGCAAAACATGACCCCGCGCCCATCCCCGAAGAAGGCCGCTGGGTAAAAGCAAAAGAGATCTCCGATATTTCCGGTCTGACCCACGGCGTTGGCTGGTGTGCACCGCAGCAGGGCGCCTGCAAGCTGACCCTGAATGTGAAGAACGGCATCATCGAAGAAGCCCTCATCGAGACCCTCGGCTGCTCCGGCATGACCCACAGCGCCGCCATGGCCAGCGAGATCCTGCCCGGCAAGACCATTCTTGAAGCGCTGAACAGCGACCTTGTCTGCGATGCCATCAACACCGCCATGCGCGAGCTGTTCCTGCAGATCGTCTACGGCCGCACCCAGAGCGCCTTCTCCGAGAACGGCCTCCCTGTGGGCGCCGGTCTTGAAGACCTCGGCAAGGGCCTCCGTTCCCAGATCGGTACCATGTTCGGCACCCGTGCCAAGGGCCCCCGCTACCTTGAAATGGCAGAAGGTTACGTTATCGCCATCGGCCTTGACAAGAACAACGAGATCATCGGCTACAAGTTCGTCAACCTCGGCAAGATGATGGATGCGATCAAGAAGGGCGTGGACCCCAAAGAGGCCTACGAGAAGAATATCAGCACCTACGGCCGCTTTGCGGAGGCCGCAACGGTCATCGATCCCCGCCATCAGTAAGGAGGTAGACCAATGGTTACGTTTGAAGGTTACGAAAGAAGAATTGAAAAGATCAGCGGCGTGATGGCACAGTACGGCATCAAGGATTTCGAAGATGCCAAGGCCATCTGCGATGAAAAGGGCGTTGATGTGCGCGGCATCGTGCACGGCATCCAGCCCATCGCCTTTGAAAACGCCGTTTGGGCATACACCCTTGGCGCTGCCATCGCCTTCAAGAAGGGCGTAGCAGGTGCAGCGGAAGCTGCCGAAGCCATCGGCGAAGGCCTGCAGGCTTTCTGCATCCCCGGCTCCGTTGCCGATCAGCGTCAGGTAGGCGTTGGCCACGGCAACCTTGCCGCCATGCTGCTGCGTGAAGAGACCAAGTGCTTTGCGTTCCTCGCAGGCCACGAGTCCTTCGCCGCTGCGGAAGGTGCCATCGGCATCGCCCGTACCGCCAACAAGGTCCGCAAGGAGCCCCTCCAGGTCATCCTCAACGGCCTTGGCAAGGATGCTGCTTACATCATCAGCCGCATCAACGGCTTCACCCATGTGGAGACCGATTACAACCAGTTCACCGGCGAGCTCAGCGTTGTGAAGACCACTGCCTTCAGCGACGGCGACCGTGCCAAGGTGCGCTGCTACGGCGCTGACGATGTCAACGAAGGCGTTGCCATCATGCGCAGCGAAAACGTGGACGTTTCCATCACCGGTAACTCCACCAACCCCACCCGCTTCCAGCATCCCGTTGCCGGCACCTACAAGAAGTGGTGCATGGAAAACGGCAAGAAGTACTTCTCCGTCGCTTCCGGCGGCGGCACCGGCCGTACCCTCCATCCCGACAACATGGCTGCAGGCCCCGCTTCCTACGGCCTCACCGACACCATGGGCCGTATGCACGGTGATGCCCAGTTCGCAGGCAGCTCTTCCGTTCCTGCCCACGTAGAAATGATGGGCCTCATCGGCATGGGCAATAACCCCATGGTCGGCGCTACCGTAGCGGTCGCCGTTGCCATCGCAGAAGCGAAATAAGCGACACAAAAGCATAATTGCATAAAAGCGAAAAAGCGGCCGGGATATCCCGGCCGCTTCTTTTTTCTCAATATGTTCTTTTTTACATCACCTGTGCCAGCGCAATGGCCACGAAGATGGCGGGCACCATGTTCATCACCTTCAGCTTTGTGATGCCGAGGATGTTGAGGCCGAGGCCAAGGAGCACGATGCTGCCCACGGAGGACATTTCCGCAATGGCGGCATCCGTCATGATGGGCATCAGAAGCCCTGCAAGCAGCACGATGCTGCCCTGATAGAGGAGCACCGCAGCTGCGCTGAAGGCAACGCCGATGCCGAGGGTGGAGGCAAGCAGGATGGCGGCGATAAAGTCCATCAGGGATTTGGTGAAGATGGTGGTGTGATTGCCGGTGATGCCGCTTTGCAGGGAGCCGAGCACCGCCATGGCGCCCACGCAGAACAGCAGCGTTGCCGCAACAAAGCCTTCGCCCACCTTGCCGCCGCCCTTGCCGGACATCTTTTCGCTGATGCGGTCACCGAGGCGGTTGAGCCTGTCCTCAAGGCGAAGAAGCTCGCCGACAGCGGTGCCGATGGCAAGGGAAAGGATGGCGATGATGGCGTTTTCGCCGTCAAAATAGCCCTTGACGCCAAGGCATACCACCATGAGGCCGATGGCCTTCATCACGCCGTCGCTGATGCGCTCCGGCACGCCCTTTTTTGCAAGAAGTCCGATGAGGCCGCCGCACACGACAGCCGCTGCATTTACGATCGCAGAAAGCATGGGGAAGGATCCTTTCATATCAAACGGAGCCGCCGTGCGGTGGGCACGGCGGCTCGCAAACATCCTGCCTATTTTATCATAAGTGCACGGCGAAAAAAAGTGGTTTCTGCGTTTTACCGTGCGTGTTCAACGGGCGTTACGTTCCCGTTTTCATCAACGGAAAGGGTCAAAGCAAGAAGGTCGGTATCGTTGCTGTAAAAGGAAGCGCCCACATCCGTGAGCCGTGCCAAAATGGCGGCGGAGGGGGAGTTTTCCCCATCCCGGTGGCTGCCCGTCACAAGGGCGTATTCCGGCGAGACCGCCCGAAGGAACTCGGGCAGGGAGGCGTCCTCCTTGCCGTGGCGCCCCACCTTGAGGATATCAGCGGAAAGCTCCAAACCGCTGTTTAAAAGCTGCTTTTCGATGTTCACCGTGGCATCCGCCATGAAAAGAAGGCTCGTGCTGCCTGCCTCCATGCGGAGCACAAGGGAATTGTCGTTGTCATCCTCCCCGAGATCCTGCACATATTTCCGCTGCGGTGCAAGCACGGTGATGGTAATGCCTGCGAGGGAGAAGGTATCCCCCTGCTTCACGGTGATATGCTCTGCAGAAGCGGTCCTGACCGTTTTCATTTCCTTGTCGGAAAAGGTCTCATCATCGATGGCGGAGGTGTAGATGCTGTTAACGGGGAAAGTCTCGAGCAGCTTTTTGAGTCCGCCGATGTGATCCTTATGCCCATGGGTGATGATGACGCCGGAAAGCTCCGTCACGCCGAGACGGGAAAGGGCGGCAGAGAGCGTGTCAAACTGCTTTTTAAGCCCCGTATCCACAAGGAAAGCGCCTTCTTCCGTCTGCAGAAGGATGGCATCGCTTTCGCCGGTGTTGATGAGGGTGACGTCAAATGCCATGCCGGGCGCTTCCGGCTGCGGCGTTCCCGTTTCGGGAGAGGGCAGGATATCCGCCGGCGGCATGGGTGTTTCCCCGCAGCCGAAAAGGAACAGCAGGGAAAGAATGAATGATATGGCGATGGTATGCGTGCGGTATTTCATGGAACAAGTATAGCACAGCAGGGCTTTGCGGCGCTATAGCAGGGAAGATTATTCACATTTGCGCACGTTGAATGTTTCCCTGCCGCTATGCTATAATAAAGCGGAACATATTTCAGCATTTTTTACGGTGGGGAAACAGGGTATGAGACGATACAGCAGGCGAAACAGACGCCGCATCAGGCGGCGCCGCACCAGCCTTCGTGCAAGCAACTGGGGTCCGGTGCTGGCGCTTCTCGGCACGGTGCTGGGCATTGCAGCCGTGATCTGCCTGATCGTATTCGTGGCACTGCCGAAGCTGCTGCCCCTTATCGGCGTCAACTACCATGCGCCCTTTGCGCCCACGCCCACGCCCTCTCCCACGCCGAAGCCTACGCCAACGCCCCACCCCATGACCACCTTCGATCCCCTTGAAGCGCAGAACGAGCTGGTGTTCGACAACTCTGCGGAATACAAGTGGTTCGGCGATCCCTATTTCCACGACGGCGTGATGGTGTTCACCGCCGGCAAGCTGGTGGATTCCTATGCGGTCATGCAGGATCTTTACTTCTTCTATCCGGAGACCCGTGTGGCGGAAAAGGTGCCCATCACCCTCAATAACGCCCACTTCATGTACCCGAAGTTCAACGATGACTGGCTCATCTACCTTGATGCCAACCTGAACGGCGGCGGCAAGCTGATGGTATACAGCCTGAAGGATGAAAATGCCAAGCCCGTGGAGGTCAAGCAGGTCTATACCGGGCAGCCCGAGCCCATGCTGGACGGTCACTACATGGCATGGATCGAGCGCACCGGCACAAGGATGGATAAGCTGTTCATTGCGGATCTTAACACCCTTGAGACCACCGTGGTCAACATGTTCAGCAATTCCGCCTACGGGCAAAGTCTGCCCTCCCTTCGGGACGGTCTTCTTTGCTGGGCGGATGCGGAAGGCATCAGCGAAGCGGGAACGGATACGAGCGTCATCAACTCCATCACCCTTGCGTCCTCTACCATGCGCACCTATTCTCCCGGTACCTATGTGCATGATCCCGAATGCAGCGGTCAGTATTCCGTGTGGCTCGACAGCCACCATGCACCGGATGCAGGGCTGTACTATTCCAAAAACGGCGGGGAAGCGGTGAAGATCGCCGGCGGCGTTGTGGAGTTCGGTTTTGGCAGCAACTTCGTTGCCTATTCCCGGGATGAGGCTATCTGGGTATTCATGTTCGACAATGAACGCACCTACCGCATCAGCGCAGAGCAGGAACTTGCCCAGTTCCTCGGCGTCAGCGACGACAGAGTCATGTGGATGGATGTGACCACCCGTGCAAGGGATATCATCAAGTTTGCAAGAATACCGTAAGAGTACAGGGTCGGCCACGCCGACCCTTTTCAAAAGGAGCACGATTATGGCAAAATCCCAGAAGATCGTCTATATCTGTGGGGAATGCGGCTATGAAAGCGGCAAATGGCTTGGCCGCTGCCCGAATTGCGGCAGCTGGAACACCCTTGTGGAGGCTGTGCCTGCCGCACCGAGCGCATTGAGCGCCTTGAGCGGTGCACCGAGCCGTGCCCTGCCCCTTTCCAAGGTGGAGACCACCGGCGCAAGGCGCATTTCAAGCGGCATGGAAGAGCTGGACCGTGTGCTTGGCGGCGGCGTTGTGCCCGGCAGCACGGTGCTCCTTGGCGGCGACCCGGGCATCGGCAAATCCACCCTTTTGATGCAGATGGCAGGCAGGCTCAGCGAAGTCGGCACCGTTTTGTATGTAACGGGTGAGGAAAGCGCAGCACAGCTCAAGCTTCGGGCGGAGCGCCTCGGGGTGACGGGGGAGATGCTGCTGCTTGCGGAAACGGATCTTGCTGCCGTGGAAGCGGAGATCGCACGGGTAAAGCCTTCGTTTTTGATCATCGACTCCATTCAGACCATGGCCTGCAGCGACATTTCAAGCGCACCGGGTTCCGTGACGCAGGTGCGTGAAGCCACGGCGCTTTTGACCCGTGTGGCAAAGGGCACGGGCGCCTCCGTGTTCATCGTGGGGCATGTCACCAAGGAAGGCGCCATCGCAGGTCCCCGTGTGCTTGAACACATGGTGGATACGGTGCTTTACTTTGAGGGCGACAGGCACGATGCTTTCCGTCTGCTGCGTGCCGTCAAAAACCGTTTCGGCTCCACCAACGAGATCGGCGTGTTTGAAATGCGGGAAACGGGCATGGCGGAGATCAAGGACCCTTCCGGCATCTTCCTTTCGGGAACGAATGCACCGGGCTGTGCCGTAACCTGCGCCATGGAGGGTACCCGTCCCATGCTGGTGGAGATCCAGGCGCTGATCGCTCCTTCCGCTTTCAACAACCCCCGCCGCATGGCAGCAGGGCTTGACGGCAGCAGGCTCATCCTTCTTTTGGCGGTGCTGGAAAAGAAAGCCTTCCTTGCTCTCGGCAATCAGGATGTGTATGCCAACGTGGTGGGCGGCATTCGCCTTGAAGACAGGAGCGGCGACCTTGCAGCCTGCATGTGCATTGCCTCTGCGCTGTTGGATACGCCCCTGCCCACGGGCACGGTCTCCATCGGCGAGGTAGCGCTGACGGGTGAAGTGCGCCCCGTGAGCCGCCTTGAAAAGCGCATCAGCGAGTGTGTGCGCCTCGGCTATACCCACATCATCATTCCCAAAACGGATAAGATCCCCAAGGCGCCCGGCGTGAAATTCAGCACCGTGGCGACCCTTGGCGATGCGGTTCGTATTTTGACGGGTCAAAGCAGGTAGCGGGTTTCTCTCTTGCATCCCGGGCAAAATATGGTATAATATAATAGTTGCGTGAACGCAGCTGTGTACCCGTAGCTCAGCTGGATAGAGTATCAGACTCCGACTCTGAGGGTCGCACGTTCGAATCGTGTCGGGTACGCCAAAGCAAAAGAACCCCAAACGGGGTTCTTTTGCTTTTGATCATTGTGAATCGTTATTTAGAGATAAGGGGGAAGAAAAATGAGCATGGTACCTTCACTTCGCAACATGACATCCGTGTATTTGATCCGTAATGAGAATATGCTGCTGCTTTACCGGCAGGGGAGCAGGGTGGTGAACGATGTGTATATCGGCGCTGCCGGTGGCCATTTCGAACCGCATGAGCTCAACGATCCCAAAGCCTGTGCGCTGCGTGAACTGAAGGAAGAGCTGAATATCGGCGAGGAAGTTCTTGCGGAAATGTCCCTTCGCTATATCACCTTGCGCCGGGTCGGGGATGAGGTGCGGCAGAACTACTGCTTCTTTGCAAAGATGAAGGAGGATGTGCCCCTTTCCTCCAACGAGGGGCAGCTCAGGTGGGCTGCTTTTTCCGATGCGCTCACACTTCCCATGCCCTTTACGGCGAAACATGTGGTCAAACATTATCTTGAAGCGGGGCGCTTTGACGACCGGCTTTACGGCGGCGTTGCCGCAGGGGAAGACCTTTTCTTTTTCCCGATGGAATGAGGAAAAAAGCGCTTCCCGCTGCGCTTTTCTATATCCCGAAAGTATGATATGATGCTGTTATCGGAGCGGTATATCCGCCCGGCAGCAAGGAGGATACCATGATCGTTTACTTTACCGGCACCGGCAACAGCCGTTTTGCGGCAAAAGAATTGGCAAAGCACCTTGATGATGTGCTGTTTGATGCAGGCGCTGCCATCAAAGCAGGGGAGAAGGCGGTACTTTCCTCCGAAAAACCCTGGGTGTTTGCTGCACCCACTTATTCCTGGCGCATGCCGAGGCTGTTTTCCGATTTTATCGGGGAAACGGAATTCTCGGGAAGCAAAGAGGCATGGTTCGTTCTCACCTGCGGCAGCGATACGGGCAATGCGGCGGAATATGCGGAGAAGCTTTGCAGCGAAAAGGGGCTTGTGTGCAAGGGGCTTTTGACCCTTGTGATGCCGGAAAACTACGTTGCCATGTTCCCCGTGCCCGATGAAGCGGAGTCGAGGAAGATCGTTGCTGCGGCAAAGCCCGTTCTTCTTGAGGCGGCGCAACGGATCCAAAAAGGCGAAAGCTTCCCGGCGGTGAAGGCAAGCGCCGCCGACAAGCTTAAAAGCGGCAAGATCAACGAGGGCTTCTATCGGTTCTATGTAAAGGCGGATGCGTTCAGGGCAACGGATGCCTGCACCGGCTGCGGCGCATGCGTCCAAAACTGCGTGCTCAACAATATCTCCCTTGAAAACGGCAGACCTGTGTGGGGCAAAAACTGTACCCATTGCATGGCGTGCATCTGCTATTGCCCGGCGGAAGCCATCGAATACGGGGAAAAGAGCAAAGGCAAGCCCCGTTACCGCTGCCCGGAAGTATAAAGGACGGTAAGAATGAAGCGTGTTGCCTTTATCTGCGTGCACAATTCCTGCCGCAGCCAGATCGCAGAGGCGCTGGGCAAAAAGCTGGCGGCGGATGTGTTTGAAAGCTGCTCCGCAGGCACGGAAACGAAGCCCTGCATCAACCGGGATGCCGTCAGGCTCATGAAACAGCTTCACGGCATCGATATGGAGCAAACCCAGCGCAGCAAGCTCCTTGAGGAATTGCCGCCCGTTGACATCGTGATCACCATGGGCTGCAATGTCGAGTGCCCGAACCTGCCCTGCTCCCACCGGGAGGATTGGGGGCTTGAAGACCCCACGGGGAAGGATGATACGGCATTTCTTGAAGTGATCGGAAGGATCGAGGAGAAGGTGCTGGAACTTAGGTGCAGACTCTCGCAGCAATGAAGGAAATAACAGACCATCCCTTTACATGTACACGAAACAGTGAAAGCCAAACTGCAAAAAACAGTTTGGCTTTTTGTATTTGCACTCGCTATATGGAAGTTTGAGGACCTGTGCTTCAATTGGAAGGGACCCCTTTGTACCAATTCACCAAATCGGCATATGTCCCCCTGAAGCGGTAGCTTGTTCCCCTTTTGTTTTCGCCTGTTATGGTAAGACCGAGTTTTTCGAGAATACCAATTGATTTCGTATTCTTTTTATTTGCATATGCCTCAACAACATCAATATCTTCCGGCATTGTTTCAAGGACAACCCCATAAATTTTTTTGAAAACACCGTGTTTTCCCTGATACGGGCTGCTTATCTGTATTTCCTCCATTAAGAACACATTTTTTTGCACAGAGTATTGAAAATAGCCGATCAATTCATGTGTCTCTCTTTGGAAGCCAACGATGATATGATGATTTTCCTTTTTTAGATTCTCTTGATTGCTCTCAAACCAAAGGGAATAATCCTCTTCACGGCTGCTTTCGACAGGCACGATTTGGCACATGTTTTCATATAGAATGGAAAACATGCTTTCAGCGTATTGCTGAAACTCATCCTGTTTCAGCCGGCGAAACTCGATCATCTTATTCTCCGTCAAAGATAATATAGTATTATACTATCACACAAATCTGTATTTGAACACAACAGGCACAGCAGATCAAACTGCTGTGCCTGTGAAATGTTTGTTTCCTTGCGCTTTTTTGCTGCTTGATTTAGCCGAGCTTTGCTTCGAGGTCTTCAAGGGCCTCGGTGAGGGCTTCCTCAAAGGTGGGATGGGGACGCATGGCACGGAGAAGATCCGCAGCGGTCAGGTGGTTGGCGATGGCTTCGCTGAGCTCGCTGATCATATCGGTGCTGTTCACGCACATCATCTGTGCGCCGATGATCTCACGGGTGTCCGCATTGGCGACCACTTTCATGAAGCTGCGGCCTGCGCCGGCGATGAGGGTACGGCCGTTGCCGTGCATGACGCACTTGCCGACCTTCACGTTGATGCCTGCCGCCTTGGCGTCCGCATCGGTCATGCCCACGGAGGCGATCTCCGGACGGCAGTAGATGCAGCTCGGAACGATGGAAAGATCCACATCGCTCTTCTTGCCGGCGATATGGTCCACGCAGGCGATGCCCTGGGCGGTAGCCACATGGGCAAGCTGGATCTTTGCGCTGACGTCGCCGATGGCGTAAACGCCCTTGATGCTGGTTTCGAAGTTTTCGTCCACAGCGATGCTGCGGCCCTTCATTTCGATCTCAAGGCCGGGGGCAAAGAGACCCTCGGTGTAGGGCCTGCGGCCGATGGCGCAGAGAACGACTTCGCCCACGGCGCTGTTTTCCGCATTCTTGGCGGTGAAGACGACCTCAAGACCGCCTTCCTGCTTGCGGACTTCCTTCACCATGGCGCCGGTGAAGATGTTCACGCCCTGCTTCTTGAGAAGCTGTGCAAGGTTCTGGCCAAGCTCCTTGTCAAGGTTGGGGAGCAGCCTGTCAAGGCCTTCGATCACGGTGACCTTCGTGCCAAGCTCGCTGAAGAAGGTGGCGAACTCCACGCCGATCACGCCGCCGCCGATGATGACGATGGATTCGTAAAGGTGATCCGCACCTTCAAGAAGCGAATCGGAATTCATGACGCCTTCAAGGTCAAGGCCGGGGATGGGGGGCATGGCAGGGATGCTGCCGGTGGCGATGAGGATGTTGTCCGCAGTGTAAGCGGTCACATTGCCCTCAGCGTCGGTCACATCGATGCAGCCTGCCGCAGTCACGGTGGCCTTGCCGCGGATCAGGTCTACCTTGGCCTTCTTGAACAGCCCTTCGATGCCGGCGGAAAGGGTCTCGGATACCTGCTTCTTGTTGGCGAAGATGGCAGGAATGTCCGCTTCCACGCCGCTCACCTTGATGCCCGCATGCTCTGCGTTCTTGGCAGCAGAGAAGATCTCGGAAGAATGGAGCAGCGTTTTGGTGGGGATGCAGCCGCGGTTCAGGCAGGTGCCGCCCGCTTCCCGTGCTTCCACCACAGCGGTCTTAAGGCCGTGCTTGGCACCCTGCAGTGCAGCCATATAGCCGCCGGGGCCTGCGCCGATAACGATCAGTTGATATTGGCTCATCATATTCTCCTGTTCTGAACTGTCGCCCAAAGGCAAGCCCTTGGGCGACAGTTTTTGGCTCGTTTTTATTTGGTGTAGCGAAGGATGGGCGTCCTGGCGGCACGCACTTCGTCCGGACGGGCGATGGCGGCGTTGTGGGGCGCATTGTGCATGTATTCGGGGTCGGTCTCCGCAAGGGCATACAGCTTGCGGAAGATCTCTGCCGCCCAATCAAGGGTCTCACGGCTCTCGGTCTCGGTGGGCTCAAGCATGAGCGCTTCGTGAACGATGAGCGGGAAATACATCGTCGGGGGATGCATGCCGTGGTCGATGAGGGACTTGGCCACATCAAGAGCGGAAACGCCGGTGCGCTTCTTGAACTCGGAAAGATCAAGAACGAACTCATGCATGCAGATGCGGTCGAAGGCAGGCTCGAAGGTGCCCTGGATCTTGCGCATGAGGTAGTTGGCGTTGAGCACCGCATTGGCGGAGGCTTCCTTGATGCCTTCGGCGCCGAGGGTCATCACATAGGTGAGGGCCTTGATGACAACGAGGAAGTTGCCTGCAAAGCTCCTGACCTGCAGACGGCCGTCGTTGTCCATCAGTGCGCTGGAGGGAAGGAAGGCGGCAAGGTGACCCTTGCAGCCCACCGCACCTGCGCCGGGGCCGCCGCCGCCGTGGGGGGTGGCGAAGGTCTTGTGCAGGTTCATGTGGATGCAGTCAAAGCCCATATCGCCGGGGCGAACAGCGCCCATAACGGCGTTGAGGTTGGCGCCGTCATAGTAGCACTGGCCGCCGGCCTCATGAACAAGGCGGGTGATCTCGAGGATGTTTTCATCGAAAATACCCACGGTGTTGGGGTTGGTGAGCATCAGGCCTGCGGTATCGTTGCCAAGAACAGCCTTGAGCGCCTCAAGATCCACACAGCCGTTGGGGGCGGAGGGAATGTTGACGATCTCATAGCCGCACATGGCAGCGGTGGCAGGGTTGGTGCCGTGCGCAGAGTCGGGAACGATGATCTTGTTCCTGTGGCTCTCGCCGCGGCTTTCGTGATACTGCTTGATCAGCAGCACGCCGGTAAATTCGCCGTGGGCGCCGGCGGCAGGCTGGAAGGTCATATCATCCATGCCGGTGACTTCGCAAAGGTACTTCTTTGCGGTGTCAAGTGCCTCATAGCAGCCTTCCACCGTCTCTTTGGGAGCAAGGGGATGCACGGCGGTGAAGCCGGGCAGCGCAGCGATCTCCTCGTCGATACGGGGGTTGTACTTCATGGTGCAGGAACCGAGGGGATAGAAACCGCAGTTCACGCCGTGTACCTTCTGGCAAAGCTCGGTATAGTGGCGGGAAAGGTCGGTCTCGCTGATCTCGGGCAGGGCCGGGGCTTCCTGACGGCAGAGTTCCGCAGGCAGGGCTACGGCTTCCACATCGCACTTGCCGAGCATGGTGGTGCCGCGGCCGGGAACGCTTTTTTCAAAGATCAGTTTCATTTGCCGAGCACCTCCTTCACGATGGCGATGGTCTCATCCAGCTTTTCACGGCAGACTTTTTCCGTGGCGCACCAAAGGATGCCGCCTTCAACGGGCAGACCGCCGAGGATATCCGCTTCCGCAAGGGCTGCAAGAACTTCTTCGGCCTTGGGCATCACGGTGACGAACTCATGGAAGAAAGCGCCTTCATACTTGAGGGAAACGCCTTCGATGGCGCAAAGCCCCTTTGCAAGGTAGTGCGCCTTTGCCATGGACTGGTTGGCAGCTTCCGCCATGCCCCTGGGGCCCATTGCGGACATGTAAACGCCGGCAGTCAGGGCGCAGAGAGCCTGGTTGGAGCAGATGTTGCTCGAAGCCTTTTCACGGCGGATATGCTGTTCACGAGCCTGCAGGGAAAGAACGTAGGCACGCTCGCCCTTTGCATCCACGGTCTCGCCGACGATGCGGCCGGGGAGCTTGCGCATCATCTTCTGCGTGGCAGCCATGAAGCCAAGGTAGGGGCCGCCGAAGCTGATGGGCATACCGAGAGGCTGGCCTTCACCCACGGCGATGTCCGCACCGCACTCGGCGGGGGTCTTCATGATCGCAAGGGCGATGGGGTTGCAGCCCATGATGTACTGGGCGCCGGCAGCGTGCACCATCTCACCGATGGCGGTGCAGTCTTCAAACTGACCGAAGAAATTGGGCTGCTGCACATAGAAAGATGCAACATCCGCAGTGAGCATTTCCTTGAGGGCGTCAAGATCGGTCTTGCCGTCCTTCACGGGAACGATGCGAAGCTCGTCGTTGGTGCCATAGCAGTAGGTGCGCACGGTGTTGATGGTATCCGGGTGCGCAGCGGCGGAAATGAGGGTCACACGGCGCTTCCTGTCACGGCACATGGCAGCGGCTTCCGCAGCGGCGGTGGCGCCGTCATAAACGGAGGCGTTGGAAACGGCCATGCCGGTCAGCTCGCAGATCATCGTCTGGTATTCGAAGATGGACTGCAGCACGCCCTGGCTCATCTCGGCCTGATAAGGAGTATAAGCGGTAAGGAACTCTTCCTTTGCGGGGATATACTTCACGATGCTGGGAATGTAGTGGTCATAAGCGCCTGCGCCGCGAAGAACCGTGGAAAACACACGGTTCTTGCTGGCCATGGCGTTCATGGCATGGCTGACTTCCAGCTCGCTCATGCCTTCGGGCAGGTCAAGGGGCTTGTCGAGATACATCTCGGCAGGCACATCCTGATAAAGCTCACGGTAATCCTTGAGCCCAATGGCCTCGAGCATCTCCCTGCGCTCTTCTTTGGTAGAAGGCACATAGCTACCCATGCTGTTTATGCCTCCTCAGCGCAGAAAGCTTCGTAAGCGGCAGCGTCAAGCAGCTCTTCGGTCTCGGTGATGCCGGAAACCTTGATGATCCAGGCGCCGTAAGGATCGGTGTTCAGGGTCTCGGGAGCATCGGCAAGCTCTTCGTTGACTTCAACGATCTCGCCGCTGACGGGGGAAACGAGGTCGGAAACGGCTTTAACGGACTCGACATCGCCAAAGGCGGAGCCGGCTTCCGCAGTGTCACCTTCGGAGGGGAGGTTGATGAACACGACGTCGCCAAGGGCGTCCTGAGCGAAATCGGTGATGCCGATCACGGCAACGTCACCTTCCATCTTGACCCACTCGTGGGACTTGGAGTACTTGAGATCAGCGGGGAAATTCATGGTGTTACCTCCTGAATGATTTTGAATTGATGGTGGTTTTGATTGTGGTTATGCAAGCCGCACACTCCCCGTAAGGGAGCGTGCGGCCGGTGATACTTTCTTAGACGCCCAGCTCTGCCATAAGGCCGTTGAGGGCAGCTTCGAATTCTTCGCCCTTGAAGCAGTACTGCATTTCAAGGTGCTCGCCGCGCAGCTTGGCAACGTCTTCGGAGATATCCTTGTTGCGCAGGATGCAGTCCGCAAGAAGGGAAGCGAGCTTGGCGAAATCGTCCTTGGTGAAGCCGAAGCGGACCATTTCGCTGACGCCCATACGCAGACCGCCGGAAGCGGTGAAGCCTTCCTCATCGGGAGTGGCCTGGTAGTTGACGATGACGTTGTTCGCCTCAAGACGCTCTGCGACTTCGGGGCCAACGCCGTAACCGACGGACACGATGACCTGATGGGTCTCGGTGTAATCGATGGCGGGATCGCCGGCCACGTTGAGGCCTTCCGCCTTCAGGCACTTGGCGAAGTGCTTGGCGCTTTCCACAACAGCCTTCTGGTATTCGGCCTTGAACTGGTTCATTTCGTAGGCCGCCATCAGCAGGGCGAGCTGGCTGCCGAGGTGATGGTTGGAAACGCTGCCGGGGAATGCACGGGACTCGATGGTCTCCCAGAGGCCGTACTTGAGCTCATCGGGCTTGTAGTTCACGCCGATAACGCCGCGCTGAGAACCGAAGAAGGTCTTGTGGGTGGAACCGGTGACGATCTCGGCACCCTCTTCAAAGGGCTTCTGGAAGGAATCGCCGACGAGGCCGAGCACGTGGGCCATGTCGTACATGATGGTGGTGTTGATCTTCTGCTCGTCCACGAACTTGCGGATGGCGGCAACAGGCTCCTTATGGAGCACCATGCTCTTACCGAAGATGATGAGCTCGGGGCGATACTTGTCGATGACCTTCTTGGTCTCTTCCACGTCGATCTTGTAGATGTTGTCGGCGCAGACGGGGAAGTTCACGACGGCGTTGCGCTCGGTGACGGGGTCAACGGCGATGTAGTCACGAAGAGCACCCATGGGCTGTGCGCTCAGGTGGCCGCCCTTGATGATGTGGTTGTTGAGCACGTAGCCAAGGCGCTTGGCGTCATGCTTGCGGTCGAGCCTGTTCTTCCAGTCCACGAGGGCGGAGAAGGTAGCGGCGTTGGACATCTGGCCGCTGATCACACGGGTCTCCACCTCACGGCAGCCGAAGTACTGCTTCATCTGCTCAACGAGAAGCTGTTCCACTTCGTCGATGAACTTGGTGCCCTGATAGTAGAAGATATCCGCATCATAGAAGGACTTTACCTTCTTGTGCTCCGCATAGCGGAAGGCGGGATCGGAAGCGCCCAGCATCTGGACCGCACGGCTCGGAGTGTTCTCGGAGGGGATGAGGTTGATGCAGCGCTGCTGACGCCAGCGGTGGTTCTCAAGCGCCTTGTTGAGCAGGGTGATGGCCTTGGGCAGCCTGTCCTCAGCGGCAGCGGCCTTGGCTTCCGCCTTGGCACGGTAGAGGATGGGACGGGCGAAGGGAGGCGCATCCACACGCATATGGTAGGGCGGGATGACGGCCTTGAGGCGCTTGCCGCGAACGTCGACTTCCACGGTGTCGTCTTCAAGGATGTCGGAGTTGATGTAGCACATGCCGATGGCACGCTTGGCGGTCTCCTCAAGGATGACGGTCTGGAGGCCTTCGCCTTCCGCTACATAGTAGGGGACCATGGTGCCGCTGGTGACCCAGCCCACCTGCTTGTCGCCCTGATAGACGGCCATGCCGGCACGCATAACGCCCTTGTCAAGCAGGGTGATGGGCATGATGCGGCGGGGAACGGCGGTGATGTCGCTGAAATCGCGGTTGTTGATGCGCTTGAAGGCTTCGTACTGGGCGGCGAGGGGTTCACGGCCTACGAAGTTGCCCTTCTGGGGGGAGAAGCTGACGGCAAAGCGTGCAAGGGGCACGGCATAGATGGGCATGCGGTTGCCATCGGGATCAACGCCCATTTCATGGCCGTAGAGGGGCATGCCTGCTTCAAGGCGGAGGGTGTCACGGGCACCGAGACCGGCGGGCTTTGCACCGAGCTCGATGAGGCGGTTCCACATCCACTCGGCGTCTTCGCTCTTCACGAACACTTCGTAGCCGAGAGGTTCGCCGGTGTAACCGGTCTTGGCAACACGCACTTCACGGCCTTCCATCATGAGGGTGTTGAGGGCGTTCTTCATGGGTTCGGTCAGGGTCTGACCGCCCGCAAGCGCGGTGAGCATATCCTTGCTCTTGGGGCCCTGCACGGCGATGGAAGCGTAATCCGCAGTGATGTTCTTGATGGTGCAGTCAAAGTCCTTGAGGTACTTTTCAAAATGGGCAAGGTCCTTGTCGGTGTTGGATGCATTCACAACGAGGAGAAGGTTATCCTCTTCATAGCTGTAAAGGTAGGCGTCATCCACGGCGCTGCCGTCTTCATCGGGAATGATGCAGTACTGTGCCTTGTTGAGGTCAAGACCCATAACGTTGCTGGAAACAACGTGCTGCAGGAACTTGATGCGGTCGGGGCCTTCGATGAGAAGACGGCCCATGTGGGAAACGTCAAAAAGGCTGCAGGCATGGCGGGTATAGAGGTGTTCCGCTACGATGCCGGTGGGGTACTGAACAGGCATTTCCCAGCCGCCGAAGTCCACCATCGTGGCACCGGAGTTTACGTGCACATCAAAAAGCTGTGTGCGCTTGAGTTCACCCATTGTGTTTTCCTCCTTAAAATGTTGATGATTTGTCAGGATCGTTTTTTGCGCAACAAAAAAGCACAAATTTCCCCCTGTGGAAAAATTTGTGCCTCTGTTGTGATAGCCTGAGAGATTCCCCGGCGGTGAAGACCGGGTTGCACCTTTGGCGTGCCGTAGAGCACTTTACAGAGTATCGTCATGCTGCGGTCCTTTTGCCTGAGAGTTTTTGCATGCCCCGTCGGCGCCGCAAAAAGCGGACTCTCCCGCAGCAATCATCCGATGCTTATTCATTTGCTTATCTATGGTATCATGCCCAAAAGCTGTTTTGCAATGTTTTTTTCCGCAAAACTATTATTGAAAAAATCGAATCGATTTATTGATTTACGGACAAAACAAATGAATGGGATGCATGCTAAAAAGAAATCTCCCGAAACCATGCGGCGGCCTCTGCAGCTTCCCTGTTTTCGATGCTTTCTGCCGCTTTTGCCAAAGCATCCGCTTTGAACCGGCAGCCCGTGAGCACTCTTGCAAGGGCAGGGGCAAAGGTCTCATCCATGCTGTCCGACCAAACCTTTGCCGCAGCGATGCAGCCATCCTTCAGGGAAAGCTCCAGCGTGATCTCGCCCCAGGAAAAACGGTTCGTGAGGGATGCGTCAAATGCCGGGGATGCTCCCTTGTTCCATTCCCAGGAAGCGTAGCGTGCGGCTTTTTCCCGCAGCAGCGCCGCATCAAGCTCGCTTTCTTCAAGCCGCTTCGCACAGCCGTACTCCCTCTGGAAGGCGGCACACAGCGCATCCTTCATCGTTTCAAGGGTCAGGGAAGGCATTTCATCCACAAGGTTCGTGACCCGGGAACGGACGGATTCCACGCCCTTTGCGGCGAGTTTCGCCTTGGAGGGCATCAGATACCGGCTGAGCTTCTCCATATCCGTATCGATGAGCAGCGTGCCGTGGTGCATGCAGGCATCGGGAGAACGGCGGAAGGCGTTGCCGGAGAATTTTGCGCCGCTTGCGGTAACGATATCGTTTCTGCCGGTAAATTCCGCTGCGATGCCAAGGCTTTTCACGGCGGAAAGGATCACCGAAAGCTGCCGGGGGATATCGTAGGCTGCACTTGGCACGATGAAGGTGAAATTGAGGTTTCCTAGGTCGTGAAACACGGCGCCGCCGCCGGAGGAGCGCCTTGCAAGGCGGCCGCCCTCCTCTTCGAGAAGGGAGATGCGGCATTCCTTCCATGCGTTCTGGTTGCGGCCGATAACCACGGTGTTCTGGTTTTGCCAAAGGTAAAGGCAGAAGCCTTTCTGTGTTTCAAAAAGCAGTTCTTCCAGCGCAAGGTTGTAATGGGGATCGGTGGAAGAGGTGATGATGATGCTGTTCATGGGCGCTCCCGGGAAAAGGATTTTTTGACATAATAGCGCAGCAAACCGGGATTTGCAAGAAAAGAAACGGAAAAGCCGCACGGAAGGGTTCCGTGCGGCAGGGGATGTAGGCTGTTATTCCGCCTTCAGGCAGCTGATGAGGGTGTCGATGAGCCCGGTCTTTTTCTCCTCCGGCATGAAGGAAGCACGGACGCTGTTGATGTTGCAGCGGATGAGGTCGTTGTAGCTGAGCCCCATCTGCTCCGTGCAGCGGTCGTATTCCTTGTTGAGGTCAATGTCGGAAAGGATCATGTTGTCGGTGTTGATGGTGCAGCGCATGCCCATATCCATCAGCTTTTTAAGGGGATGCTCCTCATAGGAGGGCTGGGTCTCGCACTGAATGTTGCTGGTGGGGCAGATCTCAAGGGTCACGCCGTCACGGATGGCACGGGCGCAGAGGGTCTGATCGTTGAAAATGTGGTGACCGTGACCGATGCGCAGGCTGCCGAAATTCATGGCGGCATTTACTGTATCGGGGCCCTGACTGTCGCCTGCATGGCAGGTGAAGGGGATCTGAAGTTCCCGTGCAAGGTCGAAGATGGGGGAGAAGTTCTCAAGGGGCACGATGCCTTCCGCACCTGCAAGGTCGATGCCCACAACGCCCTTGCCGAGGTATTCTTTGCCGAGGCGGACGGTCTCAAGGTTCTCCTTTTCGTTCAGCGTTTCCACGCCGATGCACATGCAGCAAAGCAGGATGCCGATATCGATGGTGGGGGCAGCTTCCATGCCGGCCCTTGCACCTTCGATCACCGCCTCCACAGCGTCCTTCTGGGAAAGCCCTTTTCTCGTGTGCAGCTGGGGCGCAAAGCGGATCTCCGCATAGGCAAGACCCTGGGATGCAAGCAGCTCCACAAGCTCTTTTGTGACCCTTGTGAGGGACGCTTTATCCTGCAGGATGGAAAGGGGCATATCAAAGCGCTTCAGGTATTCGTTCACGCTGCGGCATTCTGCGGTAACGATGATGAAGGTGCGAAAATCCGCAAGGTTGTCCGCAGGCAGGTCGATGTTGCGCTCCTTTGCAAGCTCCCATGCGGTCTCGGGCAGCATGGAACCGTCAAGGTGCAGGTGCAGGTCGATCTTCGGGAAGGGATAACGGCTCATGGTCAGAACTCCTTTTCGTTTGATTCAATGGCTTCGCCGCCGAGGAAGACGGTCTCAAGTTCATAGTCGAGGGAACAAAGCAGCATGTCCGCCCTGTATCCGGGGGCGATCACGCCGTATTCATGCTGTACGTTGAGGGCTTTTGCCGGTGTGAGTGCAGCGGCGACAACGGCATCCTCTTCAGCGATGCCGAAGCGGATGCAGTTTTTCAGGCACCCGAACAGCGTGGCGGTGGAACCGGCAATGGTGCCGTCCGCAAGGGTAGCAAGGCCGTTTTTGACGGTCACGGGCTGCTCGCCAAGGCTGTAGGTGCCCGCTTTGGCACCGGCCGGGGGAATGGCATCGCTCACAAGGCAAATGCGCCCCGGGAACAGCTTGAAGGCGGCGCGCATCACGGAAGGATGCACATGCATGCCGTCGCCGATCAGCTCTGCGGTCACATGGTCACGCTCCTGTGCGGCGCCGATGACGCCGGGCGCGCGGTGCATCAGCGCAGGCATGGCGTTGAAGGTGTGGGTCAGGTGGCAGGCGCCGGCATCAAAGGCTGCGGCGGCGGTGTCGTAATCCGCTGCCGTATGGGCAAGGGAGACTCGGAAGCCCGCTTCCGTGGCGGCGGACACAAATTGCAGCGCACCGGGCAGCTCCGGCGCCACGCAGACGATGCGAAGAAGCCCCTCTGCAGCCTCCTGCAGTACATGAAGCAGCTTTGCATCCGGCGGCAGCAGGTAGGCTTCGTTCTGTGCGCCCTTCTTTGCGGCGCTGAAAAACGGCCCTTCCATGGTGATGCCAAGAAGCCTTGCGGCGTTCTTTGTTTCCGCTTTTTTAAAGGCGGCGGCGCAGCGGCAGGCGTTTTCGATGACCGCCGGGGGCAGCGTCATGGTGGTGGCGGAAAAGCCGGTGGTGCCGTTCTTTGCAAGGTAACGGGCCATCCTTTCATATTGGGAAATGTCCCCGTCCGAAAAATCAAGCCCCTGATTGCCGTGCAGGTGCACATCGATCAAACCCGGCAGCAGCAGCTTTTCTGCGGCACAGCCCGTTTCCGAAACGGCGGTGATGAAGCCGTTCTCCACAGTGACATTGCCAACATGAAAGTGCCCGTCGGCACCGAAATAACGTACGTTTGAAAACAGCATGGCAGCTCCTTAGGTTGGTTTCTTCTTATCAGTATAGCAAATGCACCGTAAAAACAAAAGCCGAAGAAAGAAAAAAGCTCCTTCCTGCCAAAGAAGGGGCTTTTGACCGTATCACAGCTTGATGGTGCTCCACTTGCCGCTGTAGAAGCGGATGGTATTGAGGATCATGCGGAGGAACTGGTCGCCGAAAAGGCCGAGCCATGCACCCACCACGCCAAGGCCGAGGGGGTAGCAGAGGAGCCATGACATCGCAGGGCGGATGGCAGCGATGCTGATGAAGGAGGACATGGCAACGTATCTCGTGTCGCCTGCACCCCTGAGACAGCCGGACATGACTACCTGTGTGCTCTGCGCAAGGCAGGTGATCGCAACGATCAGCATGATCACGGAGCCCATTGCCACAATGGCGGGATCATCGTTGAAAAGCAGGATGAGCTCTTTGCGGAAAATGACGAAAACAAGTCCCACCGCAAAGCCGGCGACAAGGGAGAGCCGCTGGCCGATCTTGCCGAACATCATGGAAAGATCCGGGCGCTTTGCACCGAGATTCTGCCCCACAAGGCTGGTGGAGGCTACGCTGAAGCCGTCGGAGAAGCCGAAACTGACGTTGATGATGTTCATGCAGATCTGGTGGGTGGCAAATTCCACCGTGCCCAGCCTTGCCACAAGGGAAGCATAGGTGAAGAAGCCGAAGCGCATGAAGATCTGCTCCACAAAGGTGGAGGATGCCACTTTGAAGATGCTGCCCACCGTGCGCTTGTCGAACTTCCAGGAGGCGTTTGAACGAAGCGTCAGCACGCCCGGTGCATCCGGCTTGAGCACGGAAGAAAGCGCCATGAAGAACGCCACGATGGCGCCGAGCGCCGTGGCAATGGCAGCGCCCCTTGTTTCAAGACGGGGGAAGAACCAGATGCCGTTGATCAGGAAAAAGTTGAAAATCAGGTTTACGATGTTGGCGGCAATGTTGGAGCGCATGCTGATCTTCGTGTTTCCGTAGCCTCGCTGCGCCGCATTGATGGTCATGCCGATGCAGGCGAACACCTGTCCGCACATGATGATGCGGTAGTATTCCACGCCAAGGTCGATAAAGTCGCTCTGCGCACCGGCAAGGGTCAAAAGCCCCTCCGCAAAAAAGAGAGCGCCCGTTACCATCAAAATGCAGAAGATCATGCAGAAGATGAGCGCCTGCTTCAGGGTGCGCCTTGCACCGTCAAAGTCGCCTTCGCCCCGGCGGCGTGCGACCACCGCCGTTACGCCGGTGTTGAGGGCAATGATGGGCGTCATCATCAAAAAACGGGGCTGGCTCGTAATGCCCACAGCGGAAATGGCGGCGGCGCCGAGGGTTCCCACCATCATCGTATCCACGGAGCCCGTCAGGCAGATGAGCACGCTTTCAACGGCGCTGGGCCATGCAAGGGAGATCATCCGCCCGTAAGCCTCTTTTACGGAAGGGATCGGCCCCCGGACAATATCATCGCTGACCATGCGTGAGGGATCGAAAAAACGCTTGAGAAACTTCAGCATAATACCTCTTCAAACAACAGTAAAACAGAATCTGCAAACATGACAAAGAAAAAAAGGCCGTTATTTTTATTATAGCCTTGCCGCATGTAAGTGGCAAGCAACAAAAAAGGCTCTGCGTGCAAGGCGCAGAGCCGAATGATTTTTTACTGACCCTTGATGTTGTTCCAGGCGTCGTTGTATACGTTGATGAAGTCCCCAAGGTCGTGGAAGATCTCGCACTTGTCAAGGATCTCCTGCGGCGGATTGTAGATGGGGTTTTCGGTGTAGCTTTCGTCAAGCAGTGCCATGGCAGCCTTGTTGGGGGTGGAGTAGCCGATGTACTCGGTGTTGGCCTTGGCAACTTCCGCATCGCAAAGGAAGTTGATGAAGGCTTCCGCCTCCTCGGTGTGCTGGCTGGACTTGGGGATGATCACGTTGTCGAACCAAAGGTTGGAACCGGTCTCAGGCACGGCGTAGTCAAGGTCGGGATTGCCTTCCTCGGGATCAACGCACCACATGGCATCGCCGGAGTAGACGATGGCAAGGGCGGCGTCGCCGTTGATCATGCTTTCCTTGATGGAGTCGCCGAGGTAGGCGAGCACAAGGGGCTTCTGCTCAATGAGGGCGGCTTCCGCAGCGGCAATGTGCGCCTCATCACGGGTGTTGATGGAGTAGCCTTCCTTCATGAGCGCCACGCCGATGGAGTCGCGGATGGAATCGTACATGAAGATCTGCTGGTCGTATTTCTCATCCCAAAGGATGTCCCAGCTCACAACGGGCTCGTTCACCATGGTGGTGTTGTAAAGGATGCCCACGGTGCCCCACATATAGGGAACGGAATACTTGTTGCCGGGGTCAAAGCTCAGGTCGAGGAAGCGCTCGTCGATGTTGGCGATGTTGGGGATGTTATCCTTGTTGATCTCGTGGAGAAGATCCTTCGCAATGAGCTTTTCAATGATGTAATCCGAAGGGAAGCAAACGTCGTAAATGCAGTCGGAGGCCTCAAGCTTTACGAGCATTTCCTCATTGGTGGCCATGGTCTGGTAGTTCACCTCGATGCCGGTCTCTTCGGTGAACTGGTCAAGCAGCTCTTCGTCGATATAGTCGCCCCAGTTGAGGACGTTGATCACTACCTTGTCGCTGTTGCCGCAGCCGCTGAAGCAAAAGGACAAGGCCATCACAAGGACAACGAGCAATGCAATCTTCTTTTTCATTAATTTTGAAACCTCCGTTAAATAGACTTTTTTATTTTTGGTTTGCCGAGGACCCCTCAGCGGGTTTTTGTTTTCAGCTTTTTCCTTTGGATATCCGCTTCCTTTTCCTCACGGATGGACTTGAGGTTGATGAACAGCAGCAGCGTTACCACCGCAACGAAGAGGAGCGTTGACAGGGCATTGATCTTCGGGCTGATGCCGCGGCGTGCGCTGGAGTAGATGTAGATGGACAGGTTCTGGATGCCGTCGGTGGCGAACCAGCTGACCACGAAATCGTCAAGGCTCAGCGTGAAGGCCATGATAAAGCCCGATACGATGCCCGGCATGATATCCGGGATCACCACCCTTGTGAGCGCCTGCCACGGGGTGCAGCCAAGGTCCATCGCTGCTTCGTAAAGCATGTTGGAGCTTTGGCGGAGCTTGGGCATCACGGAAAGGATCACATAGGGGATGTTGAAGGTGATGTGCGCCACCAGCATGCGTGTATAGCCGTCACGGATGCCGAGGGCAGCAAAGAGCATCATGAAGCTGATGCCGGTCACAAGGTCGGGGTTCACAACGGGCAGCTGCGAGATGTTCTCGATGATAGCCCGGGGGCGCTTGCGCATGGAGTTGAGGCCGATGGCGGCGAAGGTGCCGATGACGGTGGATACCACGGCGGAGATGATCGCCACGGAGAAGGTGACGCCAAGGGCGCTCATGATGGTGGAATCCCGGAACAGCGCCTCATACCAGCGGAAGGAGAACCCGGTCCAGTTGCCCATGGTCTTGGAATCGTTGAAGGAGAAGACCATGAGTACGATGATGGGGGCATAAAGGAACACGAGCATCAGCCCAAGGTATGTTCCCTTGAAGAAATTGCGCAGCTTCTTTACCACAGCTTGCCGCCTCCTTCCTCGCCGGCGTCACGCTCTGCCTTGCGCATGATCGCCATGGAAATGAGCACCAGCACCAGCAGGATGAAGGAGAGAGCGCTGCCGCTGCCCCATGCATCCATGCCGAGGGTGATGAACTGGTTTTCGATGAGGTCGCCGTAGAGCATGAACTTGCCGCCGCCGAGAAGACGGGAAATGGCAAAGGTGGTGATGGCGGGAATGAACACCATGGTGATGCCGGAGATCACTCCCGGGATGCTCAGCGGAAAGATGACCTTCAAAAACGTGGTGACGCTGTTTGCGCCAAGGTCGTGGGACGCTTCGATCAGGGAGCGGTCCATCTTCGAAAGCACGGTGTAAATGGGAAGGATCATGAAGGGCAGGAAGTTGTAAACGGTGCCCAGCATGATGGCGCTTTCCGTATAAAGGAACTGCTGCGTGGGAAGGCCGAGAACTTCAAGAAGCCCGTTCAGAAGTCCGCTGGGGGAAAGCAGCACCTGCCATGCATAGGTGCGGAGCAGGAAGTTCATCCACATGGGGACGATGAAGAGAACGGAAAGCAGGGAGGCGGTGCTCTTCTTCATGTTGGAAAGAAGGTAGGCGATGGGATAGCCCAAAAGCAGGCAGATCACCGTGGCCTTGAGGGCGATCCAAACGGAGCGCAGCAGCACCTGCATGTACATTTCATTCGTCAGCGCACCCACCACGTTTTCCATGGTGAAGGCACCCTCCGAAGTAAAGGCATAGTAGCCGATCATCAGCATCGGGGCGAGGATGAAGATCAGCATCCACACAACATAGGGGTAAGCGAACACGGTGCGTTTCATCCGCAAAGCCTCCTTTTGTTATGTCAGTTTTCGATGATGCGGTCATCGTCCGCAGCATCATCGGGGATGTCTTCCGTTTCAACGGGGGCAGCCGCTTCGGGCGCATCGCTCTTGTGCATGATGTGGATGGCGTCGGGAACGATCTCGATGCCCACCTCGCTGCCGGGCTCCGCATAGTCGGTGGAGTGAACGGTAAGGGCCACCTCGCCGCATTCCACACGGAATTCGTAGTGTACGCCCATGAAGAGCACGCTTTTGACCGTGCCCCGGAACATGCCCTTTTCGGGGGAAACGAAGTCGATATCCTCCGGGCGGATGACCACGTCCACGGGCTCGTTTTTCCTGAAGCCCTTATCCACACAGTCGAAATCCCTGCCGTGGAAGTTGACGAGGAAGTCCTGCTTCATGGTGCCGGGCAGAATGTTGCTTTCGCCGATGAACTTGGCGACGAATACGTTCTTGGGCTCGTTGTAAATGTCGGTAGGGGTGCCGATCTGCTGGATGGTGCCCTCGTTCATGACAACGATGGTATCGCTCATGGTGAGCGCTTCTTCCTGGTCGTGGGTCACGAACACGAAGGTGATGCCGAGGCGCTGCTGCATGCGCTTGAGCTCGATCTGCATGCCCTTGCGGAGCTTGAGGTCGAGGGCGCCGAGGGGCTCGTCAAGAAGCAGCACCTGGGGGCGGTTCACCAGCGCCCTTGCGATGGCAACACGCTGCTGCTGACCGCCGGAAAGCTCATCCACCCAGCGCTTGCCGTAGCCCTTGAGGTTCACAAGCTCCAGCATTTCCTCCACCCGTGCCTCGATCTCATCCTTGGGCAGCTTCTGGATCTTGAGGCCGAAAGCCACGTTGTCGTGCACGTTGAGGTGCGGAAACAGGGCGTACTTCTGGAACACCGTGTTGACACGGCGCTTGTAGGGCGGAATGGTGGAAACATCCTGACCGTCGATGAGCACCTTGCCCTCGGTGGGCATGGTGAAGCCGGCGATGAGGCGAAGAAGGGTGGTCTTGCCGCAGCCCGAGGGGCCGAGGAGGGTCAGGAATTCGCCGTCGCGAATGTAGAGGTTGATGCGCTTGAGGGCATCTTCCGAACCGTAGGATTTGCGGATGTCAACAAGATCGATCAGGTGCTTGGCCATAACAGTACCTCTTATAAAACCGTTTTATATAACAATAAATGAAAACAAAAGAAAAATGCGCTCAGAAGCTGGGGGGAGTGGATACCCAAAGCACACGGGCTTCCGACCTGCCGGGGTTTTCGATGTAGTGCACTTCGGAAGGCTTGAAGCAGAAGCTGGCGCCTTTTTTGACCTTGAAGCTGCGCTCGCCCACATGGAGCACCACGGAGCCGGAAAGCACATAGCCGAATTCCTCGCCCTCGTGGGGATCATCCTCCCACACTCTGCCGCCGGGCACAAGGGTGACAAGGATGGGCTCAAGGGCGTTTTTCTGCGCATTGGGAATGAGCCAGTGGATGGAGTGACCGACCTCATCGTCTTCCTTGACGAAAACATCATCCGCACTGAAAACGACCTTTTCTTCCGGCTGTGCGGAGAAAAAGTCGGAAAGGTCGGTGCCGAGCGCCTCAAGGATGTCCGTAAGCGTAGCGATGGAGGGGGAGGTCAGGTTGCGCTCCAGCTGGGAAATGAAGCCCTTGGAAAGCTCCGTGCGTGCAGCCAGCTCCTCCTGCGTCAGGCCCAGCTTGATGCGCCGCTGTTTGATCCTGTCGCCGATGTCGATCATGGGAAACCTCCGGAAACTGTGTAAAAATAAACTTCGAGTTTACAAACCCTAAACTCCACGCTAATTAAAGCACGTTTCACGAAATATGTCAATTAGTATTCCTAAACTTTTGGGTTAGAAAGGCTGTCTTTTTATGAGGGGGAACTTTACATAGAAAAAAGCGGCCGGGAAGCCGCTTGGTATTCGTTTGGAATGATTTAGTTTTTGTCTGCGGTGCAGCCGTCCATAAGGAGCAGGAAAGCGCTTTTTTGTTCTTTGGAAAGCCTGTCCCATACCGCAAGGAGCTGTGACTGCTGCGCAGTGAGTGCGGGCGCGCTTTCGCCGGGCAGCGTGAAAAACTCCGCTATTGTGATACCGAGAGCCCGGCATATGTCTTCCAGCGTAACGATGGTGGGCGTGTTTGACTTGCCCAAAGGTTCGTTAGGGTGGATTGGGGCAACCCGGCTTCTTTTGCAAGGCGATAACGGGACCAACCCTTTTCCTGCATCAGCCCCTCAAGACGCGAAAATACATCAAAATAGTTTTTATCTTTGCTGCTCATATCATAATCATACTACCCAAAGAAGACATAAAATATATCGCTTTTAAGTTGCAAATAAGTCTAAAAAGAGATATAATCAAAAACACATATCCGGTCGTAGTCGATGGTTTAAATTTTGCATCAGAAAGCAATTTAATCGAATGGCTTTGTGGCTGCATCTCGTTTGCTGATACTTCCTTTGATTACCTGGTCATATTATCTGCAAACGAGGTCGGGGAAATACATCCTACTGCCTTACAGTTCCCACGAAGAATGCTCGTTAAGGTTAAAAAGGCAATCGAATCAGGAAACCACTCCTTGATTGATAAATTGACACCTCCATACCCTGTGGATGTGACGCAGCAAATGCTTGGTTGCTTCATTAAAAAATATGATTTTCCTGAAACAGACTGCACCGATACGGATGCACTTCCTATAGGGGATATTGCAGAAGAACTATGGGTGTATTCAAAATCTGTAGAGTTGTTGACAGTGCCAGCGGATGACAGCTATCTTGTATCCGAAATACAGGGTATACGGACTAACATCGATGGAATGCTTTGTTTGTTGAAGGACAAGCTGCCGCCGAAAGATATTGATTGGTTAGTTAATATCTGCAATGACGTCTTCTCAGGTAAAAGATTTGATGATGCTTTATTCAATGATGTTATTGAGCATTTTGTACAGAAGAATGTTGAAAAGTAACATCCCAGTTTCTTAATTGATTAACCGCAGTGTCTGTTAAATTTAACCAATATTAATGTTAAAAACGCCTGATAATTACTAGCATTTTCCAACCAGAGCTAGCGGCATTAGGAATAATACACGAAAACAGAAACCCCAGACTATCAAATTAGAATTGGTAGTTTGGGATTTCTGTTTTTGCAGAGATATATTTTTTGTCGTGTGCTTGACATACGGGTGACGAAGTGTGTGGAAATGAACTCCTTCCAATCCGCATTCGCTTGTATATTTTTCTAATCGGTACTGCAAGGTTCTGGGTTCCATATACTTATCTGTTTCCGTTAAAACATAAGCAGCTTTACTCTGGGGATTCATTCGTCCACAAAGCTCGGCTGCCTGTTCAGTCAATGGAATTGTTCGTAATGATGTGTCACGCTTGGGCGTACCAATGATAATTTTTGTTTTAGTTTCTGCATCTGATTCTGTATTCTGAAGTCGTTGCATAGTTGAAGTAATTCTGATAGTATTATCATCAAGGGAAATGTTACCCCATTGGAGCGCACATAGCTCACCGATACGAATTCCTGTGAACAAGGAAAGTAGAATACCAAATTTGCATTCATCCATATCGTTCAGCAAATGAGCCACAAACCGTTGTTGTTCGTCTCTTGATAAAACACGCATTTCCTTTTTATTATCTCTTGGATACGAGATCTCAATCTGCGGAAACGCATTCGGGAACTGTTTAGCCGTAAATTTCAGTATTGTATTCAAAACAACAAGAATATCTTTCACCGTCTTTGGGGAAAGCTCATCTTCAAACAGAAGTTCATCCTTGAAGTTTTCAATCAGTCCGGATGTTATGCCTAACGGGAAACATCCTCCAAGCTTGGGTTTGATATGGTTTTCTAAAATAGTAGAATATTTTACAATGGTTGATTCTTTCAACTTACCTTTTGCCGTTTTAAACCATTCATCACAATAAAAAGTGAATCTGTGCTTAGAGTTTGACTTGGGGAGCGGTTGACCGCTCACAAGCGCGGCTTTACATTTGGTTACTTTCTCCTTTGCTTCCTTGTATGTCTTGCCATAGCAAAAGCCATACTTGATTTTTCCTGACAGCTCATAGCCCTTAATGTATCGAGCCTCCCATCGACCGTCTTTTCTCTTGAAAATATTTTAGCCCTTTGACATAATATAACCTCCTAATATCCAAGATATGGGCACCTATTATTTTACTAAAAAAATGTGTCTACCTTCTGACTGCCCATTTGACTGCTTAAAGTTGTCTGCGTGGTAATTCGGGCTGTTGTTTGTTAATAATTTGCTAACCGGCAAGCTCCAGTTTCTGAATTATTTTAGAATTTTTTTAGTATCACTTGCTTTTTGAGAGTAATTATGATATAATACAATAATTGAAGTGTTGCTACTTTAACGCCGCAGAGTGATAAACTCTGCGAAAGCGTTGGCGGTGGTTTATAAGGATTCGTAGAACATCGTTATGTGTTGGTTATTGTTGTAGATCCTTCCGTTCTTCAATGCTGCCGATGAGGAAAATTTATATACATGGCATTATCATGCTCATGTAAAAGCAGTATTGATGAGCAGTTGGAACGTCCTTCTGCTCATTTTTTGTCAGACAAGGTTAGTATGCACGACTGCAAACAGTTTATTCATATCCGGCATCAGAAATATAAGGTTCGTCTGCGATTGTGAGTGTTGGGTATTAAAGAGGTTGATGTATGGGAAAAGAATTAAAACATCTAAATCGCAGCGAACTGATAGATATTATTTATCAGCTCAAAAAGAGCGAGCAAACACTTCAAAATGAAAACGAGCAGTTGCGCAGACAACTCGAAGTGAAACGGATTACTCTCTCAAAAGCTGGTTCTGTTGCGGAGGCTGCGCTTGCGCTTGAAAATGTTTTTTCTGTAGCACAGAATGCAGCGGATGTGTATCTTGCTGAAATTGAACAGAGACGTAAAGATATTGAAAGAGAATATAATTTGCTGATCGATGATGCTATGAAGAAATCCGATGACATCATTCGGAAAACAACAGAACAGAGAGACGCTATCGTTTTAGAAGCAAAAAAAGCATACGTTCTATTAAAGAGATATGAAGCAACTATTGAAAAAAAGAAAATGGAGCTAGCTATGTATAACAATCGGGAGTAAGCAGATTATGAAACGTCGCAGACGGATGGTTCGCATACCATCAATGCAAGAAATAGACACTGAAAGAAAAAGAATCAGACGAGGAATTTATTACCGCAGAGCTTTAACTGGGACAATTTCTGTCCTTGTAGTTGTCGCCGCAATAGCCGTATTGGTTGCTACTCTATTCCTGCCAATACTCCAGATTTCCGGTGATAGTATGTCGCCAACACTTGAACATGACGAAATTGTGGCACTTATCAAGACAGACAATATCGATCGAGGTGATTTAATCGGCTTTTACTATCAAGGGAAAATCCTGTTAAAGAGAGTAATTGCGCTGCCTGATGATACGGTTGTTATCGATGAGAATGGCAATGTGTATGTTAACGAACAGCTATTGATCGAGCCGTATGTTACAGAAAAAAGTTTGGGTGATTGCGATCTTGACTTTCCGTATACAGTTCCCGGTGACGGTTATTTTGTAATGGGAGATCAGAGATCGAATTCAGTCGATAGCCGTAATTCAGTTATTGGAGCCGTTACAAGAGAAGATTTGATTGGAAAAGTCTTTATTCGCGTATGGCCATTGAATCGAATAGGCGTTCCCAAATGAAAGCAGCTTTTTCATAGAAATACAAAGGGGATATGGAGATGCGAATGACGATAATTGATGCAACTTTGATAGAAGCTCAGTGCAAATCGGTCTGGGAGCTTCAATGCATCCCTCACGAAAAGAAAAGAGAATTGGCTGAGAAGATCAATGATCTGATTTCTGCCGAGACAGTTCCATTAGAACATTGGAAGCTTTTGTTGTTCTATCTTTTGAACGCAAGTCCTGAAAAAACGAAACAGGAAGCAAAAGATAAATTTGTGTGGTTGTTACAACAGGAAAACCAATGAACAATGTTCACTGATACACCTTGTTGGGAAAGGTAAGGTTAATTTGCGTAATACACTAAAAAACTATTTGAGAATAGTGGAGAAGAATAAGCGTTACAGAATCCGTGGTGTTTCCGTATTACTGGTATTATCTCTGATTGTTTCTGTAAATGTGTTTTGGGGATTGAGGCAAACCGGATTAACATTGGCAGGAACTGCAGCGTGTGGGTATGAGGAGCATACACATTCAGATGAATGTTTTAAGGCGAATCTAATCTGTAATATGATTGAGAGTTCACATACACATACCGATGAGTGTTATGCTACACAGGTAACTGAGTCGCAAAGCGATCCTGTTTTGGTTTGTGATTTGACCGAAGTTCCGCACGAACACATAGAGTCCTGTTATATCCTGCAGAAAACAGAAGGGCATGATGAAAGCACCTTGATCTGCGTTAATTCAGATGAAGCGCACGTTCACACTGATGAGTGCTATTCGCTTGTTCATATAGAAGGTTCGGAAGAAAAGGTACTTGTATGTAATCTGGTGACAGAACCGCATATTCATACAGAATCTTGTTATGCTCAACACACAGAGACTACGGATAAATATCTGATCTGTACTATTCCGACAGAGACACATGAACACGCAGCGGTATGTTACGAAAAAGTTCTTGTATGCGAGAAAAAAGAGCACATTCATGAACTCACTTGTTATTCGGATGAAATGGCTGATGTCGAGACTCAGCTTGATTGGCAGGCAATGTTTGCAGGGATGATAACCGGAGATCTCCGGAAAGACCTTGTATCTATTGCTGACTCGCAGCTGGGGTACACCGAGAGCGTCCTGAATTTTGAAGTCAATGAAGATGGGACACGCAACGGTTATACCCGGTATGGCGCCTGGTATGGTGCTCCCTACAGTGACTGGTCAGCTATGTTTGTATCTTTCTGTCTCCATTATGCCGGTTCCGGTTCTGCGGATACTCCGTACAATATCGGAGCAAACACGATGCTGCAGCTGTGGAATTCTGCCGGTCGATTTGCATCATCGGATGTATACTCTCCAGACGATGGTGATTTGATTTTCTTTACGGATAATACTGTAGGCATCATTTCTTCGGTGAGTTTTGATGTTCTGACCGTTATTAAGGGTGATGTAGACAATTCTGTCTGTGAACAGACCATCATGGATTATGATGAATCCATTATTGGTTATGGAATTCTTGAAATGCCGCATTACTCCAGTTCCTTGTTTGCAACCAACGAAGCGACCTCTTCTGAATTTGTGCCGGATGCATGTACTTGCGGCAATGATACGGCGGAAGCCGGTTCCCATTCCGACACCTGTGCATATAAAGCTCAGTTGAAAACCATTGCCGGTGATTACACTGTGGATGAGCTTTACGCAATCTGGAACCAGCTTTCATCTGATGCCCAGGAATATATTCTTCAGTATTTGACCGATAATACATGGCAATATGAAACTAAGGCTGAAGATTTGAAAGCCTTGATAAATGGTGGAGGCTCGACCGGAGGAAACACGACTGCTTCTTGCGGAGATGCAAACTTTAGCGTTCAAGGAGATATTCCAGAAACAGCAGAACTAAAAGTCTCTGACCCGGAATATTCAGAAGCACAAAAGATTGCCTATGTAAATCCGAACATTCAAAATCATGTGAATTGGTCGATGGTCTATGATATTTCCATCAT
>JAFSEB010000019.1 GCA_017435905.1 Clostridia bacterium | reverse complement strand
TTGATGAACTAAAGCGATATATCGATTACTACAATAACGAAAGGATATCCACTAAACTAAAAGGAATGAGCCCGGTACAATTCCGAACTCATTCAGTAGCAACTTAATATTCTTTTTGTCTAATCTTTGGGGTTCAGTTCACCAAGAGCGTCTTTTTTCTTTTTTGTTATTTCTTATTCCACGATGGTAACAGAGGTGATCACGGGCTGATCCGCAGCCGCCACGGCGCCGTTTTCACCCTGCGGCACGCTGCTGCAGATGGCATCCACCACTTCCATGCCCTCCGTGACATGGCCGAAGCCTGCATACTGCCCGTCAAGGAAGGTGGAATCCTGATGGACGATGAAGAACTGGCTGCTGGCGCTGTCATAGCTCTGGCTGCGTGCCATGGAGATAACACCGCGCACATGGGAAATGGTGTTGTCCACGCCGTTGGCGCTGAATTCGCCTTTGATCTCCGTGCCGCTGCCGCCAAAGCCGGTGCCCTCGGGGCAGCCGCCCTGGATCATAAAGCCGGAGATGATGCGGTGGAAGGTAAGGCCGTCATAGAAGCCTTCCTTGGCAAGCTTCACGAAGTTTTCCACGCTGATGGGCGCATTAACGGGGTCAAGCTCCACCTTGACGGTGCCGTAATCCTTGATCTCGATCACAGCGGTAACAGGGGCAGCCGCTTCCGCTTCGGGAGCTTCCGCAGGCTTTGCATTGCCCACAAAGGTAAGGAACACGATGCCTGCCGCCGCCAGTGCTACCAGGGCAAGCAATGCGATCTTAAGGGGGGAAAGACCTTTTTTGGCCGTATTTTGTTTCATGCTGTATTCTGTCCTTTCGGTTTTGAAATAACCATTTGTTCCTTTATCATGATAAACCGCCCTGCCGCCGATGTCAAAGGGCTTTCAAAAAAGTACAGAAAACGTTAACAATCCATCCATAGAAAATGCCCCGTGCGTTTGCACGGGGCGATGTGTTTTTTCTTACTTTTTGTTCGAAACGGTCACAAGCTCGTAATCCCTTGTGCCAAGACCGATCTTCTCCGCATGGGCAAGGCAGCTTTCCCACTCGGAATCGGGGGTGGTGTTGCGGAAGTGGTCGCCAAGATCCACAAAGTCCGCCTTCACCATGTTGTCGCCAAGGCGGGAATTGGCAATGGGGTGCGCCTTCAGGCAGGCATCCACGCAGGCCTGATCGAGCGCCACCGGGTCAAAGGATGCGAACATGCCGATGTTGGGCAGGATGGGCGCATCGTTCTTGCTGTGGCAGTCGCAGTAGGGGGAAACATCCACGATAAGGGATACATGGAAGCTGGGCCTTCCGTCCACCACCGCCTTGGTGTATTCCGCCATGCGGCAGTTGAGTTCTTCGTTGGCAGCATCGTCTTCAAACTCGATGGCATCGAAATTGCAGGCGGCAAGGCAGCGGCCGCAGCCCACGCAGTGGGACTTGTCCACGCTCATCTTCTTCGTTTCCGCATTGAATACGAGGCCTTCGTTGGCGCACTCCTTCATGCATGCTTTGCAGCCCCGGCACAGGTTTTCATCGATGGCGGGCTGGCCGTTGGAATGCTGTTCCTTCTTGCCGGCACGGGAACCGCAGCCCATGCCGATATTCTTGATGGTGCCGCCAAAGCCGGTCATCTGGTGCCCCTTGAAGTGGGTGAGGCTGATGAAAATGTCCGCATCCATCACCGCCCGGCCGATCTTCGCTTCTTTCACATATTCGCCGCCGTTGACGGGAACGGCGATATCATCCGTACCTTTGAGACCGTCGCCGATGAGGATGGGGCAGCCCACCGTCATGGGGGTAAAGCCGTTTTCCCATGCGCAGTAAAGGTGCTCAAGGGCATTTTTGCGGCTGCCCGGGTACATGGTGTTGCAGTCCGTCAGGAAGGGCTTGCCGCCCATTTCCTTCACAAGGTCCACCACCGCACGGGCATAGTTCGGGCGCAGGAAGCCGAGGTTGCCAAGCTCACCGAAATGCATTTTGATGGCAACGAACTTGCCTTCCATGTCGATGTTGCCGATGCCTGCACGGCGCATGATGCGCTGCAGCTTTTTCGGCAGGCTCACATCCGCCCCCACGGTGCGGAAATCCGTAAAAAATACCTTTGCTTTTTCCATGATCGTCTCTCTCCCGTTTTATTTTGATTTATCAGGTTCAGTTTCGTTTCAGGGATATATGTATTGCCATTATAACAGTTGAAGCCGGCTTTCAGTCAACCCCTCAAAGCATCCTCACATTTTCGCCGATATTGAGAAGGCACACATAGCCCTCCTTCACCGGCGTTCCCGTCAGCGCAGAGAGCGCCTGCGCATACAGGGAAAGCTGCTCCATGTGCTTTGCCGCCGCAAGGCGCGGGTCGGTGCCCTCGGGCACATAGTCCGTCTTGTAGTCGAGCAGCACCCAGCCGCCCTCCTCCATAAAGCAGCAGTCGATCACGCCCTGCAGCAGGATCTTTTCATCCGTATCCGCACCGAGCAGCCGCCTTGCGCTGACACGGTAGTTGAATTCCTGCTCCCGGAGCACCTCCTTCGCCGCAATGAGCCGCCTGCCCACCGGCGAAGAAAGGAACGCTGCAATGCGGTAGGGGCGTATGGTCTCCCCTTCCTCCTTTGAAAGGATGCCGGAAGCGATGAGCCGGTCGATCTCCTCCTTCACGGAAGCGGTGCTGTGCGGCATGAGGGTAATGCCGTTTAACAGCGTGTGCACCGCCGTGCCCCTGTCCGCTGCGGTGAACCGTGCGTCCTTCTCCGCAAAATCCGGCGCCTCCGCCATGCTGATCTCCTTGCCGGCAAGCCCCGTCACGCTCACACGGCTCGGGATCACCGTATCCGCCCAGTGGGGATAGGCATATCCGAACAGGTGCGCATAATCTTCGCCCTCACCGCATGCGTCCCGAAGGAAGCGCTCGTATTCGCCCCTTGTCATGCGCCGGTCGAGAAGGGTGCTGCCCACCGCCTGCCGCACCGTGACGCCGATGCCCACAGAGGGGGAAGTCCCATGCCACGGCAGGGAAAAATGCTTTCGCAGGGCATCGCCATCCTCCGTGTCCATCACCGCAGAGAGGATCCATTCCGCAAAGCTGTTGGCGTTTGCCACCCTCGCCCGGCTGATGCCCATGTCCGCCTCCCTGACCGCCTTTTCCGCCTTGGGCAGGGCAGCGAGCAGAATCAGCCTTTCCCTTGCACGGGTCAACGCCACGTAAAGAACACGCATCTCCTCCGCCAGGTTTTTCATGCGCATCCTTGCGGCGATGGCACGGCGCAGCATGCTTTCCTGTTTGATGCCCAGCATCTCGAATTTTGCGGATACGCCGAGGGCGCCTTCCGCCGTGATGATGGCAGACTCGCCCCGGCGGTTGAATTTTTTCGCAAGGCCCGCCACGATCACCACCGGAAATTCAAGGCCCTTGCTTTTGTGGATGCTCATCACACGCACAAGGTCGGCGCCGGCGGTCTCCGCCGCACCGAGGGTGCCCGTTGACACCACCTTTTCCATAAAGGAAAGGAAGGAGGAAAGCCCCCGGACGCCGCTTCGCTCGTAAAGCCGTGCCCGCTCCGTAAACGCCTCCATGTTCGCAGCACGCTGCTTTCCGTTCGGCAGCGCACGCAGGAAGCGAAGATATCCCGTTTCATCAAGGATGTGACCGCAAAGCTCCTCCACCGAAAGAAGGCGTGCGAGCTTCTGCCACCGTGCGATATCGGAAAGGATCCGTTCCGCTTTTTTCCCAAGGGGCGTATCGTACTGTGCGGCCTTTTCAAGGGAATCCACACAGGCGATGTATGCGCCCTCTTCATCCCTGCCGTATTCCACCCGAAGGCGTGCGATCTCCTCCGTGGTGAAGCCGCCGATGGGCGAGCGCAGCACCGCCGCCATGGAGATATCACGGCGCCGGTTGTCGATCACCCGAAGAAGCTCCATGAAGATGCCCACTTCCACCGCATCGAAAAAGCCGCCGGAAAGCTCCGCATAGGCAGGAATGCCGGAAGCGGAAAGGGTCTCCGTCCAGATATTCGCCACGCCCTTGTGGGAGCGGAGCAGCACCGCAAAATCCGAAAAACGCAGGGGGCGCATCTCCCCCGTTTCCCTGTCGGGGATCATCTCCGTTTCCATCAGCTCGTGGATGCGCTCCGCCGCAAGGGCGGCTTCCAGCTCCACCGCATCGGGGCGCTCATCCTCATCCGTATCAAGGGGTGCATCCTCATCCGCATCCGCCGCCCCGGAAAGGGTACGCATATCCGCAACGATCAGCTCCGCCGCACCGCTGCAGCCGCCGTCATCCCTGCCGTGCACAAGGGCTGCCGCCGCATCGTATTCTATTTCCGCCGCCTCCTCGGACATGATGCGTGAAAAGATGCCGTTTACCGCATCCACCACACACTCTGCGCTTCTGAAGTTGGCGTTGAGGTCTATTTTTCTGCCGCCCCTTCCTGCCCTGTAACGGGCATAGCGGTCCATGAACAGCCGTGGCTCCGCCATGCGGAAGCGGTAGATGGACTGCTTCACATCGCCCACAAGGAAAAGGCTGTCCTCCCTTGCGATGGCGGCGATGATCTCCTCCTGCACGGGGTTCGAGTCCTGATATTCGTCGATGAAAATATAGCGGAAGCGCCGCTTGTATTCCTCTTTCGTCTCGCCCTGAAAAAGCTTCAGCACCATGTGCTCCATATCGCTGTAGTCGATCACGGAGCGGGCGGATTTCACCTGCCGGTACCGCCTGTCAAGGGCTTCCACCGTCAGGTACATTTCACGCAGCAGCGGATACTGCCCGTTGAGCTCCGCCGCCGCTTCCGCAAGGGAACGGGAAAAAGTCTCCTGCTGCTCCCGGATCAGCTTTTTCAAGCCGTCACGGGCTTTCTGCAGGGGCTCCTTTTCTTCCTCCTCAAGCCCCTTCCAGCTGATGCGTGCAAAGGGAGGGAATTGCGCAAGCGCCGCCGCATAGTCCCTGTAGCCGCCCGGGAGCGTCAGCCCACGCACCGTCATGATCTCCCCGTCAAGCTGCGCCGCCAGCTTGGGGATATCCGCCGCATAGGCATCCCGAAGGCACCGGAGCCTGTCCGCCGCTGCGGTCAGCGCACGCTTTGCATGCTTCACAAGCTCCGCCGCCGCAGGGGATGCTGCAAGGGCATCCGCATCCGCCCTGTAGCTTTCCACGGCACTGCGCAGCCACGCAAAGGGGTCTGGCTGGGCAAGGATGAAATCATACAGCTTCAGGATCTCCTCCGCCGCTTCCTCCTCCCGGGGGGAAAGGGCTTCGAGCAGCCGGGCGAAGGTGCCGTCATCCTGTTCAAAGCGCTCCTCCGCCACCTCATCCCATACCTCCTGCTTGAGCACACGGATCTCCGCTTCATCCGCCACACGGAAGGAAGGATCGAGCCCTGCCTCGTGAAAATGGCGGCGCAGCACCTCCGTGCAGAAGGCATGCATGGTGGAAATATTGGCACGGGAGGTATCCCTTGCAGCGGTGAAAAGCCGCTCCCGGAGCGCCTCATCCTCCGCCGCAAGTGCAGCGGAGGTCAGCCGTTTTTCCACCCTCTTTTTCATCTCCGCCGCCGCAGCGGTGGTGAATGTCACACAAAGAAATTCCCCGATGGAAGCGCCCTCCGTGACAAGGCGCACGAAGCGCTCCGTCAGCACGGCGGTCTTGCCGCTGCCTGCCGCTGCGCTCACCAGCAGCTCCCCGTCAAGGGAGATGGCATCACGCTGCTCATTCGTCCATCTTGTCATGGCTTGCCTCCTCAAAGAACATTTCCGCCTTTACCGAGCGCACATTGCGGTAGCGGCAGCCGGAAAATGCGGGATCAAAGGCACAAAGGCTTGCATAGTCGCAGCGGCTGCAGGCGGTATCCTGCTTGCTGCGGCGGTAGGGGCGTGTTTCCGCCCTGCCGTTGCCGAGCGCCTCTGCGGTGTGTTCCGCCTTGCGCCTTGCGTAATCCGTGACCACGGAAAACTCGTGTTTCGAAAGGACGCCGTTCCCCTTTTTCGGCAAAACGGCATCGCCGCCCTGCAGTTCAAGAAGCTCGCCCTCATCAAGGGAGATGCCCTTGAGGCGGAAGGTCTTCCTGACCGCATCCATGATCTCCTCTTCCCCCGTTCCTGCCTTCAGGGAAGCGGTCTTCACCGGCAGATAATAGAACCCTGCGCCGCTGATCTTTGCGGCAGCCTCATCCGCCGCCGCAGCCGCAGCAAGGTAAAGGGGCAGCTGCAGCTTCAGCCCGTAATAAAGATCGGTATAGCTGAAATCGCTGCTGCCGGTTTTATAGTCGATGATGCGGATGAAGCGCTCGCCGGTCTCATCGGTATAGCCGTCAAGCCTGTCGATCTTGCCGGAAAGGCGGCAGCGCCTGCCGTCCGAAAGCTGCAGCTCGATGGGCGGATAGGTCTTCCCCCTGCCGAACTCCACCTCCGCCCCGATGGGCGCAAAGCGGCCTTCGGAAAGCTGCATCACGATGGCGTGGGCTGTTTCCCGGATGCGCCGCACCAGCCTGCCTGCAAGGGCACGCATGCGTGCGGTATCAAGAAGCACGCCGTTGTTGTGGGTCTGCAGCAGCGGCGGCACGATCTCGGAAAGGATGTTGTTCACATCCTCCTCCGTGACATCCCGGGCAGGGCGGCCAAGGGCAATGAGCCGCTCCGTGAACTGCGCCAGCGCCTCATGGCAGAAGGTGCCTTCATCCGCACGGCGTTCCTTATACTCAACGGGCGGCATCAGTTTGAGCCCGTAGCGTGCAAAATGCTTGAAGGGGCAGGCGTTGAAGGTCTCAAGCCTTGTTACGCTGCCGTAAAGGGGCGCACCGTAAAGGGCGGCCGCAAGCTCCTTCCCGAAGGGCTCGGGGGAGCTGTTGTAGAAAAGCGCACTCTCCGCATGTTTGAGCCGCTCCCGGTAGGCATCCTCCGAGCGGTATGCGCCGTAAAGGGCATGCGTTTCATCGCTGAAGCCGCCTGCATCCACGCCGTTTCGCAGCTCCTCCACCAGCCGCCTGAAGCCGGTTTCCGCACTGACGGGCGGCGTGGGCACAAGGTCTGTTTCTTCTTTTATATCGGGGAACATCGCCTTCACCGTATCCACAAGGCGGCAGGGCACCGACGCTTCCGAGCCGCCGCTCAGGGGATAGGAAAGATACAGGTATTCCGAGGGCTTTGCCACGGCGCCGTATACGTCGTTAAGCTCCTTCTCCGTCCGCTCACGGCTGGAAGGAAGCGAGGGAAGCCCCAGCGAGGAAAGGGCGGAAAGCTCCGTATCGTCTATCATGCCGTCATCCCGTGCGAAGGCAGGGAACAGCCCTTCCACCGCACCGAGCACGAAAAGCGCCCTGACGCTCCTTGCACGGGTGCGTCCAAGGCTGCCGAACAGCACCTGATCCGCCGTGGTGGGGATAACGCCCACCTCATAGGTGGAAAGGCCTTCCTGCAGCACGGCAATGTAGCGTTCCGAGGAAATGGGTGCATCGCCGAGGATGGCGTGCAGCTGGGAGAACAGCTCCATCAGCATGTTGTAGACCTGCGCACATTCCTCCATGTGCTCAAACTGTCCCTCCGCACGCAGCGCCTCTGCCTCGTCGGTCAGCTGCCCGCGGATATCAAGGGCGGTCAGGTAGCCGTAAGCCGCCTCCGTTTTGGCCCTTGCGGTCTTTGCGGCGGAAAACGCTTCCTTCAGTGCGGAAAGGGGCTCCATCAGCTGCTGCCTTGCCCGCTCCGCCGCTTCGGGCACATCGCCCCGTTCAAAGGGCTTCAAAAAGCCGCTGCCACGGATGCCCAAGCGCAGCACATACAGCTCAAACTGCTCCGCATCCTCCCTTGAAACGCCGGTAAGCCCCGTCTTGAGCAGCTCGATCACATCCTTTTGGCGGAACGCACGGCTCACTGCATGAAGGGCGCTCACAAGAAGCCTTGCGGCGCCGTAGCCCGCAAGGGGGTGTTTTGCATCGGTAAAGAAGGGGATATCCCTTGCACGCAGCGCCCGTTTCACGGGATTGCTGTAGGCGTCAAGGTCCGTGGCGATCACCGCCATATCCCGGTAGCGGATGCCCCGTTTTGCAGCGGAAAGGATGGCATCCGCCACAGCTTCCGCCTCTGCGGTGCGGCCCGTTGCCGCAAAAAGACCGATGGCCTCCGCCGCATCGCCGCCCCCGTAAGGTCTCGGCTCCGGCGTGAAGGCTTCCCTTTCAAGGTGCCGCAGCGCTGCGTGGGCACGCTTGCTTTCATCCTCATGGCTGCCTGCCATGGGAAGCTGCAGCACCCTTGTTTCACAGCCCTTTTCCTGTGCCAGCCGCTGCAGCCTTTGCAGCAGCTTTTTCTCCGCACGGAACACATCCCTGTCACGGCAATCCGGCGAAAGATCCGCCCGAAGCGCCACCGTCAGCGAGCCTGCGGTCTCCATCAGCGCACCGAGCACATCGTAAAGCTGTTCGGAAATCAGATCGAACCCGTCCACGATCACCGTCTGCCCGGCAACAGAGGAACGGTGGAGCCGCTCCGCAAGGGCACGGAAGGTATCCGCCCCATCCATGCTGCGGCCTGCAAGGTAGCTTTCCGTGCTGCCGTAAAGCAGCGCAAGGTCGGAAAGCTTTTTCCGGAACAGAGAGCCCTCCTTCAGGTTGGAGGCAGCCTCCGCAAGGGCAGCGGGCTCAATGTTGAAGCGCTTGCACTGGGTAAAGAAGGCATCGCACTGCTCCGCAAAGCCGCTGCGCTCGTAAACGCTGCCGAAGGCGGAAAGCGAGGACGCCGCCTCATCCGCCGCCTTGCGGATCACCATGCGCCTGCCCTGCCGGGAAAGGAACACGCTCCTTTCCCCCGTCTCCTTCAGCACACGGCGGGCGAGGGAGGTAAAAGAAAAGACCGACGTGAACAGCAGTCCTCCCGGAAGGAAGGCTGCAAGCTCACGCTCGGTCTCAAATGTAAACTGTTCGGGAACGATGAGCGCAGCACGCTCGCCGCGTGCCGTGCACTCGGCGACAAGCTGCCGGATAAGCCTCGTTTTGCCGCTGCCTGCACGGCCAACGAGGAATGTGACCGGCGCAGCCATCAGAAGCGCTCCCTGTGCAGGGCGTTGTATACCATCTTCCCATCCTGCCTGACGCTTTCAAACAGGGTGATGCCCTGCACCGTCATGGAGGCGTTGGGAGAAAGCTGTTTGAGCTCGCCCGTTACAAGTTCATCGTGCTCCACGCTCCTGCCAAGGGTGATGTGGGGGCGGAAGCGCTTGCGTTCCCGGGAAAAACCGTTGTCGTAAAGGGCGCACTGCAGCGATTCGTAGAGCCTGTCCAGCTCGTCAAGCTCGCCTTTCACCGCAAGGAAGGATGTTTTGCTGCCGTTTTTGTCAAAGCAGTCATACTTGCCAAGGTGCAGCGTAAAGGTGCGGATGCCCCGGCAGGCTTCACGCATGGCGGCAACGGCGCCGGCAAGGTCATTGGATTCGCCGATGAAGTGCAGCGTGATGTGGAAATTATCCGTGGGCACGAAGCGGCCGCCGCAGCTTACCTGCTTGACCTCCTTCTGTATCCGGGCAAGCTCCTGCTTGAAGGAGCGGGGAAGTTCAATGGCGATAAAAAGGCGCATAAAAGCCCTCCGAAACATAGAGATTCGATCAGGGATCCCGGGAAGGATCCTATCTGATTCAGTATACCATTTTCATTGCAGGGGAAGCAATAGCCGCCCCGAAAGCACGCAAAACCGCCTTCCCTTTGCTCCTGCATAGGGAAGGCGGTCTCCTTCTTCGCTTCGTTTCCTTATGAATAGCGGTTACTTGCCTGCCGTGCTGCCGCCTGCGTCGCCCGCCGAGGGAGTGGGGGTGGCATCGGGGCTGTAGGGCACAAGGGTGCCGTCCGCACGGGCATAAAGATCGGTGGTGCCGTCCTTTGCACCTTCAAGGGTCAGCTTGTACATCTGCCCGTTCATGTAGGTCGCATAGGAAGCGCCCTTAACGGTGGCATCGGGATATTTGTCCTTGATGGCATTCATCACCTTTTCGGGCAGCTCCGCAAGTTCCACCACGGCGCCTTCCACAAAGCCCTCGATGGTATCGAGCGCATCGCCAACCGTATTGGGATCATCGGTGCCGCTCACATTCGCCGAGGGCGAAGGGCTGGCGGCAGGCGTCGGCGCCAAAGTGGGACTGGGCTTTGCCGTGGTGTTGGGCTTTGCCGTGGGCGTGGGGGGTACCTTGCCGTTTCCGCATGCCGCAGTCAACAGCAGCAGCGCACAAAGCAGTGCGCTCAAAAGCATTCCGTGAAATTTCATACAGTGCCTCCTTGTTGTTTCCGGCATGTGCCGGCTCTTGTTTCACGCTTAGTATTCCCGTGCTTTGCCGCAGTATACACCGCCTTCATGCAGAACAGTCAGCATCCCATCTCCATCCATTATATTTTTTAATTGCTTGCATTATGTTTTTTAATGTGTTATGCTGTTACACGGCCCTTACTGAAAGGGGATGCACCAAACGGAGGTTCCTCACACATGGAGTTTGCACTTAGGCCCTATCATGCGCCGGATTTTACAACAAAAGAGCTGCAGAATGCGCCGGATGCCCGGTTCGTTCCCGCACCCTTTGACAGGACGGCGCCGGAAAACTACCATGCGATGAGCATTTTTCCGGAATATTTCAAAGTAAACGGCACATGGCTCCTTGCGGAAGAAAGCCGTATGGACTGCGCTGCCGTACTTGAAAACGGCCGTATCTGCGTAAAGGAGATGCGCAGGCTCAAAGCCGGCGACCTTGTGGCGGTGGGCCGCACCGAGCACGGTGAAGACGGCATCGTGGTACACCCGAACGGTTTTTTGGCGGAGAAGAAAAAGGAAGACGCCTTTGCATTCCGCAAGGGCCGCTCCCGTGAGACCGCCTTTTCCAGGGATTACGATGAGCTGTATCAGCTTCTTCGCCACGAGCGTGAGCACGGCAAGATCGTTTGGGTCATCGGCCCTGCCTTCACCTTCGATCACGATGCAAGGGAAGCCTTTTCGCTGCTGGTGAAGCACGGCTATGTGGATGCGCTGCTTGCAGGCAATGCCCTTGCCACCCATGACCTTGAAGCCGCATACTTGAAGACCGCCCTCGGCCAGAACATCTACACCCAGGAAAGTCAGCCTCTCGGTCACTACAACCACCTTGATACCATCAACAGGGTCTGGTACCACGGCAGCATCGCCAACTTCATCGAAAAGGAAAACATCGGCGACGGCATCATGTATGAATGCGAAAAGCAGGGCGTGCCCTATGTGCTTGCCGCTTCCATCCGGGATGACGGCCCCCTTCCCTCCGTGATCGGCGATGCCTATGAAGCACAGGACAAAATGCGCAGCGAGGTGAAGACCGCCACCACCGTCATCGGCATGGCCAGCATGCTGCACACCATCGCCACCGGCAACATGACCCCTGCCTTCCGTGTCATGCCCGACGGCACCGTCCGTGAGATCTACTTCTACTGTGTGGATATTGCGGAATTTGCCGTCAACAAGCTCACCGACCGGGGCAGCCTCAGCGCCCGGGGCATCGTCACCAACGTACAGGATTTCGTGGTCACCCTTGCAAAGGGTCTCGGCCTATGGAAATAATTGGAAATCAAACAGAGATACAAAAGAGCTTTCCGCAGCGGAAAGCTCTTTTTTGTTTCTTCGTCAGTATGCGTTTTTCGGCGCTGCTTTATTCCGGCGCATTGCTCTTGCAGGAAAGGGTCTCCACGTCAAGGCGCAGCACAGCAGTCCTGGCGATGGCAGCATCCGGGAAGTTCCAGTCCTCCCTGCCGGTGGATTGCTTCATGATCGCCGTAAAGCCCCTGCGCTTTTCCGCCGGGTCTTCCACAAGGCACAGCCTGCCCGTGCCGATGATGCTTTCATACTGTGCGGAGAAGGAGCAGGCTTCCTCCGCCTGCTGCAGCACATAGACGCCGTCCATCTCAAAGCCTACCTTGGGCTCTTTTGCGGCAAGGTCGATCTTTCTTCCTTCCTTTGCGCCGTGGAAATACAGCACATCCTTCTCCCCTTCTTTCACATAACCGAAATTGAGGGGCACAATGTAGATCTCGCCTTCATCGTAAAAGCCGATCCTGCACACGGTGCAGCGATCCATGATCGCTTCGATCTTCGTACGGTCACCGATCTCCCTGTCTTTTCTTCTCATTGCAGTGTTCCTTTCCGTGGTCGTTGCCTGACAGTATAGCATAAAAACATCTTTTCGGAAACAGCCGGTTTTGCCGCAGCGTTCATACATGCGGCATTTTGTTAAAAAATACCCGTTTTTATCATGGTTTCTTTCCCGTGCCCAAACCGATAATCCCCCTGATACCTGCAAAAAGCATGCCGGAATCAGAAAATAAAATTCATCTGATATAATATATTTTCCTTGACAAGCTATCTGTACGGTGCTATTATTTTTCCAATCAAACTATTACTGCCCTGCAGTGGAAAGGAGCGCCCCATGCCGTTTGCCGCATACAACAGCCGTTTCGCATGTCTGTGCGCTCTTTGCTCCGCCCTCCTCCTTACCGGCGCCGCCATCCTTGAGATGGTCGGCGTATTCGGCGTAGTCGGCATTCAGGTTCTCTCTGTATCTGTACTGCTTAGCCTCGTCATTATTCTGCGCTGCGGCGCTTCACCGGGGAAAACGGAGTAACATCGTCCTGTATGTAAAAGGCGGTTCCGAATCCTCGGGACCGCCTTTCTGCATAAATCTTCAAAAATCCAAATAAAAAGGAGAAACACAATGAAAAAGATCTTTGCGATCGCCCTCGCAGCAATGATGATCACCGTGATGTTCGCGGGCTGCGGCAATTCCGGTTCCGATGACGCTTCCTTCGTGATCGGCGGCGTTGGCCCCCTCACCGGCGACTATGCTACCTACGGCATCTCCGTCAAGCAGGGTGCCGAACTGGCTGTGAAAGAAATCAATGAAGCCGGCGGCATCAACGGCGTTCCCGTTGAGCTCCTCTTCGAAGACGACCAGGTTGACGCCGAAATGGCCGTTAACGCTTACAACAAGCTGATGGATGACGGCATGGACGTCTCCCTCGGTGCTGTTACCAGCGGCGCCTGCATCGCAGTCAGCGAGAAGGCCAATGAGGACGGCATCCTCATGCTCACCCCCTCCGGTTCCCAGGTGGAGTGCATCCAGTATCCCAACGGCTTCCGCATCTGCTTCGGCGACCCCGAGCAGGGCGTGAACGCTGCGAAGTTCCTCGCCAACAACAACGTTGCGAAGAAGATCGCCATCATCTACGACAAGTCCAACGACTACTCCAACGGCATCAAGGAAACCTTCGTTTCCGTCGCCCCCGAGTACGGCCTTGAGATCGTTTCCGAGCAGGCTTTCACCAACCAGTCCAACACCGACTTCTCCGTACAGCTTCAGACTATCGCCGGTACCGATGCGGAACTCATCTTCCTCCCCATCTATGCCCAGGAAGCCGCTTACATCCTTACCCAGGCACAGAGCATGGGCATGGAACACATCTTCTTCGGCGGTGACGGCATGGACGGCATCGTAGAAAAGATCGGTGCGGATAACGTTTCCGCCACTGACGGCCTCCTCTTCCTCACTCCCTTCGACACCCAGGCCGACGAGCAGAACATCAAGTTCACCGCCGACTATCAGGCTGCCTACAACGCCATCCCCGACCAGTTCGCGGGCGACGGCTATGACGCCATCTACACCATCAAGGCTGCTGCCGAGCATGCCAACGTCAAGCCCGGCGATGCGGACTTCAACGAGAAGATCATCGCTGCGATGACCGAGATCACCGTGGACGGCACCACCGGCACCATGACCTGGTCCGCTGACGGCGCCCCCGAAAAGGCCGCTGCAGTCGTCGTTCTGCAGGATGGCGTTGCTACCCCCTACACTGCCAAATAATCACACCGTTTCCTTTCAGGGGATGGGCAAAACCGCCCATCCCCACAGCGCTTTTTAAGACCTTCCCATTTACCCCTTTTCAGGATCTTTCCCAAGGAGTTTTCCGACAATGATGGACTTTCTCTCTACCCTTATCAGCGGCCTGAGCCTCGGCAGCATCTATGCGCTGATCGCCCTTGGCTACACCATGGTGTACGGCATTGCGAAAATGCTCAACTTCGCCCATGGTGACGTTATCATGGTGGGCGCCTTTGCGGTGATCACCAGCGTTTCCATGCTGGGACTTTCCCCGGTGCTCTCCATCCTCATCAGCATCGTATGCTGCGTTGTGCTCGGCGTGAGCATTGAGCGCATCGCCTACAAACCCCTTCGCAAATCCCCGCCCCTTGCGGTGCTCATCACCGCCATCGGCGTCAGCTATTTTCTGCAGAGCCTTGCGCTCCTTATCTTCGGCTCCACCCAGCACAGCTTCCCGAAGATCATCAACATGCCCGCCATCGAGCTTGGCGAGCTCACCATCCGCGGCAACATGCTCATCACCCTTGTGATCACCACCGCCATCATGGCAGGCATGAGCATTTTCATCAACAAGTCCAAGACCGGTAAGGCCATGCGTGCCGTTTCCGAGGACCGTGACGCCGCAGAGCTCATGGGCATCAGCGTGAACCGCACCATCACCATTACCTTCGCCATCGGCAGCGCCCTTGCGGCGGTGGCAGGTCTTTTCTACGGCACCACCTACGGCTTCATCGGCCCCTACACCGGCTCCATGCCCGGCATCAAGGCCTTCGTTGCGGCGGTATTCGGCGGCATCGGCTCCATGCCCGGCGCCATGCTTGGCGGCATCCTGCTCGGCGTCATCGAAAACCTGTCCAAGCGCTATATCTCCACGGAGCTTTCCGACGCCATCGTGTTCGCGGTGCTCATCATCGTTCTCATGGTGAAGCCCACGGGTCTGCTTGGCAAGAAGATCAACGAGAAAGTTTGAGGTACCGGCCATGCAGAACAATCAGCACAATCCCTTTGGGATCAAAATGAGCAAAAAACCCCTTACAAAAAACATCGTGACCCTGACTGCGCTGGTGATCGCCTTTGCGGTGATGCTCGTCCTTTCCGAGGCCGGCATCCTCTCCCGCCACATGCGTTCCATGCTGGTGCCGGTGTGCATCAACATCATCCTCGCAGTGTCGCTGAACCTGCTCGTCGGCTTCCTCGGCGAGCTGACCCTCGGCCATGCGGGCTTCATGTCCGTCGGCGCCTATGCGGGCTGCCTTTTCTCCATCGCCATGAAGGAGATCCTGCCCATGGCCATCCGCTTCCCCCTTGCCATGCTGGTGGGCGGTCTTGTGGCAGCGGTATTCGGCGTGATCATCGGCATCCCCGTTCTGCGCCTGCACGGTGACTACCTTGCCATCGTGACCCTTGCCTTCGGCGAGATCATCCGCAGCGTCATCATCAACCTTGAGTTCACCGGCGGCGCCGCAGGCCTCAAGGGCACACCGCAGGATTCCACCTTCGTGATCGCCTTCATCGTGGTGATGATCACGCTGATCCTCATCATCAACCTCGTCAATTCCCGTCACGGCCGTGCCATCATGGCCATCCGTGACAACCGCATCGCAGCGGAAGCCTCCGGCATCAACGTCACCTACTTCCGCATGCTGGCCTTCGTGATGGCCGCCTTCTTCGCAGGCGTTGCGGGCGTTCTTTACGGCCACAACCTGTCCATCCTCACCGCTGGCACCTTCGATTACAACAAGTCCATCGAGCTGCTTGTTATCGTGGTCCTCGGCGGCATGGGCTCCATCCGGGGCAGCATCGTCAGCGCCATCATCATCACGCTGCTGCCCGAGGTGCTCCGTGACCTTGCGGATTACCGCATGCTCATCTACGCCCTCGTGCTCATCATCATGATGCTTCTCAACGCCTCTCCCCGCTTCGCAGCGGTAAAGGCACAGTTCAGCCCCGCCGCCCTCAAGGCAGCGGCCGCAGCAAAAAAAGCAGCAAAGGAGGGCAACGCCAATGAGTAAGCTCGTTCCCCTGCCCAGCAAAGCACTCGTGCCGGAACGTGATGCGGATAAGTTCCCCATCCTTGACGTGCGTCACCTCGGCATCGATTTCGGCGGTCTTACCGCGGTGGATGATTTCAACTTCACCATGGGCCGCACGGAGATCGGCGGTCTCATCGGCCCCAACGGCGCCGGCAAGACCACCGTGTTCAACCTTCTGACCAACGTGTACCGCCCCACCCGAGGCTCCATCCTGCTTGACGGCGTGGATACCCTGGGCATGAGCACCCACCAGGTCAACAAGCTCGGCATTGCCCGTACGTTCCAGAACATCCGCCTGTTCACCAACATGTCGGTGCTCGACAACGTAAAGGTGGGCCTTCACAACAGCACCAAGAGCAACCTGTTTGCCTCCGTTACCCACGGCCCTGCCTTCCACAAGGCGGAGCGCAAGGCGAAGGAAAGGGCGCTGGAGCTTCTTTCCGTGTTCCACATGGAAGACCTTGCCGATGCACAGGCAGGCAGCCTTCCCTACGGCGCACAGCGCAGGCTGGAGATCGTCCGTGCCCTTGCAACGGAGCCAGGCATCATGCTGCTTGACGAGCCTGCCGCCGGCATGAACCCCTCCGAGACCGCAGAGCTCATGGAGAACATCCGCAAGATCCGTGACACCTTCCAGATCGCCATCATGCTCATTGAGCACGATATGAGCCTTGTTATGGGCATCTGCGAGGGCATCGCCGTGCTCAACTACGGCAAGATCATCGCCAAGGGCACCCCGGATGAGATCAAGTCCAACCCGGCGGTCATCGAAGCGTATCTCGGCAAGAAGGAGGAATAACGCCATGCTGAAAGTTGACGATATCCACGTTTACTACGGCCAGATCCATGCCATCAAGGGCGTTTCCTTTGAGGTGCATGAGGGCGAGATCGTCGCCCTGATCGGCGCCAACGGCGCAGGCAAATCCACCATTCTGAAGACGGTTTCGGGTCTTCTTCGCCCCAAGAGCGGCAGCATCAGCTTCCTTGGCGAGAACATCCACCACACGGAAGCCTACAAGCTCGTGAACCGGGGTCTTGCCCACGTTCCCGAAGGAAGGCGCATCTTCCTGCAGATGACCGTGCGTGAAAACCTCGACATGGGCGCCTTCACCCGTAAGGATGATTCCGAAAAGGACATCGACGACGTATTCCGCCGCTTCCCCCGTCTGAAGGAGCGTGAAAAGCAGATCGCCGGCACCCTTTCCGGCGGCGAACAGCAGATGCTCGCCATGGGCCGTGCCATGATGAGCAAGCCGAAGCTGCTGATGCTCGACGAGCCTTCCATGGGTCTTGCCCCCATCCTTGTGGAGCAGATCTTCGACATCGTCCGTGAATTCCACGCCATGGGCACCACCATCCTCCTCGTGGAGCAGAACGCCGGCAAAGCCCTTGCGGTGGCAGACCGTGCCTATGTTCTTGAGCAGGGACGCATCACCCTTTCCGGCACCGGTGAGGAGCTTGCCAGCAGCGATGCCGTCAAGAAAGCCTATCTCGGCGGCTGACAGGCAAACATACAGCAACACATGCAAAAGGAACGTTTCACAAAAGGGGCATCCCATTAAGAAACGTTCCTTTTTTAGGTTATTGCATCCTGTCTGCCTGTGCTGCGATCCACTCAATCAGCTCTTCCGCCGAAGGGGGGTTGCCGTCCGGCGCAATGACACGCCAAAGCGCCCTGATCTCCGGATCATTATTTTGCATTGCCGAACGGATGGCTTTCTCGATCTCCCTGCGGATTTCTGCAGTTTCCTTTCCTTCACGTTTCGCTGTCGCCTGCAGTGCACCCATGCCATCATATCGATGTCCCATTTCCCTTTCCTCCGTTTGACATTTAGTGAATGTCATTCTTGGCCTTATTTTATCACATACTGTTTGAAAAGCATACACTGCATGTCAAAACAGGAGAAGGTCATGTTCAAAAACAAAACCGTCGACCGGCGAAACAACCTTTGCGGTCTCAGGATCCGTGCGCTGCGCAAGGCAATGCCCACGCATCCCTCCCAGCAAAAGTTTGCTGCAATGCTGCAGCTCTGCGGTCTTGATATGGACAAAAACGCCATACAGCGCATCGAAAGCGGTGCACGGTTTGTCACGGATATCGAGCTTGCCGCCATCGCAAAGGTGCTGGGCGTTTCGGCGGATGTGCTCCTCGGTCTTTCAGATTAAAAGCCAACAACAAAGCGGTGTGGGAAAAAGGGGCATCCCGTTAAGAAAACATCGGTCTAAGAAAGGCAATACCGGCCCTATCGGTGTGTTGTGCGGTCTTGAAATAGCACCACTATTCCTTCGACCACACGCCTGCCGACAGAACCGGTCTTGCCTTTTTAGACTCTTCGACCGCAAAATGGATCGCTTTCGGGTAAATGCAAGGAAGAGGAGGAAGGCATATCCGTCGATATTCCGACCGACGATGACGATGCAGTTGCCCGGAATGGATTCGTTTT
>JAFSEB010000018.1 GCA_017435905.1 Clostridia bacterium | reverse complement strand
TGATGAACTAAAGCGATATATCGATTACTACAATAACGAAAGGATATCCACTAAACTAAAAGGAATGAGCCCGGTACAATTCCGAACTCATTCAGTAGCAACTTAATATTCTTTTTGTCTAATCTTTGGGGTTCAGTTCAATAATATGCCTACTTTCAAAGTCATAGAAGCTGTGCTATAATATACGAAATGCTATAGCTTTGTGGGTGAGAATGTGGATGCAAACAATAATTGGAGATTTTGTGCTGTTGGTAATATCAAAGCCCAACACACAGATGCAACTGATAAGGTTTTGTATGGTACAAAAGCATTCTCAGGCGGAACAAAAGTATATATCGATGATAAAACATGGCGGTTAAATGACGGACAAATAAGTGTCATAGGTCTTAACCGATTTGGTCGATATGCGATTGAAAGTGTTCCAGTAGACTTGATCGAGAATGTCAGGTTGCAAAGAGTATACAAGCCCACTGTGATAAAAATCATGGATTATCTCGAAAGTATGGATGGTTGGCAATGGAGAGGAAGAACAGCGGCAGACAGAAAAGCGGTTATAGCCTTTGTTAAAATGTGGAACAGTCTATAGTTTCAAAAAGCCCACACCAAATCGGTGTGGGCTTAAATTATGATGCAGCATCCAGCATATTCTCAATAAAGATCCCGTACCCTCTTGCTGGGTCATTGACAAAAACATGAGTAACAGCACCAATCAATTTTCCATCCTGAATAATTGGGCTTCCGCTCATTCCCTGCACGATGCCGCCGGTTTTTTCAAGAAGCACTTCATCCGTTATGCGCAGCACGATCCCTTTTGTATTGGTCTCATGCTGCGGATAAAGCTTGACGATCTCACATTCATACTGTTTGATCCCTTCGGGATCCACGCTTGACAGGATCGCTGCTTTCCCCTCTTTCACCTCCTGCGCATAGGCAATCGGCAGCCCGTCAGGATACAGTGGGTTTCCCACGTATTCATATACGGTGCCAAATACACCGCAGGGCGTGTTTTGCTCTATGCGCCCCATTCTTTCGCTGAAGCTGTTAAATGTACCCCGGAGCTCGCCGGGAGAACCTTGCTGCCCGACCGAAACGCCAACGATGCTCGCCCGTATGAGTTCTCCCTTTTTGATCAGGAGCCGTTCTCCCGTATCCGTATCCGTCACCGCATGACCAAGCGCACCGAATTTATTGCTTTCGGGCAGTACATACGTTAGTGTCCCGATGCCTGCCGTGCTTTCCCGTACCCACATTCCGCTGCGTAAAGTTCCGTCACTGAGATCTTTTGCCGGAGTGACTTTGACCGCAAACAAGGTATCATCCCGAAGCACATCAATACGAAAGGATCCTCCGTCTTTTGTTTGCATCAAAGAGCTCAAATGGTCTGAGCCTTCTATTTCTACCCCGTCGACCCGAAGCAAAACATCCCCTGCCTTTATCCCTGCCGAAGCAGCAGGAGACGTTCTCCCATCTTCCGTGTCAATGCTTCCAAGACCAACCACCAGCACGCCCTCCGTATTCATGCTGATGCCGATCGGGATTCCTCCGGGGATCACGTGGCTTTTTACCCTTGCATGGATTCTGATTCGTTTTATCGGAATATCAAAAAGCTCGATCACATATTCTTTTGTTCCGTTTTTGTATTGATCCGCAAGTGTTTCGGAAAGGTCGCCGCTTACCGCGGTTCCGCTTTCGTCCGTTACAGAAAACAGCGTGCCCGAAACCGTCAGAGGAAATCCCGGGCTGTCCTCATCCACATAAATATCTGAAGGAAGGTCCCTGATCTGCCGCACTGTCGGGCTCATGTTGACAAGCAGCAATCCTGCGCACAGGATGCTCCCGAAAGCCTTGATCACTTCCCGAAATCCGTTTTGCTTCATGCGTTCCACCTCACAAAAAAACACTGCAGTCACCCGGCTGCAGTGTTTATGCTTTGCACGATATGGAAACGCTATACTTGGTTATCTGCGGCAATTACACCTTCAAACGGCGCTCTCTTTTTGTGGCTTCCGCACTGTCCACAAGCTTTTTTGCATGCTCAAGAGCAAGTTCGGATTCGTCACTTCCATCCATCATTTGTGCAATGCGTCTGTATTTTCCTTCAAGGTCAAGCGCACGGATCGAAACATGGGTGGCCGTTCCGTCATCGGTTTTCTCCACAAGAAAATGATTATCCGCAAGAGAGGCGATCTGCGGAAGATGAGTCACGCAGATCACTTGCCTTTCATCAGCGATCCTTACCATTTTTTCGCCGACCGTGCCGGCGATGCGGCCGCTGATGCCGGTATCGATCTCATCAAAAATCAAAGTGCCGATCCCATCATGGGAAGCAAAAATTGCTTTGAAACCCAACATGATACGGGAAAGTTCACCACCCGATGCAACCTTTGCAAGGGGTTTGAGCGGTTCGCCGGGGTTTGCACTTAAGAGAAACTCCACATTGTCGATCCCGTTTGGCTGCGGCAGCCCTTCCCCTTCTTCGGAAGGAAGGAATGCTACGCTGAAATCCGCTTTCTGCATGCCGAGATCAGCAAGCTGTGCGAGCACTTCACGCCCAAGAGAAGCAGCTGCTTCTTTTCGCAGTTTGCTCAACTGTTCTGCAACGGAAAGATACTGCTCCTTTGCCTTGGCAAGAAGCTCATCAAGCTTTGCCGCACGCTGCTCCGCATCAAGAAGCTGGCTTCGCTTTTTCTTCGCATCCGCAGCAAATCGAAGAACATCCGGGATCGTGGATCCATATTTGCGTTTGAGATCAGAAAGAAGTTCAAGACGCCGCTCGATGGCATCAAGCCTTTGCGGATCAAACTCCAATCTCCCACGCATATCCCGAATGGCATATGCAGCATCTTCAAGAGCGTAGTATGCATCTGAAAGCGTCTGTGCAGCTTCCGCATATTCAGGCGCATAATCCGCAATGCTCGCCATGCTGCTCTTTGCGCTGTCAGCGGCGGAAACGGCGCCATTTTCACCGTGCAATGCCTCGTATGCATTTTCCACCGCAAACATGATCTTTTCCGCATTTGCAAGCAATACCCGCTCCGCTAAAAGAAATTCCTCTTCGTTTTCCAAAAGTGCTGCGGCTTCGATCTCATTGATCTGATAATTATAAATATCGATCTGCCTTTCACGCTCCGCAACGGAACCGAATCCCGAAAGGCGCTCTTTCCTGAGAGCGTGAAATGCCTCACTCGCCGCTTCGACCTCCGCCTTTACGGTTTTGACCGCATCATGGGCATAGACATCAAGGAAGCCGATATGGTTTTCCGGAAGCAGCAAGGATTGATGTTCGTGCTGCCCATGGATATCCACAAGGGTGTCGGAAACGCTCTTGAGCATCGCTACGCTGACAAGCGTACCGTTGATGCGGCAGATGTTTTTGCCTGCCGTATTCAGCTCACGTGAAAGCAGCAGGGTATCGTCTTCCCATTCGATCCCCTGCTCTTCAAGTACTTTTTTTGCTGCGCTGCAGTTTGCAATATCGAAGACCGCTTCCACCCTGGTCTTCTGTGCTCCGTGACGGATCAGCTCACGGCTCGTCCGTTCGCCAAGCACAAAGTTTACCGCATCGATCATGATAGATTTACCTGCGCCGGTCTCGCCCGAAAGCACATTAAAACCGGCGGCAAAGTCGATCTCGAGACGTTCGATCAGCGCAACGTTTTCGATTAAGAGTTTTTGCAGCATATGATATTTGATCCGCTTATTATTGTTTCAGCATGGCGTTGAAGCGTTTGACAAGCTCCGGAACGCTCTTGACATCCTTGATCGCAACAAAGACGGTATTGTCACCTGCAAGAGTACCTGCCACCTCGCTCCAGCGAAGAGAATCGATCGCTTCACCCGCTGCGCTGCCGGTACCGGAAATAGTTTTGATGATGATCAGGTTTGCAGCGCTAGTGATGGAGATCACGGAGTTTGAAAAAATACGCACAAAGCGCTCTTTCATACCTGCTTCCGCTTTGTCAACGGTGGCATATTTATAGCCGCCATCATCGGCAAGGACCTTGATCAGCCGAAGCTCTTTGATGTCGCGTGAAACAGTTGCCTGCGTCACGTTGATCCCGCGATCCTTCAACCGCATAGCAAGGTCATCCTGGGTTTCGATGTTGAAGGTTTCGATCAAATCGAGGATCATCGCATGTCGTGCCGCTTTCATTGGGGGTCCCTCCTGTTATCGTGCCGTGATTTATGACAATTTGTTGCGAATCAGGGAGTAGATGTTGCGCTCCTCAAACTGTACGAATGCAGCCTGACGGTCGCAACGGTAAACGATGATCTCATCATCCCGGCTGATCTCTGCGGTATAGATACCGTCAAGGGAGATGTAGCCTTCACTATTCATGGAAAAACGCATTTTCGCATCCGCCGGCGCAATAATGGGACGGAAGGAAAGCGTATGAGGACAAATGGGGGTAATGATCGCCACATCAAGCCCCGGAGCGATCACAGGGCCGCCTGCAGAGATGGAATAACCTGTGGAGCCCGTTGTCGTGCTGGCGATAATACCGTCGCACATCACGCTGCCTGCAGGGATGCCGTTGATCTCCATGCTGATATCCACGATACCTGAAAATGCACGTTTGTAAAGAAGGGCCTCATTCAGACAATAATGCTCCGGCCCACCGTTAACACGGCAGGCAAACATCATGCGCTTATCCTTTTTGAAATCGTGCTTGGCAAGACGTGAAATTGCATACTCAAGCTGATCGGGTGTGATCTCGCTGAGGAAACCGATTCGGCCAAGATTGACGCCAAGGATGGGAATATCAAGTTCGGCAGCTTTGGAGGCGGCTCTAAGAATGGTGCCGTCGCCGCCGAAGGCGAGAATATAATCGGGATGTTTTTCTTCGATCGTGGGAAGGTCATGCTTCACGATCGAAACAAGCTGCGGATCGATGCAGCAGGTATACCCTAAAGAAAGAACCGTATCAAGCCCGGCAAGAAGTCCCTCTACCGCACTCGGCTTTGTCGGATTCGTAAAGAAACCGAAGGTGATATCCTGCATGTTGATCTCCAATCTGTATAAGTATTATAGTATTCCGTATAATGTTTTTCAAGGAATTTCTGCTTTTTCCGGCTGTTTTCGGCCGTTAAAAAGCATCGTGAGCAGCCTTAACGGTTTTATCCACCCGGGCAAGCCACATTTCAAGGGATTTTTCATCGACCACGGCACACTTCTTCAAAACAAGAAGAAATTCGATATTTCCCTTTGGGCCTGTGATCGGTGAGTAATCCATATGCATAATTTCAAATCCTGTTTGCACCGCAAAAGCCGCTGCACCGGCAAGAACTTCGCAGTGGGTGGACGCTTCACGAACAACGCCGTTCTTTCCGACCTTGCTGCGCCCCGCTTCAAACTGAGGTTTGACAAGCACAACAGCCTGTCCGTCTTCTTTCAGGCACGCATGGATGGCGGGAAGAATGAGTTTGATGGAAATGAATGAAACATCCATGGATGCAAAATCAGGCTCCTCATCGAACCACTCCGGTTCCATGTACCTGGCATTTTTACGTTCCATCACAACCACACGGGGATCATTGCGAAGGCGCCAATCAAGCTGTCCGTATCCCACATCGATCGAATACACTTTTTTTGCACCGTTCTGCAGCATGCAATCGGTAAATCCGCCGGTGGAAGCACCCACATCAAGCGCAACTGCATCCTGCAGCGATAGACCGTATTCTCTGACGGCTTTATCGAGTTTCAAGCCGCCACGGCTGACAAAGGGGATCGGATTTTCCTTCACAGCAAGGATTGCATCGGGCGGCACATTATCGCCGGGCTTATCGACACGCATGCTGTTCAGGCTCACAGAGCCGCTCATAATCAACGAACGGGCCTTTTCTCTGCTTTCCGCAAGGCCGAGTTCCACAAGTCTTACATCCGCCCTAATGCCCTTCATGCTTCACGCTCCAAATACTCCAAAAGTTTTTCTCGGATGCTTTCCGCATCCATACCGCACAGCTTGTCCTGTTCGCTGACAGGCGCATGCTTCACAGGCTGTTCCCCTACGCCGAAACATACAACTTCGACCTCGCTGCCGATCATTGCTTTGACCGCTTCACCGAATCCGCCGGAAAGAATGCCGTCTTCCACCGTAAAGACGGGTTTTCCGCACCGTTTGATGCGAAGCAGCATTTCTTCATCCATGGGTTTGATGGAGCGCACATTGATCACGGAAACAGGAAGCCCTTCCGCTGCAGACAAAGCCGTTTTTACCATTCTTCCGCTTGCAAGAACGATTATTTTTCCTTCTTCGGCAGGAGCGATCTCCTCCCATTTTCCGATCTCAACAGGCGTTTGAAGCTGTGCGGACATCAATGCCCCCCTGTTGTAGCGGATCGCAACGGGACCTGTTTGTGTCAGCGCCAGCGGTATCATCGCCGCAAGCTCCTCCTGTGTTGCGGGAGAAAGGATGCACATACCGGGCAATGTCCTTAAAAACGCAATGTCATATACGCCCTGATGTGTTTCGCCATCCTCACCAACAAGACCGGCTCTGTCAATGCCGAACACAACGGGCAAATTCTGAAGACAAACATCGTGCAGCAGTTCATCGTAAGCACGCTGCAAAAACGTGGAATAGATCGCCGCAACGGGTCTTGCGCCGGCAGCAGCCATACCGGCTGCCATGGTAACGGCATGTTCCTCTGCAATACCCACATCATAAAACCGGGACGGGAATGCCTTTCGAAACCGGTCAAGCCCGGTTCCCTGCGGCATAGCAGCAGTGATGGCAACGATGCGCGAATCCTTTGCCGCCAACTCCGTCAGCGTCTTTCCGAATACAGAGGAATTGCTCTCCCCTGCACTTTTGCGGACAATACCCGTCTCCGCATCAAACTTGCCGATTCCGTGAAACTTTTCGGGATTCTCCTCTGCAAGCGAATAGCCCTTGCCCTTCTTCGTAACGGCATGGATGATGACCGGATCGCCAAGACGTTTTGCACGCTTCAATACTTCGATCAGCGATTCGATATCGTGCCCATCTACAGGACCTAAATAAGTGAAACCAAGCTCTTCAAACAACACGTTCGGGATCAAAAAATACTTGATCCTGTTTTTGATGTTGAGCGCCATATCGAACATCTTCTGGCCGATTCGGGGAAGGTTGTGCAGAAACTCCGCTGTGTTATGCTTGAAGCGGCGATAAGAACGGCTGGTGCGCATCCTGTTCAAATGCCCGTTCAATGCGCCGACATTGTAGGAAATGGACATATCGTTGTCGTTCAGGATCACGATCAGCGGCTGTTTACTTTGTCCCGCATCGTTGAGCGCTTCAAAACACAAACCTCCGGTCATGGCGCCGTCGCCGATCACAGCGATCACATGGCCGTCTCCGCCAAGCAGCTTTTCTGCACGGAGAATTCCGAGCGCTGCGGAAACGGATGTGCTTGCATGACCGGCACCAAAGGCATCGTAAACACTTTCAGAACGCTTCGGAAAACCGCTGATACCGCCCTTTTGCCGGAGCGAATCAAATTCAGCCGAACGGCCGGTCAGCATTTTGTGCACATATGCCTGATGCCCGACGTCATAAATGACCTTATCTTCCGGTAGATCAAACACACGCAGCAGTGCAATGGTCAATTCCACAACGCCGAGATTGGATGCGAGGTGACCGCCAGTGCAGGAAACCTTTTCCACAAGAAAAGAGCGTATTTCCTCGGCAAGCTCAGGAAGCCTGTCCACATCAATACGTTTAAGATCCTGCGGAGAGCGTATGGAATCCAGCAGCGGTGTCCGTTTCATGCCGATTCGCCTTTCTTTGCATAAATGCTGTGGTATTATACCATTTAACCTGCGCACAAACAAGCATAAAGCCGCTAAAAAAGCAACTTTATGCAAAAAGGATGTATTTATTCATCAATACGTTCTGGTGAGTGCAGCTTTTGCGAGCGCCGTAAACCACGCAGCTTTTTCACCGAAGGGCAATACAGCTGCGGCAGCAAGCTCCGCTTCCCGCTCCGCCATGCGCCTTGATTCTTCAAGTCCGTAAAGAGACGGGTATGTCAGTTTGCTTTGTTCCGCATCTTTGCCAAGGGTTTTGCCCACAGTTTCCGCATCACCGACCACATCAAGAATATCGTCCGTGATCTGGAACAGCACGCCGTAATGCTCGCCGAAGCTGCGAAGCGCAGCAACGGTGCTTTCATCCGCATTCGCAACGATCGCACCGGAAACAATGGAAGCCGTGATCAACGCACCGGTTTTTCGCCTGTGGATATATGTCAGCGTTTCAGCATCCGCATCTGGATTGTTTTCGTTGGCAAGGTCTGCCCACTGTCCGGCCACCATACCGAATACGCCTGCACCGTGTGCAACTACCTGTGCAGCTTCATAATAGCGAGGTGCATGCGCAACCTTTGAAATGCCTTCCCTAAGCATCGTTTCAAAGGCAAGGGATAAAAGACCGTCGCCTGCAAGGAGAGCATTTGCCTCTCCGTACACTTTATGGTTTGAAAGCCTTCCACGGCGGTAATCGTCATCATCCATACAGGGGAGATCATCGTGTATCAGCGAGTAGGTATGGATCATTTCAAGGGCACATGCAATGGGCATTGCATCCTCTATGCTTCCCCCTGCCAATTCCGCAGCTGCGAGACACATACGAGGTCTCAGCCGTTTGCCGCCCGCAAACACGCTGTAAGACATAGCTTCATGCATAAGCTTCGGCATGTCGCCTGTCGAAAGATACCGTTCAAGGGCAGCATTGATGCTTTCAAGATGTTTCATTCTGCAGTGCCCTCCGTGCTTTCGACCGCCTGAAGAGTCTCAAGACGGCCTTCATATGCTTCAAGCTGCGCAAGACATGCCTTTGAAAGCGCCTGCCCTTCCTCATAAAGCTTCATCATATCATCAAGAGGAAGCTTGCCTGCGGAAAGAATATCGGCGATCTCCTGCAGGCGTTCCATGGATTCTTCAAAACTAAGCTTTTTCTTTGCCATCGTGTTCCTGTTCCCTTTCCATCATCGTGATAACGGCACCAAGATCGCCGTCATGAAAACGCAGCGTGACAGCTTCCTGCCCGGAAAATGCATCTGCACTTCCACGGTAAACACCCTTCGAGTCCTTCACGAGCACAAAGCCTCTTTTCAGTGTAGCCTCAGGTGACAGTGCAAGCAATTTGCCTTGCAGCGCAGCATGCTTTTGCTTTGCGTTGCGGATATTGCTTTCAAGTGCAAGATCCATCTGCATCTTTGCAGCCGTAAGACTGTTTCTTGCCTTTTCGACCGTATGGGCAGGTTTTGAAAAGGCACCGCTTACAGCAAGCAGCTTTACCTTATCACGCTTTCTTTGCAGCGTGTTCTTTGCTGCATGAAGCATTGCTTCCCGTGCACTGTCAAGAGCATAATACAGAGAATCCGCCTCCGGAACGCACAGTTCCGCAGCAGCGGAAGGCGTCGGCGCACGAAGATCCGCCACAAAGTCCGCAATGGAAAAGTCGGTTTCATGACCGACAGCGCTGACAACGGGGATCTTACTTTGGTAGATCGCATCGGCAACAATTTCCTCATTGAAAGCCCAAAGGTCTTCCATGCTGCCGCCTCCCCTGCCTACGATAAGCACATCCGCATTCCCATCTTGGTTCATACGGCGTATTGCGGCAGCGATCTCTTCCGCAGCGCCGATGCCCTGCACGGCGACAGGGCAGAGAATCAGATTCATTTTAGGGAATCTGCGGCGTGCAACGCTGATGATATCACGCACCGCAGCACCTGTCGCAGAGGTCACGATGCCGACGCATTTCGGCAGCGCGGGAATAGGCTTTTTGTGTGCTTCATCAAAATAGCCCTTTGTCTGCAAACGGGTCTTCATCATCAGGAAGCGGCGGTATAACTCGCCCTCTCCCTCCCGCTGTACCGATTTCACATACAGCTGATACGATCCGTCCCTGACATACAGGGATGCATTGCCCGTAGCTACGATCTCCATGCCATCCGAAAACACGGTATTGCATGCCATCGCATCCTGCCGGAACATGACGCAGCGGATCAAAGCACCGCCATCCTTCAGGGAAAAATAAATATGCCCGGAAGAATGCCGTTTGAATCCGCTCACTTCACCCCGAACAGAAAGTCCTCGCAGCAGCATATCACGCTGCAGAAGCCCTGCCACGTATTCGTTGAGCTGCGTTACAGTTAATACATATCCGTTTTGCATCCGTTCTTGATTCCCATATTATTTTATAAAACGATCACGGCAGCGAAGCGCAACGCCCACTGCGTTATCGGAAGAAAGTGCACTTTCGCCGAAGAAAAGCGTTATGCTTCCGTGTTTTCGAAAGCGCTCATGCAAAAGCTTGCGAAGAAGCGGGCTTGATGCAACGCCCCCTGCGATCAGGATCCGGTCAACGCCCGTTTTTTCACTTTCATACATGAGCATTTTATAAAACGTGCGTGCCATGCAATCGTAAACACTGTATGCGATCTCTTCCGGCCTGTTCCCAGCTTTGATGAGTGTCTGCGCTTTTGTTTCCACACCGGAAAAAGAGCAGATGCCGTCCCGTACGATGGCAGGAAGCTTTTCACATTTGACAGGATCCGCTGCGGATGCCAGCACCTCAAGATGCTTTCCGCAGGGAAAAGGAAGCCCGAGCGAAACACCGACCCTGTCAACGAACTGACCGGCGTGCAGGTCTTCACCGCCGCCGAGAAGAGAAATGTGCAGTTTCTCATCCACCAGAAAGGTTTCCGTTGTGCCGCCGCTGATGTGCATGCCGAGAAAAGATTCGCCCATCAGCTGCTCATTTCCGTGAAGTGCAGCTCGCACATGTCCATCCTGATGAGAAACCGGATAAAGCGGCACCTGCAGCGAAGCCGCAAGCGCTGTCGCTACCGTTTTTCCGGCAAGAAAAACCGGCATATAGGAATCCTCATTGGAACGGGGGCTGACACTAACCCCAACTGCGCGAACAGAAAGGCCGGAAACTGTTTGAAACAGCTCCGGCACAAGTTTTTCGAGATTCTTTATATGCTGAAACAAGCCATCGCTTTGGCGAAGGCCTCTTTCGCCCGGTTTAACAGAAAGCACCGTCCGGTGATCGCAGACGATGCCTTTCTCATCCACACAAGCAACGGACGTGGTATAGCAGCTGGTATCCACGCCGATGAAAGCATTCATCGCTTTCACTCCTTGTCTGCCTGCCCAAGCCGCTTTGCAAGCGTGCCGAGCATACCGTTGATATAGGCAGAAGACCGATCGCCGCCGAAGCGTTTCGCAAGTTCCACAGCCTCGTTGATGGAAACGCTGCAGGGAATATCCTTGCGGTACTTCATTTCATAGATCGCAACACGTAAAATGGAAAGGTCCACCTTGGGCATGCGGTCAATGCTCCAGCCAATGGCAAGCTCATCGATCAGCGCATCGATCTCTTCCTGATGCACTTCGATGCCGTCGATCACTGCACCGGAAAAATCAAGATCCTCTTCGGTCAATTCTTCGGTGATGCCGGACTTGTCCAGAACAGCTTCATAGGTGTCCTCTCCGCCAAACAAACGCGCAAAAGCAAGCTTCATTGTCACTTCGCGCGCGGTCTTCCTGCTCATAACTTCTTTTGTTCCTCCGTATGGAAATAGGCAATCCAATACCGCCGTTACTCTTTTTTCTGAAACAACCCGAAAAAGAATTCCTTTACACGGGTACGACCGCCCTCATCAAGAAGGGTGCCGATAAAGTAGGCTGTACCAACGATGGCAGACAGCAGCACTGTACGCCAAAAGCCGATGGTAAAAATCAGAATGGCAAACAGCACGCCAAAGCACACGCTGATGATGCGCCATTTATACAGCCTGCAGAATGCAAAAAACTCATTCATCGTGCCACCTCATCAAACAACACGTGCAGGCTTCTGCGACGCCGGGGTGCTGACGATCAGCACATCCACATTGCGTACGGTAAGACCGCAGTATGTTTCGATGTAGTTTTTAAGGGATTCCTGCAGCGCTTTGGTGAACTCGGGCAGCACGGTTTCATTTGCAGCCACGATCTTAACACCGATGGCGATCGCATTGTTCTCGATCACCACGATATTGCTTTCACATTCCTTTACCTTTTGGTTTGCTCTGCAGTGGCGCTGCACCATGGAATCCACAGCCTGCAGCGACACGGATGCCGCACCGATATCCCCGCTCTCGATCAAAGCGGAAGTAGGCTTTGCCTGAGAAGCCGTTTTGGCTTCCTTGCGCTTGCCCATGGCAATAAACAAGCGGAAAGCAAACACAAGCAGCACAAGGCCGATACCGCCAAGGATCAGACAGTTTTCAATGAGCCCGTTCGTCAGGATCCCGACCACACCGTAAATGTGTTCTGCAGTAATAAGCGACATGGCAACGCCGATGGAAAGTGCCGCAAGTGCAATGATGATGAACAGCACAAGGACAAGCAGCAGCTTATCGATCCACCTGAATTTCATTCACTATTCTCCTTTTGGGAAGGCCGCCGTTTGTGTGGGCGGCCTCCGGTTCTATTTTGTTATTCGGCAGGCTGAACTTCAACGGCCTTTGCCTTTGCATCGGGCTTGTCAAAGCTGATGGACTGCACAGAAACATTGACCTGCACAACACGAAGACCGGTCATGGTTTCGATGGCATTTTTGATGCCGGTCTGAACCTTGGCGCAAACTTCATGAAGCTTATAGCCGTAACGGATGATCAGGCTGAGATCCACAGCAACTTCCTCTTCGCCGATCTCAACTTTGATACCCTTGGTCATGCTCTTTTTGGCATTCAGCATGCCGGTAATGCCTTCGACGACGCCGCCGGCCATCCCCACTACGCCTTCAACCTCAGTTGCTGCAAAGCTGGCAATGGTAGCAACAACGTCAGGTGCAAAGACGATCTTGCCGCCCTGGGTCGCTTTTACTTCAGTGGTGATTTCGTTTTCCGGAGTCATGGTGCACTACCTCCCTTAGTATTTGGGTTTATTATAACAGATTTTTTGGTGCATGCAAAGCTTGTATCGTACAAAGAACTCAAGTTCACAGAAGATTTTCTTTTTTTGGTCACGCTCCGGGGATCACCTTTACATTTTCTGCGGTTTCCCCCGTTTCCCGCAGCACGATATCAAGGATCTGTGCCACCTGTTCGTCGCTGAGTACTTCCGCATCCACCACCACATTGACGGTGCCGCTGTGAAATGTGACGGCTGCATCCCGAAATCCCTTTGCACGGATCAGGTTTTCCACGGTAAATTCCGCCTCCATGTTATTGATAACGGAAAGTTTTTGTGCCTGCGCATCCGCCAGCGTTTCGGCATCGGATGCGGATGCTGCGATGATCTCATCAAGATATTTCAGTTCAAGCGCCCTTACGCTTTCCCGTTCCTCCCTGAAAGAGGCAAAATAATCCGTTCCGGCAACGGATGCCGCTGCCTCCTGCACGCTTTTTTCCGTGATGTTTTCAAAGGAAACCTTTGTGGCTTCACCGGTTCCCTGTTCCGCACCTTTCTCCGTGCCGTTTAATGTGCAGTTCCACCAGATCACACCGCCAAGCGCCAGCACAAGTGCTGCAATAAGCAGGTATTTTTGCTTTTTCCCCGTCAGATTCACCGTTATCTTTCCTCCTATTCGATGGTTTTCATTTCAAACACTTCAATGCAGGATGCATCGATCCCAAGAACGGTCTTCACCGCATTTTGCAGGTTGATCCGCACCGCTATATCTCCGGCGCCTTCTGCGATCACGATCACACCGCATATTTTATCTGTCCCTCCGCTTTGCGATGCGATAACATCATCTTTCGATGCCTCCGCCGGCATAGTGCCGGCGCCAAAGAACGATGTGTTTTCGGTGCTTTCCGCCTGTAAAGGATCGCTGCTGCCCGTGCTCATCAGCATCACCTTCACTTTTCCTGCGCCACGTATTGTGGTTAAAGCCTCTTCAAGCCTTGCTTCGGTCGTAAGCACATGTGATATATATGCATCATCTCCAACTTCGGTATCGACCCCCGCTTGAGGTGCCGCTTCATTACTTTGAAACAGCGGCATTCCCATAAAGATCAGCAGACCTGCTGCAACAAGAATGCCGTAGACCGTCAGTTCAAAACGGCGATCATGCTTCATCCGTTCCAAAAATGTATCCTTGATGCCGGTAGAAAGCCTCTTTTTTGTTTTCTGTTCCATGTTATTCCATTCCGAAAAGCATCATTGCGACCGATTCCGCTGCAAGCAAGAGAAGCACAAGCGACAGCGCCCTTTTTCCGCTACTCCCGACCGATCCTTTCGGAAGCAGCGATCTTCCGAAAAAGCCGATCATCGACATCACGGTAAAACGCTCCATTAGCTCGAACACCGCCTTCATTGCCCCCCCTTACGGATTGCCTGCCGTCATCACAAGCCCTGCACAGATCACAAACATCAATGCGACTGCCGTGACAGCAGCAAACAAACTGTTATACACTTCAGATATGGAAAAAAGCAGCCTGCTGACCCTGCCATCCTCCGAAAGCGGTGCGCAAAACGTCCCTGCGGTTTTTGCGGCAAAGCCTGCTGCCGACAACTGTATGAGTGGAAGAAATGCAGTTCCGAGAACGGTAAGCATGCCTGCAGCACCAACCGCATTTTTGATCAGCACGGCGCTTCCAAGCACCGATTCAAGGGTTCCGGACATGGCATTCCCCACAATGGGCACGCTTTTATCAAACGTGTATTTTGCCGCCCTGATCGCAACGCTGTCCGCTCCGCCCATACTCATTCCCTGAATCGCAACAATGCCGAAATACACTGTAAACACTGCACCTGTCATCCACTTCACAGCGGATTTGATCAGTTTATGAAGCTCCCGAAGTCCGTTTCCTTCCGTTATGCTGCCAATGATCACCGCCGCCCCGTCAACTGCCGCCAGCGGCAAAACGACGTTCTGAAAAAACTCCGTTACCGCTGTGTTTAAAAAAAGCATCATTGGCTGCAATGCACCGCTCAAGCTGATACTTCCTGCCGCAGCAAGGGCAAAAGACATAACAGGCGCTGCAATCTGCGTAAAGGAAGAAAGTGTCTTCACCGTTTTTTCAGCAAGTAATATTTGTTCTTTCAGCGCAGCGGCAAGCGCCGCCGCACTCATCGCAAATGTCAGAATGCGCACAGTATCCCCCACCGTGCCTTTGCCGCCTGTCAGTATCTCTGCGGCGCAGCCAAAGAGCACCGCAGCAAATAGGGATCCATAAATACGAAGATTGTTTCTGAAGGAATGCATCAACAGGTCCTGTATTGCATTGGGGATACTTTCGTATTCTATTCCCTTTCCACCGGCAATGGAGGAGATAAGCCCGGTGATCCCCTCTTCCTTCCATAGTTCACGTATGCCCTTTGGAAGAGCTTCGCCGTAGAAATCCTCCCACTCCGAAAGGTCAAATATGCTTAGCATATCATCCGGCAGTTCTTCGGCGCCGCACACAGAGGGTATCATCAGAGCCGCCAGCAGCAAAAGAAGCAGCTTCGCTTTATACCGCCGCATAAGAAGTCACGATGCCGCTCACAAGCTCAAGGATCGCTCCGAGGATCGGTAGACTTATTGCGAGGATCATCACACGCCCCGCAAGTTCTACCTTCCCTGCAACGGCACTCTCTCCTGCATCACGACAAAGGTCTGCTGCAAACTGTGCAAGGTAGGCGATCCCCAGCACCTTGACCATTGCTTTCAAATATTCCGTTTTGATGCCGGTGCGTTCAAACATGTCGTTGAGAAAGGCAGACATTACTTTCAGTTCATCTACCGTCAGCAGCAAAAGCAGCGTTCCTGCAGCCACTGCAATTTGTACCGAAAGCTCCGGTCTGTATGTGCGAAGCAGCAATGAAGCAGCTGCCGCCGTTAATGCGATGCCGATCACCTTGAATAGAGAAGCCATTCCCGCCACCTGCCTTAATAAAGCTGAAAAACCTGTTTCACATTTTCAAACAGCGTTGCGATCAGGTCGATGATCATCATCAGCGTGATGACAAGACCGGCAAGTGCAGCCAGCATAGCCATATCATCCCTTCCCGTTTGCTTGAGAAGCTGGCATATGATCGCGATCAGGATGCCGATCCCCGCGATCTTAAACACGATCTCTATCCCCATAATCCACCTCATATCACAAGAAGTGCCAGCGCAAGACCTGAAAGCAAGCCAAGCGACTCAAACAGCCTTCCCTTTTCTTTGATCTGCAGTTCAAGCGTTTCCGCCGCCTCGCCAAGCCTTTTCACAGCAAGTGCGGCATTCTCCTGCTGTGCGGTAAGATCCGCTGCAGCAAGCCCCGTTCCAAAGTCGGTCAGGATAGCAACTTCTTCTTTTTGCAATAGTTCAAACCCGTTTTTCTGTGCTGCCGCTTCATGTATGGCTTTTTCAAACAGCGTTGACACAGACCCATCCGCAGAAAGCAAATCAAGAAAAATATTCCAAAGAATATCCGTTGCAGGTTCTATCCGTGAAATAAGCCTTGAAAAAGGTTCCGGATAAACCGTCATCCGCTCCGAGATACGCCTGATGTCGGAGCGCATCGACAACAGGATCTCCTTCCGTTTTTTGAGCCCTTCCGTTTTTCTGTACCCAAGCGCAGTACAGCCGATCAAAAGAAGCATAGCTGCTATTACATTCATACGTGCACAGCATCCCTTTTCACAGAGTTCAGCACAAGCCTGTTTCCAAACCTTTGCAGAAAAAGCACCTCCTGAAAACAGCCGTTCCCGATCAGAAGCTGCAGATAGGGTTTTCGCATGGCTTCTTCCATGCTGCCTGCATGTGCGGATGCCACAAGTGCGATACCGCAGGCAGAAGCATACAATGCAGCCTGCGCATCTTCCATATTTCCAAGTTCATCCGTTACGATCACATCCGGTGACATGCTGCGGATCAGCCGTTCCATGGCTTCTGCCTTTTTGCAGCCATCCATCACATCCGTCCGCTGTCCGACATCCAATACCGGTGTGTTTCCGCTTCCGCCCGCAAGTTCGCACCGCTCATCCGCAATTGCGACCTTTAGCCCCCTGTATATCTTGCTTCCATCGGAAAGCTGCCTTGCCGCATCACGCAGGATGGTCGTTTTACCGCGTCCGGGAGCGGACAGTATCAGTACGGACTTTGGTCGTCCGCTGCCATGAATAAGATATGACATCAGGTTGTCTGCTGCGCCTTTATGTTCCCTTGCGATACGGATATTGCAGGACGTAGCCTCCGCAAATCTGCTCTTAGCGTTATTGGGCACATAATGGCCGGCAACGCCGACCCTGCAGCCGCCCCTTACGGTCAAAAATCCTTCCTCCAGCTCTTTTTCCCGTACAAACAGGGCATGCTCGGAAAGCGCTTCCAGAGTTCTTGCACAAAGCCCTTCTTCTATCAAACCGGTCAGCATTTTTTCTTTGTCCGAATACAAAAGCTGCACCGGCCGCCCTTCCCGTATGCGTATCTCCTCCAACAGATCTGTTCCCGCATTTTCGACCGCCCTGCGCAATATGCCCGGCATGAGGCGCATCAGTTCTGTAAGCGGCCTGTTTCCGATCTCTTTCATTGCGGCCTGTCCCTCCTTTGCTTGTTCTATCCATATGTACATGCATACAAAAACAGAACACGGATGGACATGTAAAGTTCATTGCCCTTTCGGAGCACAGCAGCTATAATGAATACAAAGGAAGGTTATGTAATGAAAAAGATCAGCCGAACAAAAACAAGGATCGCCATATTATTGCTTGCCGCAGGAACCCTTTTCTCATGTGCAGGGCTTTTTCTTTCAAGCATGCAATTATGGGCATGCGGTGTGTTTCCGCTGCTTGTAGGTATGTTTCTATATTTCCGTGTTTCTCGCTGCCCCCATTGCGGCTGTTTTTTTAAACGACCACGCTGGTCATGGCCAACAGCCGGCTATTGCAGAAGCTGCAAGCAGCTGATGGAATACGATCGATAAAAGTGCAAACACAAACAGCCTGTTTGAGATCAAACAAGCTGTTTTTTCTGTTGTGCCGTCAAATACAGGCGGAGCAGTAAAAACGCTGCCGCCGTAAAAAAAGCCATTGCATTGCGAAGTTCCACCGAAGCAAGATCCGCAGAAGCATAGCGGTTTACTATCCACTCATACAGCGAAAGCCCAAGCGTTCCGATCACCGGAATAACGGATGCTGCAAACAATACCCTCCAAACATATACCGCAGTGCTCCTTCGGTCCGTTTCGCCGGCAGCCAAAAGAAGAAAGCAGCAAGGCAATGAAACAACCGCTGCATTGCACCGCAATTCCGGCATCGGAAATGCGGAAAATCTGCCCATGGCTGCCGTTACCGCTGCCACAAAAATCAGGGAAAATGCCGATATGCCCATCCCTCGTACAAAGGAGCGCAGCAGGCCGCTCGCCCCTGCGATCACGGCACACATGCACAGGCATTCGTAAAACTGCATACGCATCACCTACCAATAAAAATAGCCCCATCGATCATGCTAAAAGCATTTGTCGATGGGGCGTTCGTTACACATGCAATATTATGTAAGTTTGATAAATCCGGCCATGTCTCCCGTTTTCCCCCGGTTACGCCGATGGGAAAACAGCCTTTCCGGGTTTTCATAGGTGCACTCATGCATCAGCGTGATATGTTCCGGCAAAACGCCCGCCTCAAGAAGCTGAATGGCGGCAGCCGTTTCCATATCAAGCTGGTGTTTTCCGATCTTTCCGGGAACACCGCAAGGGTGTTCGAATTCTTTCTGAAATTGCTGTCCGAGTTCAAAATCGACCTCATAGCAATCCGTGCAGATAACGGGACCGTTTGAGGCAATCAGATCCTTTGGATCGGTGCCGTATTCACGCTGCATTGCCTCCACAAGGTTTCTTCCGATGCGAAGAAGCGTGCCCTTCCAGCCGGCATGTGCGATGCCCACAGCACGTTTTACAGGGTCATAGAGGAAAAATGCTCCGCAATCCGCATGGGAAGAGATCAGCGTGACACGGGGATCGTTCGTAATGAGGCCGTCGCACCCGGGAAGCGGTTCCCGACCGAAACCGCGGCCGCAGTCTTCTGCCGTAACAGGAACCACATTCGCACCGTGCTCAAAGTTGATGATGCACAGCGATTCATAAGAAAGATCGGCAGCAGCGCAGAATATCTCAAAATTTCGGCGCACGTTTCGGTCATCATCCTTCGGCTCCGTTCTTCCGAAGGAAAGATTCAGCGTATCAAAGGGATATTTGCTGACACCGCCGTAACGGGCGGTAAAGCCATGCTTCACACCCGGCATTTCTGCAAGCGCCGGCGCATAGTAAAACCCCACGCCCTTATTATCATAAAAGCCGTGCCCATGTTTCATGCGTGCAAAGCACGCATCATACTGCGATTTGCGCACTCAGGATTCCTCCAGGAGCAGTTTCAGTTCCGCCATAAAGGTGTTGATGTCCTTAAACTGACGGTAAACGGAAGCAAAACGCACATATGCGACCTCATCAAGCTGTTTGAGGCCTTTCATGACAAGCTCGCCGATATAGGTGCTGGTCACTTCCTGCTCAAGGGTGTTGAACACCTCACGAACTACTTCATCCACCAGCTTGTCCTGCTCGGCAGCGGAAACAGGGCGCTTTTCACAGGCCTTACGGATGCCCGCAAGGATCTTCGTGCTGTCAAATGCCTCCCTGCTGCCATCTTTTTTTACCACCATGATGGGGATCTCTTCGATCTTTTCATAGGTGGTGAAGCGCTTTCCGCAGGAAATGCATTCGCGCCTGCGGCGAATGCTGGTGCCGTCATCTGTCGGGCGGGAATCCACGACCTTGCTTTCCGTACCAAGGCAATACCGGCATTTCATATTACCAAAACCTCCATGTGGGATTTTTCCTATTATACCACAACATGTTGTGGAATGCCATCCCAGGTTTTACAATGAAAGCAGGATATCCACCAATATCACATCATCCCCTATCTTTTTGATCTTATTGTAGGGGATCACCAGTTCCTCATCGCTGCGCATCAAGCCCCACAGCCGGGGCGGTCCGGGCACAATGATCGCATATACCGCACCGCTCGCAGCATCCATCTCAAGGTCGCTGATGCACCCAAGGCGTGCACCGTCACAAAGATTGATGACTTCCTTCCGCCTCAGATCGCTGAAATTCACGTTCGGCACGCTTCCGTTTCCTCCAAGCTCTTTCATAGTAGAGCATATGGAAAAAAGAAAAGAAAAAGACCCGGTTTTCACCGGGTCGATAAAGCTGTTTCGTTTCAAAGTATTCCGAAGCGCTTAAGCACGAGTGCCTGGATTATTTCTGGTTTGCCATGTGATTAATACTTGCGCTTTCTGGCGGCTTCCGCCTTCTTCTTGCGCTTCACACTGGGCTTCTCATAATGCTCACGCCTGCGAACCTCAGCAAGGACGCCGGAGCGTGCACACTTGCGCTTAAACCGTTTGAGAGCACTTTCCAGGGACTCGTTTTCGCCAACACGAATTTCCATCTATTTCCCTCCCCTCTTACTGCAACATAGCACACCGTGCCGTTGCCTTCGCATAAGGACTACCGAAACACAAAGTAAATTATACGTTAAGAGTGAAGTAAAGTCAACCTAAATTTCCTTAGATTTTTCTAACCGGGAGGCCAGCCGAGCTCACGGGCACCGAGAAGGTGCATATGCAGGTGCTCAACGGTCTGCCCACCGTCCTTGCCGGTATTGATCACAAGGCGGAAGCCGTTTTCATCAACGCCAACGGTTTTTGCAACGGTGCGGGCCGCTGCAAACATCTTTGCAAGCAGGGTATCATCATCAAGCTTCAGCACATTATCGTAATGCACTTTGGGAATGATGAGCACATGCTCCGGCGCAGCGGGAGAAATATCCCGGAATGCAAGAGTGAACTCATCCTCGTACACCTTGGTGGACGGAATTTCGCCCTTTGCGATCTTGCAAAACAGGCAATTATCCATTTTATATCCTCCTTTTTTAATGCTGTTCGGCTTCGGACCTGCCGTAAAGCACGCCTTCTGCCGCTTTTTCTATCCTTACCCGCAAAAAGCGGTTGGAAAGATCATCTTCATCGGCAGGGATCAAAACCTTGAGGTAAGTGTCCGTATGACCCGAGACGCACTCCCCTTCCCGTTCCTCAAACAGCACATCCTGCACCGTGCCCACAAAGGATGATGCATACTGCTGCTCAAGCTCTTTTGCAAGCGTTCCGAGCTTTGATGCACGTGCTGCTTTGACTCCCCGTGAAAGCTGACCCGGCATGGATGCCGCCACAGTGCCTTCACGCCTTGAATACGGGAAAACATGGATGCGTGCAAGGGCAACATCCCGTGCAAACTGCAGCGTTTCTTCAAATTCCTGCTCCGTTTCCCCGGGAAAACCGACGATAATATCCGTTGTTACGGCACATTCCGGCATCTTTTCACGCAGCCGCCTGACGCATTCCGCATATTCCTCCGGCGTATAGCGTCTGTGCATCCGCTCAAGAACGGTCTTGCTGCCGCTCTGGAGAGACAGATGAAACTGTCTGCACACCTTTTTATTATTGGCAAGGGTGGATACAAACTCATCCGTCAGCATCTGCGGTTCCAGCGATCCGAGGCGGATCCGTTCAATGCCGTCGATATCATCCGCTTCCCTGATGGCATCAAGCAGCGTGACGCCTTTTTCAAGGTCACGGCCGTAAGACATCAGATGGATGCCCGTCAGCACCACTTCCTTATAGCCTGCATTGGCAAGCTTTGTGAGCTCCGCTCTGACCTCCACAAGCGGACGGCTGCGGATGGGGCCTCTTGCATAGGGAATGATGCAGTAGGTGCAGAAGCGGTCACAGCCTTCCTGTATTTTCAAATGCGCACGGGTACGCCCTTCCCTTGAGGCGGTAAGCGGTTCAAAGGTGTGTTCCCATTTCAGTTCACCTACTGCCGTCTTTTTCTCTTTACCGAGGGCTTCCGTCAGTTCTACCACACGAAGCCTGTCCTTTGCGCCGATCACAAGGGAAACGCCGGGCATCGCAAGGACCTCTTCCGGGGAGCGCTGCGCATAGCAGCCTGCCACAACGATCTTTGCATCCGGTGAAAGCGCATGGGCACGGGATATCATTTGCCTTGATTTCTTATCGCCGGTAGCGGTTACCGTGCAGGTATTGACCACATACACATCCGCAGGCTCGGAAAAATCCACCGTTTCATAGCCCGCATTTTCAAAAAGCTCACGCATGGCTTCGGTATCATATTGATTGACCTTGCAGCCAAGGGTACAAAAAGCAGCCTTCATGTTCTGCTCCTTACATTTAGAATTCCAATTCATAAACGGTCATCGCAAGCATTGCCATGCCTGCCGTTTCCGTTCTGAGGATACGGGGGCCGAGTGAAACGGATACAGCACCCCTTTGGATCAGCATATCCGCTTCTTCAGGGGCAAAACCGCCTTCGGGACCCACGATGAGCGCAATGCGCTTTGCATCCATCTTCGCCCTGAGCGCCTTTTTCAGCGTTGTGCCCCTCTCTTCCTCATAGGCAAGAAGAATAAGATCGAAGCCTGAAAAGTCTTCCTTTGCAAGCTTGACAAGGCCGCCCACTTCCGGAATGATGCCGCGCCGGGACTGCTTTGCCGCTTCATAAGCCACACGCTGATAACGGGACTGTTTTTTTGCAAAATCCTTTTCGGAAAGTTTGACAACGCTTCTTTCCGCATCAAAGGGGATCACCTTCCCGATGCCAAGCTCCACGCATTTTTGGATGATGGTCTCAAGCTTTCCTGCTTTGGGAAGCCCCTGATACAGCGTGATCTCCGCCGAACTTTCCGTTTTTGAAGCAGCCGTTTCAAGAACACGCAGCGTGATGCGTTCCTTTTCCACCGAATCGATCCGGGCGGTGTATTCGGTTTTTGCGCCGTCGCAAAGGGTCACCTCATCGCCGGCACGAAGGCGCAGCACCTTTGCAATGTGCTGTACATCCTCGCCGGTTAGCACGGCTTCGTTGCCGCAGACCGCATGGGGGTCGATGAAAAAACGGTGCATGTGTTACGCCTTTCTTGCAAGAATGGCACACCATTCTTCGCTGATGTTCACGTTTTCGATCACAAGACCCTCTGCAAGGATGGCTTCCTTGACGTCCTCAAGCCTGTCACGAATGATGCCGGAGGTAATGAACGCACCGCCTTTTTTGAGAAGCGGCGGTACGATGGGCAGCAGCGCAATGATGACAGCTGCCACGATGTTTGCCGTCACCACCTCATACTGCTTTTCGGAAATGCCTGCACGAAGAGGTTCATCCGTCAGCACATCGCCGATGCGGACATCGTAGCGATCCTTCATCACGCCGTTCATCTCGGCATTTTCATAAGCGATCTTTTCCGCAATGGGGTCGATATCCACCGCAATGGCATCCTTTGCGCCCAGAAGTACGCCTGCAATGGAAAGAATGCCGCTGCCGCAGCCAAGGTCAAGAAGGTCATCCCCTTCTTTCACTTCCTTTTCAAGGTACTCAAGGCACATACGGGTGGTATGATGGGAACCGGTACCGAATGCCATGCCGGGATCAAGGGAAAGAACGGTTCTGCCTTCCGCATCGTTCAGTTCTTCCCAGGAGGGGCGGACGAGCAGCCGCTCGCCGATCTTCAGCGGTTTATAGTAGACCTTCCAGTTGTTTGCCCAATCCTCATCATCGGCCGTTCGTACGACAAAGCGCAGACTGCCAAGATCGATGCCCACATCCATGGTTTTGAGTGCCGCAAACGATGCTTCTGCCTCTTCCACCAGCGCCATGTTTTCCCCTGCATCCGCAAGGTAAGCCTTGACACAGGGTTCGTCCCCGGCAACAAGCTCATCTGTATCGGCATAATCCCAGTATTTTGCCGTTTCTTTCAAAAAGGCTTCGATGCTCTCACGTCCCTGTTCGATCACGACCTGCTGGATGCCAAGCATATCAAAGCGTGCCGCCACCGCATCAAGACCTTCTTCCGTTGTAAAAACCGTCATTTCGATCCATTTCATAATAAGACCTCTTTTTTCTGTTATCGATTATAATATAGTGCATTTTTGGCTCCGGCGCAATAAAAACCCGTTTCACGTACAGGGCGCTCTTTATGAAACTCTGTCCGTTACGGAACGAGCCATACCTGATATTTGCCCCAATAGATCTCAGAGGAGATGATAAGCCGTTTTTCACCGTTTGCGAAAATATAGCCGCTTCCTGCCTGCTCCAAAAACGTTACGCCGTTTTCTTCCTCGAAATCCGCAAACAGCTGCCTGTATTCTCCCCTTTTTGAGAGGAAGACTCCTTCACTTTCGGGAACCGCAGCATATGTTTTTTCTTCGGACAGCTGCAGAGCGGCGGCCAAATACGGAAGAGGATCGCCCCGTTGGAAAATCGCATCCCATTTAAACCACAGAAAACAGGCTGCAATGGCCAAGGCAAAAGCAGAAATTGGAACGATCGCCTTGCCTTTCACCGTGTTTCTCCTCCCCTTTCACTTGTGTTTGAAGCACATCCGCTTCGGTTTTATTATAATACGTTATCCTCTGTTCGCCAAGTATGCCATTCCATCACAGTCCTTATCAGATCGAAAAATAATGATCCCCCGGCGAAGCCGGGGGTTTTTCATAGACGGGTAAAACCCTTTAATACTAGCATGCACGTCACGTCGTGCAAGTACGATCCGCCAGCTGCGAAGGTTTTTGTTACTTGCTACCCGTAAACGGGTTTAAAAGTTCCCCATCGTCAACTGTTCTCCTGCCTTATCTTCATCTAGCTGGTGTCGGATGTATTCTTCTATTTTCTTTGCATTCTTTCCTGCTGTATCCACATA
>JAFSEB010000017.1 GCA_017435905.1 Clostridia bacterium | reverse complement strand
GGATGACCTCCCTTTGTTTTTCTTTGCTGCAGTTGGCGGACCGCATCTTTATCTTAAAACAAAGGGAGTTTTTCAGTCTACATCATCGCCTATAGGCTTCTTTTGAACCACTCGCCCAGCGAGTGGTTTTCGATATACAAAGAAAAGCGGCTCACATGGAGCCGCTTCTATCAGTTTCTCTTATCCTTCATTTTCTCAAACAGGCTGCGCTTCACCGGTTTGGACTCGCTGACCTTGTCACCGAAGGATTCCGCAAGCTTCTGCATCAGTTCACGCTGCTCATCGTTGAGCTTTTTCGGGATCTGCACGTTCGCACGCACGAACAGGTCGCCCTTGCCGGATGCATTGAGCCGCTGCACACCCTGTTCACGCAGGCGGAAAGTCGTTCCCGGCTGTGTGCCTTCGGGAATAGAGTACTTCACCGTTCCGCTGAGTGTCGGCACCTGGATCTCTCCGCCCAAAGATGCGACCGTCATGGGAATGTTCATATCGAGGTAAAGATCGAAGCCTTTTCGTGTGAAAAGCTTGTGCGGTTTCACGGTAATGACCACATAAAGGTCGCCGTTCGGTCCCCCCCTGTGACCCGCTTCGCCTTCGCCCCGAAGGGTAAGCGTTTGCCCATCGTTGATGCCGGCAGGCACATTTACCGCAATGCGGTTCGTTTTGCTGACACGGCCCTTGCCCCGACAATCCTGGCAGGGTTCCTTGATGATCTTACCGGTACCGCCGCAGGCATCGCAGGTGCGGACCGTTGCGAAAGAACCAAAGGGCGTGTTCTGCTGTACACGAACCTGTCCGCTGCCGCCGCAGGTTGTGCAGGTGGTGGGCTGTGTGCCGGGCTTTGCGCCGCTGCCGCCGCATGTCTTGCAGGAATCTTCCCGAGGGATCAGGATCTCCTTCCTGACACCAAAGGCCGCTTCTTCGAAGGTGATGGTCAGGTTATAGCGAAGATCGTTTCCCTGTACGGGGCCGTTGCGGTAGGCGGAACCTCCCCCAAAGCCGCCGAAGCCGCCGAAAACAGAGCTGAAAATATCGGAAAAATCACCGAAACCGGCGCCGCCGTAGCCGCCGCCGGCACCTGCTGCAGGATCAAATGCAGCATGGCCGAACTGGTCATACTTGGCACGCTTGCCGCTGTCGGACAGTACCTCATAAGCTTCGTTGATCTCCTTGAATTTGGCTTCCGCTTCTTTATCGCCGGGATGAAGATCCGGATGATACTGCTTTGCCGCTTTGCGAAAGGCGCTTTTTATTTCACTATCGGAAGCTTCCCGGCCAACGCCGAGTACTTCATAATAATCTGCCTTTGCCAATTCCCCAAATGCTCCTTTCCGTTAAAAACGAAAATGTGATCGTGATCTATTTCCATGTACCCCGCAAGAGCCAAGGCATTGCTGCCCCGGCTCTTTGCAGAGTGTATGATGTTGTTTTCAGGGGCGAAGATTATTTATCGTCCACCACTTCGTAGTCCGCATCAACAACATTGTCGTCGTTGGGCTGGGCACCGCCCTGCTGTGCGCCGTTTGCAGCAGCTTCCTGCTGTGCCTGCTGGTAGATCTTGCCGAAGACTTCGTAGGATACTTCGGTAAGCTTTTCGCTGGCGGCCTTAATAGCGGCGCTGTCGCTGCCTTCAAGAGCGCTGCGTACGGCTGCGATCTCCGCTTCTACCTTTGCCTTATCATCGGCAGGGATCTTGTCGCCAAGCTCCTTCAGAGTCTTTTCGGTGGAATAGACCATGCTGTCTGCGTGGTTGCGGGTCTCCACTTCTTCCTTGCGCTGCTTGTCTTCGTTGGCAAACTGCTCCGCTTCACGGACAGCCTTCTTGATCTCATCCTCGCTGAGGTTGGTGGAAGCGGTGATGGTCACCTTCTGCTCGTTGCCGGTACCAAGATCCTTGGCAGAAACGTGCACGATGCCGTTGGCGTCGATGTCGAAGCTGACTTCGATCTGCGGCACGCCGCGGGGAGCGGGCGCAATGCCTGCAAGCTGGAAGCGGCCGAGGGTCTTATTATACTGGGCCATTTCACGTTCGCCCTGCAGCACATGGACTTCAACGCTGGTCTGACCGTCCGCTGCGGTGGAGAAGATCTGGCTCTTCTTGGTGGGGATGGTGGTATTGCGCTCAATGAGGCGGGTGAACACGCCGCCCACGGTCTCAATGCCGAGGGAAAGGGGCGTGACGTCGAGAAGGAGGATATCCTTCACTTCGCCGCCGAGAACGCCGCCCTGAATGGCTGCGCCGATGGCAACGCACTCATCGGGGTTGATGCCCTTGAAGGGTTCTTTGCCGGTAACGTTCTTGACCATTTCCTGTACGGCAGGAATACGGGTGGAACCGCCCACGAGGATGACCTTATCCACATCCGCATTGGAAAGACCGGCATCCTTCATGGCGATATGCACGCAGTCTTTGGTCTTGTCTACGAGATCGCCGGTCAATTCGTTGAACTTGGCACGGGTGATGGTCATGTCAAGGTGCTTGGGGCCGGTGGCATCAGCGGTAATGAAGGGCAGGTTCACGTTGGTCTGTGCCATGCTGGAAAGCTCGATCTTGGCCTTCTCAGCAGCTTCCTTCAGGCGCTGCATAGCCATGCGGTCGCCGGAAAGATCGATGCCGCTTTCGGCCTTGAACTGACGGATGATGTGGTTCATGATCCGCTGGTCAAAGTCATCGCCGCCAAGACGGTTGTTGCCGTGGGTAGCAAGAACTTCGAATACGCCGTCACCGATCTCAAGGATGGAAACGTCGAAGGTACCGCCGCCAAGGTCGTAAACGAGGATCTTCTGGTTGGTCTCCTTATCCATGCCGTAGGCAAGGGCAGCTGCGGTGGGCTCGTTGATGATGCGGAGCACTTCAAGGCCTGCGATGCGGCCGGCATCCTTGGTTGCCTGACGCTGGCTGTCGCTGAAGTAAGCGGGAACGGTGATAACAGCCTGAGAAACAGTCTCGCCAAGATAAGCTTCCGCATCCTGCTTCAGCTTCTGGAGCACCATTGCGGAGATCTCCTGGGGAGTATAATCCTTGTTGTCGATGGTCTTTTTATAGGAAGAACCCATCTCACGCTTGATGGAGCTGATGGTCCTGTCGGGATTGGTGATGGCCTGACGCTTTGCAGCGTTGCCGACGATGCGCTCGTTGTCCTTGAACGCAACAACAGAGGGAGTGGTGCGTGCGCCTTCAGCGTTGGGGATAACAACAGGTTCGCCGCCTTCGAGGACTGCAACGCAGGAGTTGGTGGTGCCAAGGTCGATACCGATAATCTTTGCCATGTTTTCTATTTCCTCCAATTCAAAATTGTGATCTAAAATGTTATGTTTGTTTTATTTACTTCGCAACCTTCACCATGCTGTGGCGAATGATGCGATTTTTCACTTTGTAGCCTTTTTGGAACACGGCGGTGATCATGCCGCTTTCCTTGTCTTCCGCTTCCTCCTGCATGACCGCATTGTGCAGGTCTGCATCGAACATACCTTCCGCAGGGATCTCTTCAAGGCCGTTCTTTTCAAGGATGCCGAGAAGCTGTTTGTGTACAAGGCGAATGCCTTCCACATAGCCGGGATCCACATTTGCCGTGTTTTCCATGGCACGGTCGAAATTATCGAGCACGGGAAGGATGTCTTTGATGATCTCCCTTGCCCCTTCATCAAGGCTTTCAAGGCGAAGGGATGCGTTGCGCTTGCGGTAATTGTCGAAATCCGCCTGCAGCCGCTGTGCCATCTGAACGGTCTCTTCCTTTTCCTTTTGAAGACCGTCAATGTGTGCCTTGACCTGATCGAATTCCGCTTTTGTCAGCGTTACGTTTTCAGGTACCGTCTCTTCGCTCTTCACTTCGGCGTTTACTTCCGCCTCACAGTTCTGCTGTGCGGGCTCGTTTTTCGCCTGTTCCTTTTTCTTAGCCAAGTCAGTTTCGCTCCTCTTCAAACATATTCGTCAGCACTTCGCTGAGACTTCTGCCGATCTGCCCCATCATTGCCAGCACCCTTGCGTAATCCATACGCGTGGGACCGATGACGCCGAAAGAACCGATCGGATTCTTACCGATTTTGTAGGTTGCAGTGACCACGCTGCAATCCTGCATGCTTTCGTCTTCGTTTTCATTGCCGATGCGGACGGAAAACTCCACATTGGTGGCTTCCGAAAGCATTTTATAGAGCACATCCCGCTCTTCAATGGCGGTCAAAAGCGCCCGTGCCCGGTCTCTGTCATTGTATTCCGGGTAATTGAGAATGTTGGTGGCACCGCTCAGCTCTACGCTGCGGCCATCCTTTGCCATGCTCCGCTGCACGCTTCTGAGCATCCCGTCAAGAAATTCCCGCTCTGCGGCGACCTCGCCGGAAAGGGCATTGAATTCCGCCAGAGTGATCTCATCAAGGCGGCAGTTCTGGAACCTGGCGCTCATCGCCTTGCCGAGCCGTTCAAGCGCATCGGGGGACATGCCCCGGGGTATGCGGATCACGGAATCCCTGGTCATCCCCGTATCCGTCACGATGATGGCAAGGGCTTTATCCTCCGCAATGGGCACAAGGTGGATATACTTGAGCTTAATGGTGTGAAGCTGCGGTGCAAGCACCATTGCGGTGTATTTGGTGACGCTTGAAAGCACCCATGCGGTCTGCTTGACCACCTCATCCACTTCATCCAGCCTTTTGGAGTAATGATCGCGGATGTAGCGAACTTCCGCATCCGTCAGCTTGGCACGCTGCATGATGCTGTTCACATACAGGCGGTATGCCTTATCGGAAGGAATTCGGCCTGCGGAGGTGTGAGGCTGTTCAAGAAAGCCCATCTCCTCAAGGTCTGCCATCTCGTTGCGGATGGTGGCCGGCGAAAGGAAGATATCCGCCCGTTTGGCAATGGTTCTTGAACCCACGGGCGCTGCGGTCATGATGTAATCATCGATGATCGCCTGCAGGATCTGCATTTTTCTTGCATCAAGCTCCATTGGCGCCCTCCTTCCCGCCTTCTTGTTAGCACTCGCCGTAATCGAGTGCTAAACCTTACAATAAAAATATAGCTCTGCGCCGAGTCTTTGTCAACCCGTGCAGAGCTTTGCTTTGTGACAAAACGGTAACATTAACTTGATAATTTCTGCCGCCGTAAAAAAGGATCAATCATCAAGAAAAGACATCAGCGCCTCGTTCTGAAAATCAAGGCCTTCCTCCGTCAGCCGGATAAAGCCGTTTTCACGAAGAAGCCAGCCCTTTTCCCGCAGCGAAAGGAGCGCATCGCCGTAAGCTTCCTCCATACTTTTCCCAAAGCGCTTCCGGAAGTTCTCCTCATCAACGCCCTTTGTCATACGAAGGCCAAGCATCACAGTCTCAAACATTTCCTCTTTTTCGGGGATGATCTCCGGCGGTTCCGCAAGGGGGCGCACCCCACGTGCGCTGTGGGAGAGATAATCCGGCAGGCTTGCCGTGTTTGCAAACCGGAGCCACTGCCCTTCTATCCGCATAGCGGAATGGGAATTGAGACCGAGACCGAGGTATTCCCCGTTTTCCCAATAGTTCACATTGTGACGGGATTCTCTGCCCGGTTTGGCGTAATTGGAGATCTCGTAACGGTGATAACCGAGCTGTTCAAGAAACTCCATGCCCTTTTTATGCATGAGGTATGCATCATCCTCCGCAGGGAGGCTTTCCGCACCGCCGATGATGTCCGTATAAAGGGGAGTCCCCTCCTCCACGATGAGCGAATAGGCGCTGATGTGGTCAAGTCCCAGCCTGTACAGCGCTTCGATGGTATCCATATGGTCCTTTACCGTCTGTCCGGGCAGGCCGTACATGATATCCGCGCTGATGTTATCAAAGCCGGCAGCCCTTGCACATTCGTAGTTTTGCACGAATTCCCGGTAACGATGTATGCGGCCAACGTTTTCCAGCAGCGCATCGTTTGCGCTTTGCAGGCCCATGGAAAGGCGGTTGATGCCGGCAGCTTTGTATTCCTTCAGCTTTTCCTCCGTCAGCGTTCCGGGATTGGCTTCGATGGTGATCTCCGCATCGGGCAGAACGGTAAAGCTTTCCTTCAGCGCATGCAGCAGCAGCGAAATTGCACCGACCGGCAGAATGGAAGGCGTGCCGCCACCAAAGAATACGCTTTCATACTCACGCTTTGGCAGCGCCGCTGCACTGAGGCGGATCTCCTTCAAAAGCGCCGCACAGTAATCCCCCATGCAGTCATGGTCAGCAAAGGAAACAAAGTCACAGTATCTGCATTTTGCCTTACAGAACGGAATGTGAACATATAAACCGGACATATGCTTCCTCAGTTGATGCGAAGAACGCTCATGAAGGCTTCACTGGGCAGTGACACGGTGCCGATCTGGCGCATGCGCTTCTTACCTTCCTTCTGCTTTTCAAGCAGCTTCTTCTTACGGGTGATGTCGCCGCCGTAGCACTTGGCAAGAACGTCCTTGCGGACGGCACGCACCGTTTCACGGGCGATGATCTTGCCGCCGATGGCTGCCTGAATGGGGATCTCAAACTGCTGGCGCGGAATCACTTCCTGCAGCTTCTCCGCCACAGCACGTCCCTTGCCGTAGGCTTTATCCTTGTGGACGATGGTGGAAAGCGCATCGCACATATCGCCGTTAAGAAGGAAATCGAGCTTCACAAGGTCGCTCTGCACATATTCCTTCAGTTCGTAGTCAAAGGAAGCGTAACCACGGCTTCTGGATTTGAGCTGATCGAAGAAATCATAGATGATCTCGTTGAGGGGCAGCTCGTAAAGGATATTGACACGGTTTTCCTCAATATACTTCATATCCTTGAACACGCCGCGCTTTTCCTGGCAAAGTTCCATGATGGAACCCACGTAATCAGAGGGTGTCATGATGTGTGCCTCCACCATGGGTTCTTCCATATACATGATCTCGGAGGGATCGGGAAGGTTGCTGGGATTATCCACGGAAAGCTCCGTGCCGTCATTCTTCTTGACCTTATAGATAACGCTCGGGGCGGTGGTCACAAGATCAAGGTCGAATTCACGTTCCAGGCGCTCCTGAATGATCTCCATATGCAGAAGACCGAGGAAACCGCAGCGGAAGCCGAAGCCGAGTGCCATGGAGGTTTCAGGTTCATAAGAGAGGGATGCATCGTTAAGAACGAGCTTATCGAGCGCATCACGGAGGGATTCATAATCCGCACCGTCTGCAGGATAGATACCGCAGAACACCATGGGGTTCGCCTGCTTATAGCCGGGAAGAGGCTCCTTTGCGGGGTTGGCAACATCGGTGATGGTATCGCCCACCTTGGTCTCGGAAACGCTCTTGATGGAAGCGGCAATATAACCGACCTCACCTGCCGCAAGTTCTTCCGTAGGCTTCAGCGTGGGTGTGAAAACGCCGACTTCCGTTACATCGAATTCGTTGCCGGTGGCCATGGAGCGGATGCGCATACCGGCACGCACCGTGCCTTCCTTGACGCGGACATAGCTCAGCGCACCTTTGTAATTGTCGTAAATGCTGTCAAAAATGAGTGCACGAAGCGGTGCTTCCGCACTTCCCTCCGGCGGAGGCACAAGGTCAACAAGCTGTGCGAGCACTTCGTTTACATTGGTACCAAGCTTTGCGCTGATGCGGGGCGCATCCGTGGCGGGAAGACCGATCACATCTTCGATCTCACGGATGGCATGCTCCGGATCTGCACTGGGAAGGTCGATCTTGTTGATCACAGGCACGATCTCAAGGCCGTTATCAAGGGCAAGGTATACGTTCGCAAGGGTCTGTGCCTCGATGCCCTGCGTAGCATCCACCACCAGCACGGCGCCCTCACAGGCAGCCAGCGCACGGGATACTTCATAGGTAAAGTCCACATGGCCGGGAGTGTCGATCAGGTTGAACATGTACTGCTTGCCGTCCGTGTGGGTATAGTACATGCGCACGGCGGTGGCTTTGATGGTGATGCCTCGTTCACGCTCAATATCCATGGTGTCAAGAAGCTGTGCTTCCATGTCACGGATCGCAACGGTATCGGTAAGCTCGATCATGCGGTCCGCAAGGGTGGATTTGCCGTGGTCAATGTGCGCAATAATGCAGAAGTTGCGAATCAGGTCCTGGCTGTATGCCATCGTATCCCTCCAAGGTTGATCATCTAAAATGGATTATTTGCAGAAATCTCCATATAAAAGCATACTTGAAACAGGCGCAAATTGCAAGGGCGGCAGCAAATATGCTATAATACTTTCGCACGGTCCGCACAAAGCAGACCGTCCTGCACATCTTATACGGAGGATCCTGTTTATGTTCTGTGAAAACTATGAAGCCTTTTTTGCATCCCTTGAAAAACGAGGTTTTCTCGTGCACAGCGCTGCCAATGCAGAAGAAGCAAAAAAGATCGGTCTTTCCCTCATCGAAAACGGCTCTGTCGGTTTCGGCGGTTCGCAGACCGTAACGGCGATGGGCCTTTATGAAGCCCTCGAAGCAAAAGGCAATCCCGTTTACTGGCATTGGAAGTCCAAGGATCCTGCCGCAGCGCAGCAGAGCGCAGCCCATGCGGATTGGTTCGTTTGCTCCACCAACGCCATCACCCGTGACGGCCGCCTTGTGAACATCGACGGCACCGGCAACCGTGTGGCAGGCATGTTTGCAGGTCCGAAAAACGTGATCCTTTTTGTAGGCAAAAACAAGCTTGTGGAAGGTGGTATCGATGATGCCATCGCCCGCATCAAGCGTGAAGCCTGCCCGCCCAACGGCAAGCGCCTCGGCCTCAACACCCCCTGCGCCATCACCGGCAAATGTGCGGATTGCAGCACGCCCCAGCGTATGTGCCGTGTCACGAGCATCATCGAATATCCGCCCCGCATGCTCAGCGCACTCCACATCGTCCTTATCGACGAAGTGCTCGGATACTAAGTGTTTTACGCATACATGCTCCGCTGTGCGGACGGAACACTGTATTCCGGCTATGCTGCGGATCTTAACAGCCGAATCCGCACCCATAACGCAGGCAAAGGCGCCAAATATACACGCTCCCGTCTGCCTGTTGAACTTGCTTATTCGGAAGCCTTTCCCGATAAAAGCAGTGCCATGCGCCGGGAATATGCATTCAAGCAGCTCACACGGGCGGAAAAAGAAGCGTTGATCGCAAAGGGCACACAAACAGAACAATGATACACACAAAAAGACGGGATCGCTCCCGTCTTTTTCCATTGTATTCTATCAGATCGTGTTCTTTCAGAGGCTCAAACCGAGCAAACCAAGGCGCTTTTCTATCTCGGAAAGCCACAGGCTTTCATCCATAGCACCTACCACGGGGTCACCCACGATATGTCCGTCTTTGTCGAGAAATACCGTAGCAGGGATATACATCAGGTCCACATACTCCAGCATTTCCTGCGCAAACACAATGTTCGGGTATGCGGCGCCGGTGTATTCCAGTACTGCCTTCACATCCCCTGCGTTTTCCGCATCAAGACACACGCCGAGAATGGCAACGGAAGATTGATCCTCCCCCTTCTCAAAGCGTGCATGCAGGCTTTGGAGTCCCGGCATCTCGCTGACACAGGGGCCGCACCAAGTTGCCCAAAAGTTGACAACAGTCAGATCATGTTCCCGTGCAAAGCCGAGAACGTTGAAGGTCTCGCCGTCAAGGTTCACGGTCTCCGCATCAAAAACTGGTCCGTCGAGCTGCGGCAGTTCCACGGTGGTTTCCTCCTGTTCTTCAACAGATCCCGTTTCCGGCGTTTCGGAAGCGGCAGGTGTTTCCACAGGCGGTATTTCTTCCTTTACATCGCCGCAACCGACGGAAAACAGCAGCAAAGCCGCAAGCAGGAAACTCAATACTATCTTATTCACTCAACATTCTCCTTTTTTGTATTCTTTCGAGAACAAAACGGTGTTTCACGACCAATAGCGTTAACAGGGCATGCGCCGATGCAGTCGCCGCAGCGGATGCATTCTGCGCTGTTCGGTGTTTTAACGGGGTCAACGCCCATTTTACATACCGCAGCGCATTTACCGCAGCCGATGCAGGCGTGCGCATCCACCTTGAACCGGTAAAGGCTCAGCTTGGCGAACAAGGCGTAAAACGCACCGAGCGGGCAGAGATATTTGCAGAATGCACGGTAGATCAATACGCAGGCGGTTACGATCAAAAGTGCAATGGACAGTTTCAGAATGAACTGACCGCCAAGTGCACTGCGCACAGCACCGTTTGCGATCGCAAGGGGTACGCCGCCTTCCAGCGTTCCTGCCGGGCAGATCCATTTGCAAAAGAAGGGCTGGCTCATATCAACGCCGTTTCTGACAAGCAGCGGCAGAGCGATGACCATCACAAACAGCATGACATACTTCAAATACCGCATCGGCCGATCAACCGAATTTGGAATTTTGGCTTTTTTGACTGGGATTTTGTGCAGAAGTCCCTGCAATGCGCCAAAGGGGCAAAGCCAACCGCAGAAAAAGCGGCCAAGCGTCAGCGCAAACAGCAGCATGGAGCCAAGCACATAATAGGCGACCTTTCCGCCCCTTGCCGCAAAGGACGACTGCAGTGCACCGATGGGACATGCACCCAAGGCACCGGGGCAGGAATAACAGTTGAGCACAGGAACGCAAATGCCTTTGAGCTGTCCTGTATAAATATTACCGTTAATAAAGCCGGGCAAATTCAAGTTAATCGCCAATGCGCTCAAAAACTGAACAAGCCGCCGTTTCATGGAAATAGAAAGCTTTTTCATTTTGTTATCCTATCCCGATGCATTCAAGGCAGATGGCTGCTGCCTTTTGCAGCACCTTCTGAAATTCTCCGTTCATCAGGCCAAATACGGTCAACGCCGCCGCAGCGGTAAGCAAAGCCGTACGCAGCAGGCGAAAACCTGTTTCTTTCCTCATTTTACCATGGCCCCTCCCCTGTTCTTTTCGACTATCAATAAGGTAAAGGATTCCCCGAAAAAAAGCAAGTGATAATATCACACAGAAAAGCGGGCGGCGAATGATTCGCCGCCCGCTTCGTTGCCGGAACTGCTAATTATCTGAAGGTAAGTACATACTGGAGAATGAACAGTACGCTGATGATATAGAGGAACACGGGAACTTCCTTGAACTTGCCGCGTGCCATCTTGATGAGGGTGTAGGAGATGAAGCCGAAGCCGATACCGTCGGAGATGGAATAGGCAAACGGCATGATGGCAATGGTCAGGAATGCCGGGATCGCAATCTCAATATCCTTCCAATTGATATCAGCAGCATTGCTAAGCATCAGAACACCAACGATGATGAGCGCCGGAGAGGTAGCAGCGGAGGGAACAATGCCTGCGATGGGTGCAAAGAAGAATGCAGCAAGCAGGAACAGAACGCCGACCACAACGCTGGTCAGACCGGTACGGCCGCCTTCGCTGATGCCGGTGGAGCTTTCAACAAAGGTGGTAACAGTAGAAGTACCAAGGATAGCACCGCAAACGGTGGCAACAGCGTCAGCAATGAGCGCCTTGTCGCCTTCGGGGAGGTTGCCTTCTTCATCAAGCATGTTAGCAGCCTTGGCAGTACCGATAAGCGTGCCGACGGTGTCGAAACAGTCGCAAATTGCAAAGGTAATGATAGCGGTAAGCAGTGCAAGGAGACCGTTTGCCATCAGGCCGGTGAAGCCTTCGGTGAAGACCTTGCCGAAGATGGGAGCAAGGGCACGAAAGCCGGAGAAGGTGATCTTTTCCGGGAAAACGGTGAGGCCGAAGGGGATACCGAGCACGGTGGTGGCGATGATGCCGATGAAGATAGCACCCTTTACCTTATATGCCATCAGGATGGCGGTGATCACAAGGCCTGCAAGTGCGAGCAGTGCTGGACCGGAGGTGATGGCACCCATGTCAACAAGGTTGTTGTTGGCGGTGATGATGCCGACATTCAGCATGCCGATGAGGGCAATGAAGAGACCGATACCGGCGCTGATAGCGCTCTTGAGGGAAGCCGGGATGGACTCAATGATCTTGGAGCGCAGCGGAGAAACGGAAACCGCAAAGAAGATCAGACCGGACAGCATGACGATGGCCAGCGCATTCTGCCAGGTGTAGCCCATGCTGAAGCATACGGTATAGGTAAAGAATGCGTTAAGACCCATGCCGGGTGCCTGTGCGAAGGGAACGTTTGCGAGGAATGCGGTCAGAATGGTACCAAGTGCCGCTGCGAAGCAAGTTGCCATCATAACGGCATTGTAATCCATACCGGTTTCACTCAGAAAACCGGGGTTGACAAAGATGATGTAGGCCATTGCAAAGAATGTGGTAACGCCTGCAATAATCTCTGTCTTAACGGTGGTGTTGCGTTCCTTCAGTTTGAACAGTTTTTCCAACATTTTCAGAAACCTTCCTTTCTTAACTTGATGCATGTAATGTGTTCCCTACTCCCGCAAATAAAAAGCGGTCGTAACAGTTATTTCATTTTTATCGTTTGGATGAATAAATGATTCCGAAATCCTTTTTGTTTTTGCGATGAAGGGAACTAAGCATTTGTGAATATAGTGTAACGTATTTTGAGTCATTTTTCAATGCTGTCATCCTAAAAATATTGCCTCGGCAAAATTTTTTTGCTGAGGCACAAAAAAAGGCACGGCCAAAGACCGTGCCCTGCAGCACAAAGTGCTGCGATCCCCTTTTTAGCAGCAGCAGCTGTTGCCCACATTGCTGCCACAGCCGCAATCGTTTTCACAGCCGCAGCCGTTGTTGCTGCCGCAGCCGCCGAGAAGCAGGATCAGGATAATGATCCACCACCAGCCGCCGCTGCCGCATTCATTGCCGCAGCCGCAGCCGCCGTTATTGCCGCAGCCTTCCGCAAGCAGGATCAGGATGATGATCCACCACCAGTTATTGCTGCCGCACATACCCCAATTACACATATCGTATTTCCTCCTTGTTTATTTGCCGGCCTTTCGGCCGCCGTTACGATATAGTACGCAGCATGCCGTTTTTTGGTGATTCCTGCTTTCTCTCCATCATGTCGAAAACCTCGTTTTCCCTTTACAAAAAGCCTTCCTATGATATAATAACAATGTTGTTTTATTGCATGAAAACCATATTTTCATTAGGAGGATTCAGATAAAAATGGCACGATTCGGTATGGATAAGATCGTTGCGCTCTGCAAAAACCGCGGCTTCATTTTCGCCGGTTCCGAAATTTACGGCGGCCTCGCCAACACCTGGGACTACGGCCCCCTTGGCGTGGAATTCAAGAACAACGTGAAGAAGGCATGGTGGCGTAAGTTCGTTCAGGAAAGCCCCTACAATGTGGGTATGGACAGCGCCATTCTCATGAACCCCGAAACCTGGGTTGCTTCCGGCCATGTGGTCAATTTCAACGATCCCCTTATGGACTGCAAAGCCTGCAAAGCCCGTTTCCGCGCCGATAAGCTCATCGAAGATTACGCCGCCGAAAAGGGTCTTGAAAACGTCCATCCCGACGGCTGGACCAACGAGCAGATGTCCGAGTACATCGCCAAGGAAGGCATCGTTTGCCCCGAGTGCGGCAAGGCAGATTTCACCGGCATTCGCAAGTTCAACATGATGTTCAAGACCTTCCAGGGTGTTACGGAAGATTCCGCCAGCGAGATCTACCTTCGTCCCGAAACGGCGCAGGGCATCTTCGTCAACTTCAAGAACGTACAGCGTACCACCCGTAAGAAGATCCCCTTCGGCATTGCGCAGATCGGCAAGTCCTTCCGCAATGAGATCACCCCGGGCAACTTCACCTTCCGTACCCGTGAATTTGAGCAGATGGAGCTTGAATTCTTCTGCGCACCGGGCACTGAGCTTGAGTGGTATGAATACTGGAAGGATTACTGCAAAAAGTTCCTCCTTTCCCTCGGCATGAAGGAAGAAAACCTCCGCCTGCGTGAGCATGAAAAAGAGGAGCTTTCCCACTATTCCAACGGCACCACCGATTTCGAGTTCCTCTTCCCCTTCGGCTGGGGCGAGCTTTGGGGTGTCGCAAGCCGTACGGATTTCGACCTGAAAGCCCATGCAAACCACTCCGGTCAGAGTTTTGAGTATCAGGATCCCTTCACCAACAAAAAGTACATCCCCTACTGCATCGAGCCCTCCCTCGGCGCAGACCGTGTTGTCCTTGCCTTCCTTTGCGATGCATACGATGAGGAAGTTCTCGAAGGCGGCGATATCCGCAACGTGCTCCACCTCCATGGCGCTCTTGCTCCCTTCAAGGCTGCCGTTCTTCCCCTGCAGAAGAACAAGCTCGGCGACAAGGCAAAGGAAGTTTACGCCATGCTCGCAAAGCGCTTCAACGTGGATTACGATGAGACCGGTGCCATCGGCAAGCGTTACCGCCGTCAGGATGAGATCGGCACGCCGCTGTGCATCACCGTGGACTTTGACACCCTTGAAGATGAGACCGTCACCGTCCGTGACCGTGACACCATGCAGCAGGTACGTCTCCCCATCAGCAGCCTTGTGGAATACATCGATAAGGCTATCGATTTCTAAGAAAAACAGGCATAATGAAAGAGAAGTCCGAAAAGGGGCATCCCGTTAAGAAAACATCGGTCTAATAAAGGCAATACCGGCCCTATCAGTATGTTGTGCGGTCTTGAAATAGCACCACTATTCCTTCGACCACACGCCTGCTGATAGAACCGGTCTTGCCTTTTTAGACTCTTCGACCGCAAAATGGATCGCTTTCGGGGAAATGCAAGGAAGAGGAGGAAGGCATATCCGTCGATATTCCGACCGACGATGACGATGCAGTTGCCCGGAATGGATTCGTTTT